>JABEUS010000153.1 GCA_013044285.1 Acidimicrobiaceae bacterium
AGCCCGTGAGCTGAAACGGTATCCACCAAAAACGACGTTCATCGCGTCAATCTCAAGATGCAGTTACGACACAACAACTTGAGGAGAAACACGATGAACTGGGCGGTTTCAAGTAGACAGCGCAACGAGCTCGGCGAGTTTCTCCTCTGGCATCATATAGCCGAGGGTCTTGCGGGGCCGTCCGTTGAGGCTTCGCTGAATAGCTTTGAGGTCCCTCGCGGAGTACTTCGAGAGGTCGGTGCCCTTGGGCAAATACTGACGAAGAAGTCCGTTGGTGTTCTCGTTGGATCCTCGTTGCCAGGGCGAGTGCGGGTCACAGAAGTAGCTGGGCACGCCGGTGGTGACGGTGAAGTTCAGGTGACTCGCCATCTCGCTTCCCTGGTCCCCGGTGATTGAGCGCATGAGTTCCTGGGGCAAGGTTTTGATTGCCTTGCGCATGGCCGCTTCGACCGCCAGGGCGCCGTGATCGTTCTCCAAGTGCAACAGCAAGAGGAAACGCGTCGAGCGTTCCACGAGCGTGCCGACGGCACTGGCCCCACCTTTGCCAATGATGAGGTCGCCCTCCCAGTGCCCGGGCACGCTGCGGTCCTCGACTTCGGCGGGACGCTCCGAGATCATCACCATGTTCGCCACCGGTCCCGTCTTCTTGGCTCGTCCCTGTGGTCGACGCGTGGCGCGTCCTGACCTCAGGCAGCGCGCCAGTTCCCGGCGCAGTTCACCACGACCTTGGACGTAGAGCGACTGGTAGATGGTCTCGTGGCTCACCCGCATCGAGGGGTCGTCGGGGTAGTCATGACGCAGTCGATGAGCGATCTCCTCGGGCGACCAGAGTTTCTTCAGCCACGTCGTCACTTTGTCACACAGCGGGCCCTTCACCAGTTTCGAGGGCTTGGGACGCTTGGTGTTCTCTCGTGCTCGCACGTGCGCGGGCCACACCCGATAGGCGTCGCGACCCCCGTTGGCCTTCACTTCTCTCGTCACCGTCGAGGGTGACGTGCCCAGGGCTCGCACGATCTCGCTCATGGACTCGTCGCGTTGCAGCCCCAGCATGATCTCTTCGCGGTCACTCGCCGTGAGGCACCCGGCACGCGGGGTCCACTGGTCGTCTTTGGCCTCTCGGGACTGTCCGCGCAACACCACGTCGACGCCCGAGTGGCTGCACCCGACCTCCTTCGCGATGTCGCGCAGACTCATCCCCTTCGCCCGCAGTCGGTGGGCCAGTGCTCGTTGGGAAGTTGTCAGGTGAGCGGTCACGCGCTACTCCTTCGGTTAGGTCAGTCCCTTAAGGATGACTCACCGAACGTTGCGCCCACCCCCTGAACCCGCCCTGAGATCCCCCGAGCGAGAGAACTCGCGCAACGGCTACCGCACCCGGCCCTGGGACACGAGAGTCGGCACGATCGAGCTCCACGTCCCCAAACTGCGCCGAGGGACTTACAGCCCCGAGGTGCTCTTGAGCCCGCGAAGGCGTGCCGAGCAGGCGCTCGTGGCGGTGATCTGCCAGGCCTACGTCGAGGGGGTCTCCACGCGACGCGTCGACGACCTCGTGAAGGCCATGGGCATCGAGGGGATGAGTAAGTCCGAGGTGTCGCGCCTGGCCGGTGAACTCGACACCGTCGTCACCCAGTTCAAGGAACGCCCCCTCGACCGCGGCCCCTACCGCTACCTGTGGATCGACGCGCTGACCCAGCGGGTGCGAGAGGGCGGCCGGGTCGTCAACGTCTCTGCCGTCATCGCGACCGCCGTGAACAACGAGGGAGCGCGCGAGATTGTCGGCTTTGAGATCGTCACCACCGAGGACAGCGCCGCCTGGACAGAGTTCCTGCGCTCCCTCGTGGCCCGGGGACTCAACGGGGTCGAACTGGTCATTTCCGACGCCCATGGCGGCATTAAGGCCGCCATAGCCCAAGTGCTCTCCGGGGGCGAGCTGGCAGCGCTGTCGAACCCATTTCATGGCGAACTTGCTGACCAAGTGCACGAAGGCCAGTTGGCCGATGATTGCGACGTTGGTGCGATCAATCTTCGATCAGCCCGACCGGATGAGCACCTGGGCCAAGTTGGCCGAGGTCACCAGTCGACTCACCCAGGCGGGGTTCTGCGACCAGGCGACCTACCTGCTCGACGCAGCCGACGATATCTTGGCCTTCAGCGTCTTCCCCTTCGAACACTGGAAGAAGATCCGCTCCAACAATCCTCAGGAGCGGCTCAACAAGGAGGTCCGCCACGACCGACGTCGTCGGGTTCTTCCCCAACCGTCAGGCGGTCATCCGTCTCGTCGGCGCGCTGCTCGGCGAGCAGAACGACGAGTGGGCCGTCTCGAGGCGTTACGTGACCATCGAATCACTCAGTCAACCTGCCATCATCGAGCTGTCGCTCGAGGATCCGAGACCAGCGATCGACGCCACACTCATCAAGGAGGTTGCCATCGATCTCACCGCGGCATAGAGTTCACGACGAAGAGATTGGCACGGCGAACGTCGACGCCCACGAACTCGCACACCACTAGTTGGGACTTAACCACATTGCGGAGCATGAGATGGAGGCGTTCACTTTGGTAACCAACTGGTCGAGTCTATTTAAAACGTAGGTGGACTGATGAGCATCAGCAATCACGAGATTGCATCTATTCGGGTCCAATTGTTGGCCAGAAATGCCCGAAATTGATGCGTTTCCTGAGGTGCGGGCAGCGGGATTGAACGGGCTGATCAGATCTACGAGGACTTCGCGAACTTCGGCTTCCCCGAGTCCCAGGCCGTATCTTTCGCTCGCTAGGTCTACTGTCGGGTGTCGGTCCAAAAGCTTTGCGTTAAGAATCACCTCGTTGGCTGCACTGGCTTAAACGCGACGTTACCCGCAAAAATCTCGAGCTCCCATTCTGTGTGAGGTGCTGCCACGACACGCACAGATAGTCGCTTTCCGAGCGTCTGTGTAACCGTCCACGCAGCGGCACTCCCAATGCAAGGGTGAAAGACAAGAACGTTTGGCACAAAAAAATTTCCCGGTCCATGGCACGAGAAAATCATGGTGTAGTCGGTAGTGCGTGATGTGAATGACATCGAGGTTCTCGAACGTCCGTAACCTTGAGTCCAAGGAACATAGACCCTGCCCGCGGGAATACGTTCAAACTGGGCGAGCAGTTTTTCTTGGGAAGGAAGATTCGCCGGAGGCGTTGAGTTGGACGTCATTGTAAGTACTCGAAGGCCAACGAGTATCGCGATCACCAGAACCAATCCGGTCGTGCCTACCAATGTTTTCTTTGAGTATCCCGACATCACTTTTGGGGCCACGATGGCGTCGGGGAGGTTGCCGTTCCAGTCACTGCGTAGCCTTTAGATCCAACAAATGGCGCCGAAATGGAGGCAATCTGACTTTGGGAGGTTGCACATCCATTCAAGGTATCGGTGTTGTAAAAAAGCGTACCCGTCACGTTCTCAAATGCCTCCGCATTTTGAATGAGTCCGTAGTGGCGACCAAGAGTTGGAACGGATACCTGAACGCTTTGCTCGTCCGTAATGCTTCGTGACATATTAATTGACAATGACGAACTTACGGAGGCGAATAAGGCGTCAACCTGGGCGCTGACAGAAACCGATGCGCCATAATCAAATGTTGACGAAGACGAATCATTTAACTGGAGATTCGCGGTCGTCGACCCGACGTTCTCAACAAAAAAAACAGGACCGCGCCCATACGTCACCGTCGTCCATCCTTGGGGTGTGAAATACCACCCATTGGGTTGTCCACATACAACACCATCTGGAACTATCCCCGCTGCCAACGCGTTAGTGGCTACAACGGAACTGAATACCATCACACCGCAAATCGCGAGCGGTAATTGTGAAGTTCGAAATCCCACTGCGCTCTCTCTCTCTCTCTCTCTCTCATGAGAGGAGGCCAATGGTCGCACAATATCGCTGTGAGCAGCTGCTTTCTATCAATACGTCACTAAGGAAAAATGAACGGTCCAGCTAATTACGTCGTCGCGCCTGTCACCCCCTGAGACGGTGTTTGGTACAGTGCGCCGTGACCCTTCGTGTCGCTGTTCTCCAAATGTCATCGGGTCGTGACGCCCACGCCAATCGGGCGCAGTTCGACGACCTCGTCGAGCGAGCGGTCGGCGACGGAGCTCGTTACGTGCAAAGCCCCGAGTACACCACGTACTACGGTCCCTCGAGTGGCTTCGCCGAAGCGGCCGAGGATTTGGACGGCCCCTTTCTACGTCACGTCGCGGAGTTGGCTCGGGCCCACCGCGTCACTATCCACGTCGGTTCACTGCTGACCCCTGGAGGTGGGGGTCTGTTTCGCAACACGTCCGTGGTGATCAGTCCAGCCGGTGAGCGAGTCGCCGTCTATCACAAGGTCCACTTATTCGACGTCGCCGCGCCGGGGATTGAGTTCAACGAATCGGCCCGCATCGAGCCCGGTACCCAGCGCGTCAGCGCTCCCCTCGGGGAGTTCCACTTAGGGCTCGCTGTCTGTTTCGACGTGCGTTTCCCGGAACTCTTTCGCTCGCTCGCCCTCGACGGCGTGACGGTGCAAGCACTTCCCGCCGCCTTTTCCGCGGCGACTGGCCCGGCGCACTGGGAGGTCCTCGTCCGATCTCGTGCTATCGAGAATCAGGTGTACGTCGTGGCCGCCGCGCAGTGTTCGACCAGTGCGGGACCGGCCACTTACGGGCACTCCTTGATCGTGGATCCGTGGGGTCAGATTCTCGCCGAGGGCTCCGCCAGTGAACCCGGCGTCATCGTCGCCGACGTGGACGTCTCGGAGGTGGCGCGACGACGCTCGCAGATCGACTCGTTGGGACTCCGTCGTCCCGACGCGTACGAGACGGACAGTTAGAGGACGCCCGGACCAGGTGACCAGCGAACGACCGACGAGGCCCAGGTCATCCCGGCGCCGAAGCCGGTGAGGAGGGCGTACTCGCCCTCACGAATGCGCCCCTCTTCGCGGGCGGCGTGGAAGGCCAGGGGAATCGAGGAACTCGACGTGTTGCCGTACCGGTCGAGGGTGACGACGGCTTGCTCCATCGGAATACCGAGACGATCCACCACCGCCTGAATAATGCGGACGTTGGCCTGGTGGGGAATCACGAGGTGAATATCGCTCGGCTGGAGTCCCGCCTCGGCGATGGCTCGCTCGGAGGACTCGACGACGACGCGCACGGCCCGACGAAAGACCTCTCGTCCGTCCATGGTGAAGTAACTCTCGTGTTCGCACGCGAGAATGTCGGCCGACGCCCCGTCGGTTCCGAGTACGAACGAGAGCACGTCGGAGCCCTCGGCGTCGTACTCGAGGATGGTCGCGCCCGCCCCGTCGCCGAAGAGCACCGCCGTCGAACGATCGGTCCAGTCGGTCCAGCGCGAGAGGTTCTCTGAGCCAATCAGCATGATCCGTCGAGTTCCGACTTCGGTGAGCCCCTGGGCCACTCGCAGGCCGTAGACGAAGCCCGAACAGGCGGCGTTCAGGTCCATGGCGGGACAACTCAAACCGACGTCCGCTTGAATCATGGCCGCCGTCGAGGGGGCGATCCGGTCCGCCGACGTGGTAGCGAGAATGAGAAAATCGATATCGTCGGGCGAGAGGTTCGCGTCGAGAAGGGCCGCGCGCCCCGCGTCGGCTCCGAGACTTCGGGTCGTGCCACCGATACGACGGGCCCGAATGCCGGTTCGCTCAGAGATCCACGCGTCGGAGGTGTCGAGAGTTAAAGAGAGGTCGTCGTTGGTCACGATCTTGTCGGGAAGACCAATCCCCCAGCCCCGAAAGCGAATTCCCATACGCACCCCTTAACAGCCTTGTGAACGCCCCAGTCTAGGGGCCGAGTTCTGCGAAACGGGGGCGTTAACCACCTGAAGACTGCAGCGCGCGGTCGCGATGAGACGCTGCTGATCGTCGGTGAGCTCGATACTCCACACCTGCACGGTGCGTCCCTGGCGGACCGGAGTGGCGAGCGCCCGCAGAACACCCTCGGAGAGGGGGCGTAGGTGGGAGATATTGAGTTCGGTGCCGACACAGACGTGTTCGGGAGCGACGGAGAGAGTGGCGCCGAGGGAGGCCGCACCCTCGGCGAGTAGGGCGGAGACGCCCCCGTGGAGGATTCCGAACGGCTGGTGGACCCGACTGGTCACGTCCAGTTCGAGGACAACGCGAGTGGGGCTCAGCTCCACGGTACGCACCCCGAGGGTTCGATGAACGTTGTCGCGGTCCGGAAAGGTCCAACCTTCACTCACGAGGCCCGAGTCTAGGGGCGTAGCGTACGGGGAATGAATCGAGTCCTAGATCTACGTTCCGACACCGTAACCCACCCCACCGCGGCGATGCGTCGCGCCATGGCCGAGGCCGAAGTAGGCGACGACGGCTTCGGTGACGATCCGACCGTTCGACGACTCGAGGAGCGAGTCGCGCAACTCCTCGGTCACGAAGCCGCCCTCTTCGTCCCCTCCGGGGTTATGGGTAACCAGATCGCCGTTCGAGTACTCACACGACCGGGTGACCTCGTGATCGCTGGTCGCTCCCAGCACGTGGTGAGTTTCGAGATGGGCGCCTCGGCGCGTAACTCTTCGGTCCAGTTCGCTCTCGTCGAGGACGCCGGCGGACGTCTCGACGTCGAACAGGTGACTGAGTACCTGGAGGCGGAGGCCGACCACCAACCCCACGTCGGTCTCATTGCTCTCGAGAACACGCACATGCCTTCTGGGGGAACCCCCCACGGTCCAGAGTTCGTCGCCGAGATGGTGAGCCTCGCCGCGGGACGTCCGGTCCACCTCGACGGGGCCCGTCTCTTTAACGCGTCCATCGCCCTCGGAGTTCCGCTCGCCGACCTCGCCCGGGGAGCAAACACGGTGATGGTCTGTCTATCCAAAGGACTCTGCGCCCCGGTGGGCTCTCTACTGGTCGGCTCGTCCGAGGTGATGGCGGCGGCCAGTGTCGAGCGAAAACGACTCGGGGGAACGATGCGCCAGGTGGGTATTCTCGCCGCCGCCGGACTGGTCGCCCTCGACGAGATGGTCGAACGACTCGCGGAAGACCACCGGCGCGCCCGC
>JABEUS010000154.1 GCA_013044285.1 Acidimicrobiaceae bacterium
CTCGTGACTCGCGCGACGGTCGAAGAGGCCCACGAGAGCGCGCGTCGGGCGGCCGAGCGAGTCCCCGCGACTCGAGAGGCTCTCACCCACGCCGAAGGGGCGAGCAGCGCCGCTCGCCGGTTCCTCAGTGGGGCCGTCGAGGCTCTCTCGCGAGCGCGCAACGAACTCCAGGTACTCGAGGGTGACGAGAGTCGGACCCGACTCGCTCTCGAGACTCGAGGGACCCAGATTCCCGCCCTCGACGACGAGGTCGCCGTGGCGCTCGACCAGTCTCGGGTGCTCGAAGAGGAGCTCGCTGATTTGAGGGGGCGACTCCCCGAGTTGGCCGACGCCGTCGAGAACGCCGAAGCCCGCGCGCGCGCCCAGCGGGCCAGTCTCGAGGAGGTTCGCCGCATCGAGGCCGAGGCCTCGAGCGCCGAGTCCGCCGCGCAGCGCCTCAGTGCGGACGTCGCCGCGCGCCGGGCGGTCATGGAGAAGCGCCACGCCGAGATCGAGGCCCGGCTCGCCGGACGGAGCCGGGAGCGCGAAGAGGCCGCCCAACGTCGACTCGCCCTCGAACACGACCTCGTGGCCCTCGCCCGACTGAACTCCCTCGTCGAGCGCGCCCTCGACGACGTACGCCGCTCCCACGAGGTCATCACCTCGACCTACCGCGAACAACTCGAGGCCTCGCGCGCCAGCGCCGAGCGCCTGGAGGCCCTGCGCCGAGAGCGTCGCGCGGTCGAAGAGGCCCAGTCCATTCTCCAGGAGGCTCGCCGGCGCGACGAGGTCGAGTTGGCCGAACTCGCGGTCAAGGTGGACGGGGTCTACGAGGCCGTGCGCCGCGATCTGGCGAAGGAGCCCACCGCACTCACCGAGACGGAGATCGAGACACCCGAGGGGGTCACTCTCGAGAACTACGTCGGGGACCTCGAGGCGAAGATCACCTCCCTCGGACCCATCAACCCGCTCGCCCTCGAGGAGTTGGCCGAACTCGAGGAGCGTTACCGGGAACTCGACACTCAAGTCGCCGACGTGCGCCACGCGCGCCGGGAGATCTTGGAGGTCCTGCGCGCCCTCGACGACGAGATCATGACGAGCTTCTCGGCGGCCGTCGCCGACGTGAACGAGCACTTCTCCACGCTGATCTCGATGCTCTTTCCGGGGGGCCAGGGCCGACTCATTTTGACCGACCCAGACGATCCGCTCACCACGGGAGTCGAGATCGAGGTGCGTCCCATGGGTCGAAACGTTCGACGAATCTCGCTGCTCTCCGGGGGAGAGCGCTCGATGGCCGCCCTGGCGTTTCTCTTCGCGATCTTTCGCTCTCGCCCCTCGCCCTTCTACATGATGGACGAGGTCGAGGCGGCCCTCGACGACGTGAACTTGCAGCGCTTCTTGAACCTGGTGGACGAGTTCCGTCACGAGGCCCAGTTGCTGATCGTCACCCACCAAAAGCGCACCATGGAGTCGGCCGACGCCCTCTACGGAGTGACTATGGTGCCGGGGGCGTCGTCCAAGGTGGTCTCGCAACGTCAACGTCGTGAGGTGGAGGTCGTCCCGTGATGTGGTGGTGGATTGTCCTGGCCCTCGTGGTCGTGGTCGCCCTGGTGCTGGTAGTACGGCGGAGACGTCGACGGACTCCGGTGGGCGCGGCGGTGGTGGCCCGCGCGCCCATGCCCGACGTACTCGTCGAACAGATCGAGGAGACCCCGAGCCTCGTCGAAGAGCCCACCTTCGCCCAACGATTAGGGGCGTCGCGCTCCCTCTTCGAGCGCGTACGGACTCTCGGAGTGCGCACCGAGCTGGGCGCCGAGCAGTTGAACGTCGTCGAAGAGGTCCTCTTGCGCTCCGACGTCGGGGTGCTCACCACCGACGCCATCGTGAAGGGTCTGCGCGAGAGCGGCGCTCCGAACGGGGTTGCTCAGGCGGTGCGCGAGGAGCTCCTCTCGAGCCTCGATCGTCCCCGTGACGTTCGTCTCGACGCCGACGAGGGCCGCGTTCCGGTCTGGCTCTTCGTGGGCGTGAACGGCGTGGGTAAGACGACCAGTATCGGGAAGTTGGCCTTCCAGCAGGTTCAGGCGGGTCGCCGAGTGCTCCTCGCCGCCGGTGACACCTTCCGCGCCGCGGCCGCCGACCAGTTGGCCCAGTGGGCCGAACGCACCGGGGCCGATCTCGTGCGCGCCGACGAGGGGGCCGACCCCGGCTCGGTCGTGCACGACGCCCTCGGGCGAGCCGAAGCCCGCGGGGTCGATCTCGTTCTCGCCGACACGGCCGGGCGACGAGTGAACTCCTCGAACCTCATCGACGAGTTAGCGAAGATTCGCCGCGTGGCCGATCGTGGACCCGGTCAGGTCGTCGAGACCTTCATGGTCCTCGACGCCACGACGGGACAAAACGCCCTCAGTCAGGCCCGGGAGTTTCTCGCGGCGGCTCAGGTGAGCGGCATCATTCTCACCAAGCTCGACGGAACGGCTCGCGGAGGCATCGTGGTGGCGATCGAGCGCGAACTCGGAATCCCGGTCAAGTTCGTGGGGGTGGGCGAGCGAGCGATGGACCTCGTGGTGTTTGACCCTGACCTCTTCGTCGACTCCCTCCTCGGCACCTCGGGGTAGCCTGGCGAGATGTTTGATTCGCTGAGCGCACGCCTCGAAAAGGTCGGGACGTCCCTTCGTTCTAAGGGTCGTCTCACCGACGCGGACCTCGAAGAGGCCCTCGGAGAGGTCCGTACGGCGCTGCTGGAGGCGGACGTCGAACTCTCGGTCGTGCGAGCCTTCATCGAGGCGGTGCGCGTGCGAGTCGCCGGCGAGAACGTTCTCGCCAGTCTGAGTCCGGGTCAGCACGTCATCAAGGCCGTCTACGAGCAGCTCATCGAGGTCCTCGGGGGATCGAGCCTCAAGATCACCTACGCCCCCCAACCCCCGACGGTCGTTCTCCTCGCGGGTCTACAGGGTGCGGGAAAGACCACGACCGCCGCCAAGTTGGCGCAGTGGTTTAAGTCCCAGGGCCGTCAACCCCTCCTCGTCGGAGCGGACCTCCAGCGTCCCGCGGCCGTCGAACAGCTGCGCGTCCTCGGTCAACAGATCGGCGTCGAGGTCTACTCCGACGCGCTCGATCCGGTCGCGGTGGCGAGAGAGGGCGTGGCGCGAGCGGGCCGTCTCGGTCGCGACGTCGTCATCATCGACACCGCGGGTCGTTTGAGCATCGACGAGGCGCTGATGGCCGAGGTGCGCGAGATCTCCTCCGTCACGGCCCCGCACTACACCTTCCTCGTGATCGACGCCGTCACCGGTCAAGACGCGGTGCACACCGCGAAGGCCTTCCACGACTCACTGTCGCTCTCGGGCATCATCGTGACCAAGTTGGACTACGACGCGCGCGGCGGAGCGGTCCTCTCGGCGCGCGGCGTGGTCGGGCGTCCGGTGGTGTTCGCCTCGAGCGGAGAGAAACTCTCCGACTTCGATCTCTTTCACCCGGACCGGATGGCCGGGCGCATCCTCGGAATGGGTGACGTCCTCAGCTTGATCGAGCAGGCCGAGCGCACCCTCGACCCGGCCACCACGATGGACGCCGCCCAGCGCATGATGAGCGGGGCGTTCACGCTCGACGACTTCTTAAATCAGTTGAACCAGGTGAAAAAGATGGGCTCTCTCGGGGGGATCATGCGACTCCTACCCGGCGTGAACAAGGAGATGCGCCAGGCCGCGGCCAACGTCGACGACTCCCAGATCACTCGGGTGGAGGCGATTATTCACTCGATGACGCCGGCCGAGCGGGCTAACCCCGTCATCATCGACGGGTCTCGTCGCTCCCGCATCGCCCGCGGGTCCGGTTCGAGCGTGAGTGCGGTGAACCAGCTCTTGAAACAGTTCGACCAGATGAAGAAGATGATGAAGCAGATGGGGCAGGGATCGATGCCCCAGCTGCCGGGTGGTCTCAACAAGATGGCCCAGCGCATGGCGGCGGCCCAGGCCAGTCGGGGAGCGGAACTGCCCGAGGGGTTCGAGGCCCTCGCCCAGGGCATGGCGACCTCGGGGCCGAAGGTTGCCGGGGGAGCGAAGGGTAAGAAGAAAAAGGGTGGTCGGGTCACCCCTCCCAAGGGACGCTAGACTGGAGCGCTCGGGTGCCGCTTCGACGACTCGGACGCCGGTAACCAGATTCTGGAAGGAATGTACGACGTGGCTGTGAAACTTCGTTTAGAGCGTATGGGCAAGAAGAAGCAGCCCAGTTATCGCGTGGTGGCCGTGGAGGCCAACCGTCCCCGGACCTCGGCCGTGTTGGAGGTCCTCGGGACCTACCAGCCCCGCGGACTCTCTCAGGCTCAGCCCGAGACGGTGATACTCGTGGATAACGATCGGGCCGTCGCCTGGTTGAAGAACGGCGCGCAGCCGACCGAGCGCGTCGCCAAGATTCTGAAGGCCTCCGGGGCGCTCGACGCCTTCGAGGCGGCGAAGGTCAAGTGAGCGCCGACGACTACGTCGAGGGTGACGTCAACACTCTCGACGAGTCTTTCGTGAACGACGCCCCCGACGAGGTCGCCCCGACCGCCGAGGCGGCCCTGGTCTACTTGGCCCGCGCCCTCGCTGATAACCCCGACGCCGTGAGCGTCGACGTGCAACAGCGCGGGGGTAAGGTCGTGCTCTCCCTCTCCGTGGACAAGGACGACATGGGTCGTCTCATCGGCCGACGGGGTCGCACCGCTCAGGCTCTGCGCAGCCTGGTGGCCGCCGCCGGGGCACGCGACGGGGTCACCACCTCGGTCGACATCCTCGACTAGGCCGTGACGAACCCGGGCGACGAGCTCGAGGTCGGAGTGGTCCTCAGGGCCCACGGACTGAAGGGCGATCTCCTGGTCGACCTGTGGAGTGATCGGACCGAACGGCTCGATCCGGGGACCGTCCTGCGTACTGATCGGGGCGAGGTCCACGTTCTCTCGGCCCACCCGCACCAGCACCGCTTCCTCGTGCGACTCGCCGAAGTCCCCGACCGCGAAACCGCCGAGACCTGGCGGGGGGTCGTGCTGCGGGCCGAACGGCTGGACCTCGACGAGGACGTGATCTGGGTGGACCAACTCTTCGGCTGTCGCGTCGTCGATCAAGACGAGGTGGAGCGGGGACGAGTGGTCGACGTCGAGGCGAATCCGGCGAGCGACCTCCTGGTTCTCGACTCGGGAGCCCTCGTACCACTGCACTTCGTCACGAGCCTCGAACCTCACTCCCTCGTGCGCGTCGAGGTTCCCGAGGGTCTCTTCGAGTGACGCTGAGGGTCGACGTCCTCAGTCTTTTCCCCGACGCCGTCACGTCCTACGCGTCGACCTCGGTCATCGGGCGCGCCCGGGAGCGGGGCCTCTGGGAACTACGGGTGCACGACTTTCGCGAGGCCACGAGCGACGTTCACCGCAGCGTCGACGACACCCCCTACGGGGGTGGAGCGGGCATGGTCCTTCGCCCCGAACCCCTCGCCGCCACCTTGGAGGGGCTGGGGGAGCAACCCGGTCCGGTCATCGCTCTCACCCCCTCCGGGCGACCCTTCACCCAGGCCCGCGCTCGAGAGTTAGCCCGAGAGTCCCACTTCACCCTGGTCTGCGGGCGATACGAGGGCTTCGACCGACGTTTTCTCGACGAGTGCGCCGACGAGGAGATGTCGGTCGGCGACTTCGTTCTGGCCGGTGGAGAACTCGCCGCCCTCAGCGTCATAGAGGCGGTGGTTCGCCTCATTCCGGGGGCTCTCGGGAACGCGGAGTCGGTGGAGGAGGAGTCGTTCTCCGGCGGACTCCTGGAGTACCCCCACTACACGAAGCCCGCCCTCTGGCGTGGTCGCCGGGTCCCCGAGGTCTTGACCTCGGGTGATCACGCGCGCATCGCGCGCTGGCGCCGGGCCCAGGCGTTGTGGACGACGTTGCGACGGCGGCCCGAACTCCTCGCTCACGGCGCGATCACGGAGGCCGAGCGCGCCCTCCTCGAAGAGTTTCCGGCCGTGCTGGACGCTCCCGCGAGCACCGACTAGACTGGTCTTTCCCTTAGGGAACCGACTGAAGGACGCGAGTATGAACCCCACCGATCTCATCGACAGTGACTCCCTGCGCCACGACATCCCCGCCTTTCGCGCCGGCGACACGCTGAAGGTTCACGTCCGCGTCGTCGAAGGAAGCCGTGAGCGCGTCCAGATTTTCGAGGGAGCCGTGATTCGTCGCCAGGGGGCCGGAGTCTCCGAGACCTTCACCGTGCGCAAGATCTCGTTCGGCATTGGAGTGGAGCGCACCTTCCCGCTACACGCGCCGACTATCGCCAAGGTTGAGGTTGTCTCACGCGGTGACATTCGTCGCGCCAAGCTCTACTACCTCCGTGATCTGCGCGGTAAGGCGGCGAAGATCAAGGAGCTGCGCGTCACCGAGCGCGCGTAGTCGCCCGTGGGCGAAGAAGAACTCGACGACTACGAGGCCACGCTAGAACTGGCCCTCGTTCAGGAGTACAAGGCGGTGGTCGCCACCTTCGACTACGCCATCGAGACGGATCGGCGCTTCTACTTGGCTAACACCGTCGAGGTGGAGGTCAAGAGTCAGGGATCGCCGACGCTCATCGAACTGGTCCTCCACGACGCCTGGGTCTGGGACATGTACCGCGCCCAGCGCTTCGTCCCCCTGGTGCGGGTATTGACCTTCCGGGACGTGAACATCGAACGTCTCCCGAAAGAGGACCTCGCCCCGTGAGCGTCTTTCGGCGTCGACGAGTGCACCTCACGACGCCAGAGGAGTGGACCCCCGACGCGGGGACACTCCTTCTCTACGAGGTTCTCGACGCCCCCGGCGCTCTCGCGCTCGCCGCGCGGGCCCCGACGGAGCCCTGCGGGCTCTGGATCGAGCCCGAGGTCGGCTACCCCCTCGTCCTGCTCGCGAGGGACCTCCTCACCAGCGCCCGGATCGCTCCTCTGGTTGAGGTGGTCTACGGGCGCGACGAGGCGGATCGGCTCGTGCTCGAGGAGCTGCTCAACGGACGAGCGGCCCCCGAAGAAAGTTCCCTGGCCGGTCTCGTACTTCCCGGTGGGGCTCCCCAGCCCGTGCGCGTGTGGACGAGCGAGGGAGCGGACCTGAGGCGCCCGGGGGCCGTCGTTCCCCTCGACGACGACCTCTCTTCGCACTCGTAACCGTCCTCGTCGCGCGACTCGGCCCCGGAGAGTCGAGGAGGGATGCCTTCACCCGAGAGCGAGGAACGCTCAGAGTTGGTTCAGCTGGTTCTCGTCGACGTCCAGTCCGAGTTGTCGGTATCGGCGGAGTAGTCGCGGCCGGATCCAGCGACGCAGAAGTCGCGGCCCGACGAAGAGGAGTACGAGAAAGAGCGGGTTGAAGAGGTACCCGATGCCCCGAGGACCCGCGAGCACCGTGAGAAGGAAACTCACGAGCAGCCATGTCTCGATGACCGCTAGCAGTGCGTAGTCGCGAACCTTGTTGTCGGGTACCGAACGGGCGAGTCGACGTGGGCTCATCGGGTAGATGACTCGTCCCACGGTGTAGCTGGCGATGGGGGCCCAGACCACGAGGTAGCCGAAGACGACGCTCCACCACCACGAGGGCGGACGGTAAGCCCAGATGAGACGGGTGAGTACGAGGGGCACGATGGCCGTCTCACTCAAACCCGTCGCTACCCAGCGTCGAGACGAGGTGACTCGACTGCGTTGTCCGAGGGCCATCCGAGCGCTCTCTCGGTGAAACTCTTTGATCAAGACGTTGTCAACGACGGACACGGAACTCCTCACTGGACTCTTCACCACGGTCGTTCACGAGTCGACTGTATCTCTCCCACCCTGGTCCGACCTCGAACGAGCCCCGTCTAGCTCGCCTAAGCCGGTTGGACCGAGATGTGATCCGGACGGATACGCACCGTGACTCGCACCTCGCCCTCGCGCCGGTAGGGGTAGGTGTCCACCCCGAGGTACTTTTTGGCCAGCCGGTCAATGACCTCGTCGGCGCCCTCGGTGGTGAACCCGACGACCGATCCGCGCACCGCGACGCAGTCGTAGGGGTTGTCGGGATCGGTCAGAGAGACCGCCACCCGCGGATCGTTCGCGAGGTTGCGGGCCTTCATGCGACCCAGCGCGGTGTTGATGACGATGTCCTCGCCGTCTAGTTCCACCCAGACCGGAGTGACGTGGGGATTGCCCGCCTCGTCCAGGCTGGCCACGTGGGCCAGGGTGTTCTTCGCGAAGATGGCGCGCGAGGCGTCGGAGAATGTGGTGGTCATGATCTCTCCCGGGTGTGGTGGCCGAAAGTCCCCCCGAGCGGGGAACTAAGTTTCACAGTAATGAATATCGGTGCACACGTCCGTGGTGGAGGCACGCTCCTTCCGTCGTTGCGCGCCGGAGAAGAGATCGGGGCGACGAGCATCCAGATCTTTACTCAAAGCCCCCGCACCTGGAAGCCCTCCCTCTACGCCCCCGAAGTCCTCGACGCCTACTACGAGGCCCAGCTCTCCCACCCCACGATTCGTCACACCTTCTCCCACGCGACGTACCTGATCAATCTGGGAACTCCCAATCCGGAACTGCTGGAGAAGTCTCAGGCCACGTTGACCCACAACCTTTCGGTGGGGCGCCGGATGGGGGCGTCGGGCGTCGTCGTGCACACCGGGTCCCACATGGGCTCGGGCTTCGAGGTCGCCCTGCCCCAGATCGCCCGGGCCTACGTGAGGGCACTCGACGAGGCCGATCGCGCCCCCGCGGGCGTGCCGGAGTGTCCGATTCTCATCGAGAACACGGCCGGCGCGGGGGGTACCGTCGGGCGAAGCTTCGAGGAGATCGGGGCGATTATTGACGCCTGCGGGAAAGACGAGCGACTGCAGGTCTGCGTCGATACTCAACACCTGTGGGCGAGCGGCTTCGACTTCTCGACCCCCGAGGGGGCGAACGCCCTCGTGCACGCCATTGACACTCACGTCGGGCTCGCTCGATTGACCTGTTTTCACCTCAACGACTCTCTCGTCGAGCGGGGCTCGAACAAGGATCGTCACGCCAACATCGACGAGGGCACGATTGGACTCGAGGGTTTGGCGGCTCTGATGGGGCACCCGGCGATGCGGGACCTACCGATGATCTTGGAGGTCCCGGGGGAGAAGGACGGACCCCGCGGACTGGACGTCGCCGCGGCCGAGCGCGCCTGGCGTCGGGGAATCGACATCTACGAGACGCGGGACTCGAGTCCCACCGCGTCGACTCATTCTTAGGCAAGGAGGCCGAATGGAGTACCGCACCGAATCCGACACCATGGGGACTATCGAGGTTCCCGCCGCGCACTACTGGGGAGCCCAGACCGAGCGCAGCCTGCACCACTTCGCCATCAGCCACGAGACCATGCCCCCGGCCCTGATTCGCGCCTTCGGCGTACTGAAGTTGGCGTCGGCGCGAGTGAACCGTGATCTCGGCAAGCTCTCGCCGGAGAAGGCCGCGCTGATCGAGGCCGCGGCGAACGAGGTCATCGGTGGCGTCTTAGCCGAGGAGTTCCCCCTGCGAATCTGGCAGACCGGATCGGGCACCCAGACCAATATGAACGTGAACGAGGTCATCTCCAATCGAGCGATCGAGATGGCCGGGGGAGAACGGGGATCGAAGACTCCCGTTCACCCGAACGACGACGTCAACATGTCCCAGTCCTCGAACGACACCTTCCCCACCGCCATGCACATCGCCGCGGTGTCGGAGATGACCGAGCGCCTCATTCCCGCGGTCGCTCGACTGCGCGACGCCCTCGCGGACAAGGCGCGGGCCTACGTCGACGTGGTCAAGATTGGTCGCACGCACCTCATGGACGCGGTGCCCCTCACCCTCGGTCAGGAGTTCTCGGGGTACGTCGCCCAACTGGACGCCGACCTCGTGCGCCTCGAGCAGGTCCTCGGGGGACTCTACGAGCTAGCCGCCGGAGGGACCGCCGTCGGTACCGGGCTCAACACCCACCCCGAGTTCGGTGAGCGGGTGGCCCGCGCCATCGCCGAGGTGACGGGCCTACCCTTCGTCACCGCTCCGAACAAGTTCGCCGCCCTCGGGGCCCACGACGCCCTCGTCTACGCCCACGGGGCGCTCAAGACTCTGGCCGCCAGTCTGGCCAAGATCGCCGACGACCTGCGCTGGCTCGGGTCTGGGCCCCGGTCCGGTCTCGGAGAGTTGCGACTACCCGAGAACGAGCCGGGTTCGTCGATCATGCCCGGGAAGGTCAACCCGACTCAATCCGAGGCCATGATCATGGTGTCCATTCAGGTCTACGGCAACGACACCGCCCTGTCCATCGCCGGTAGTCGCGGGAACCTGGAGCTCAACGTCTGCAAGCCGGTCATGATTCACAACTTCTGCAACTCCGTCGATCTCATGAGCGACGCCTGTGACCGGTTCCGGGAGTTCTGCGTCGAGGGCCTCGAGCCCGACTACGAACAGATTCAGCACCACCTCAACAACTCGTTGATGCTGGTGACCGCCCTCAACCCGCTGATCGGTTACGACAAGGCGGCGCAGGTGGCGAAGAAGGCCCACAAGGAGCGCACCACGCTGAAGGAAGCGGCGTTAGCCCTCGGTTTCTTGAGCGAAGCTCAGTTCGACGAGGCGATTCAGCCGGCGAACATGACCCACCCGTGAGGACGCGGTAGCGACCGGGGGTTCGAGGAGAACTGGGCATGAATGGTACGAGTACGGGACGGGGCACTACTCCCCGTCACCGGCCGAGCACCCTCGGACCTCTCTGGGCGGAGGCCCTCGACCTCGTTGTCGTGGCCCTCGTCGTGCGCCTGGCGCTCGCCCCCTGGACCGCTCTCGCCACCGATGTGCAGACCTGGTGGAACGTCGCGTTCCACGCCATCCAGCGCGTTCCCCTCTACGGACTAGGACTACCGGGGTACTCCTACCCACCCCTCTACGGGTACTGGGCGATGGCGGTCGGTCTCGTCGCCCACGGTCTCGGGTTCAACGTGCCGGGGGGCGCCCACGCCTTCCCGGCGTCCTCTCTCGTCGGCACGCTCTTCGGTCCGGTGGTGACGACCCCGGCCGCCACCTTCGTCCTGAAGCTCCCGATGATCGGGGCCGACCTCGCCACCGGGGCCGGACTCTGGGCACTCGCGCGTCACCACGAGGTTCCCCGCCACCAAGCCCGCTGGATGCTCGGGGTGTGGTTGTTCTCGCCCCTCGTCATCGTGGCCGGCACGGTGCAGGGTCAGACCGACTCGCTCGTGGCCCTCGCGATCGTCACGGTGTTCGTCGCGGTCGACCGCGAACAGTGGGCCCTGGCCGGTGTCGCCGTCGTCGGAGGTCTGGCGGTGAAGGTCGTTCCGGCGGCCCTCGGGGTCCTCTTGATCGGTCTGGTGGTCGGTCGCCTCGCCGGTTCGGCGCGTCTGCGCGCGCTCGGTCAGTTGGCGCTCGGGGCCCTCGGGGCCGCCGTCGTGATGTTCTCGCCGGTCTTCACTCAGGCCCCCTTTCTCGGCACGATCACTCGCTCGGGGGGCCTCCCGGCCGGTCTCGGGGGGCTCAACCTCTACGGACTCTTCACCCTGCCGTTCACTCACGGCGTCGAGCAGACTCTCCTCACTCACCTCACCCGAGTGGGCGATCTCACCACACTGGCCCTCCTCGTGAGTACCCTGATTGGCGCGTGGCGTTGTTTTCGCTCACCGACGACCGGTCAACTGGCGCGCTCCACCGCGTGGGTGATGGCGACCGCTCTACTCACCAACGCGGTCGCTAATCCGCAGTACTTTCTCTGGCTCCTCGTCCCCCTCATCGTGCTCTTCGGATTGATCGAGCCCACCCCGGCTCGACGCCGAACCCTCGTGGCGATTAACGCGGCCGCCCTGGCCTACCTCTACGCCCTCTTTGGATCTCTCTTCTTTCTCGCACCGCTGTCGGTCTATTCGGGCTGGCCCGGCGTGGGGGCGGTCCACGCCGAACGGGCGTTTCTCTCCCGCGCGGTGCCGGGCCTCGGTTCCACCAGCGTGGGGGGGCTCCTCGCCTGGTTGGCCACGGTGGTCATGGTTCTCTTCGTCGCTCGGGCCCTCTTTCTCATGCCCCCGGTCTCGCAGGCTCCTCGTACGGCCCGAAGCCCGGCGCGGGTCTGGTGGATTCCCCTGGTGGTGGTCGCCCTCGTGGAGTTGGTGGCGACGGGAGGTGAAGCCGCACTCGCCCTGCCCCAGGTCAGCGCCTCGCTCAGTCGAAGTGGCGTCGAGACGGTGTCCGCCCGAATCGGGGTGTCGGGGGTGACCAACGTCAACGTCTCTCTCGTGGCGATCGATCCCGCCCGCGACGCCCACACCATCTTGTACTTCGAAGACCCTCGCTACCCCGTCGTGAACGGCGCCTACTCCGACGTGGTGAGTATTGGCCAGCAGATGCGGGCCCTCGTGAGTTCGCAATCTCCCGGAGTGCGGGTCCGGGTCGTCGCGACGTCCGACCTCGCCGCCTATCTCTCCCACCCCGATCACGTCTCGTCGACGGTGATCGTGGACCTACAGGGTGAACTCCCCGAACCCGTCTGGTCGACGGGTCGTACCGACCCCCTCGTCACGTGGGTGAGGGAGGGGGGGCGTCTCGTCGTGGGTGGGGGAGCTCCCGGACTGTTCTCGGCGCGCGGTTCCGACCTCGGTCAGTTC
>JABEUS010000155.1 GCA_013044285.1 Acidimicrobiaceae bacterium
CGTCGTGGTAGTGGGAGCCACGGTTGTCGTCGTGGTGGGGGCGACCGTCGTCGTGGTAGTGGGAGCCACGGTTGTCGTCGTGGTGGGGGCGACCGTCGTAGTGGTAGTGGGAGCCACGGTTGTCGTCGTGGTGGGGGCGACCGTCGTAGTGGTAGTGGGATTGCGATGACGGCGGAGATCGATGATGGAGACGGGCTTCGGAATAAGGCCAGATCGAACACTGTGAACCAGGGAGGAGTCACGTAACGCCACCACGTGGGCACTCGATGAAGCGAAAAACTGGCTCGAGAGGTGAACCGAGGGGCGAACTACACCGGAGCTCGCTGCGTAACTGATTCCCGGTACAACCACTGACATCGCCGCTGTCGCCACAGCCACCTTCGCCAGGGCGCTCCGACGAGTCTCCTTACCCCACTGGAAGTTCCTCTTTGTCATGGGGCCACGTTCGCAACGCCAGATAACGCCTCTCCCACGGCATTATCAACTTCTGCCCAACTCTCAATCCCTCTATAAAATACCTGATGAATGGGGAAGTCATCCCATTTAATCTGCCGAGTTCACCCTTGGATCCGGAGAGTGACTGGTAAGTTCTACGTCAGCGACACGCTCCGACAACGGCCGGTCGAGGAGGCGAGTGACGAGCACCCCCCATCTCCGTGATGACCTAGAGCGAGCGACTCGGGATGAGGAGTGGTACCTCGTCTATCAGCCCGAGATAGACCTACACCATGGATCATTCGTCGGTGTCGAGGCACTCCTGCGGTGGCGTCATCCCGTTCGAGGCGTTATTCATCCGATGGAGTTTCTTCCCCTATTGAAAGAGGCGGGGCAACTTCAAGCAGTGGGACGTTGGGTCTTGGCGACGGCCTGCTACCAAGGTGCGGACTGGCACGCGAAGGGCTACCGGTTCTCCGTTTCCGTCAACATCAGTTCTGACGAACTCGACGATGTCACTTTCGTCGACGTCGTTCGAAATAACCTGAGAGCGACTCGCTTCACACCGCGGCACCTCACTCTCGAGTTTTCAGCCGAAGCCCTTGCTCCCTCACGCACGCCGGTTCTTCATGAACTAGCTGACCTCGGGGTCACCCTCGCCATCGACGACGTTATTCCCGGCACCCCCAGTGTGGTCACCATGACGAGTGCCGGAATAACGGAAGCGAAGCTCGATCGCGAATTGGTGGCCGACGCCTTCGCGGATGACGAGAGCGCCCAGGCTCTCCACTCCTTCGTGAGTGACGCCCGCGCTGCCGGACTCCGGATCGTCGCGGCCGGAGTTGAGGAAGACTCCCAACGCACCTCTCTCCTGCGCGAAGACGTCGACTCCGCTCAGGGATTCTTCTTTGCTCGACCTTTTGAAGTCGACGAGGTTGATCACTTTCTTGAGGACTACGCGCTTTTCTCGGGTCGTCCCTTATGAACCCCCGACACTGGTGGACCTCGTATCGGCGCGACGCCGCCGAATTGATGGCCCCCGCCGGCCTACACGGACCGTGGAGCCTGCTGGCCAGCGCGCTCATTGATGCGCTAGCCGGTGACGTGGAGTGGTGCGGAGTCCTCGACACCAGCGATCGAGTCGTGGTCGCCTCATGTCTCTGCCGGCGTGATCAATCGTGCGAACACCTGTCCCGCGCTCTCATCCCCGCTCCCGCCGTACGGTCTTTTCGAGCTGGTCTGCCCAGGAGTGACTCCCCCTACGTGATCATTGAACGGCGAAGTTTTGACGGGCCCTGGAACGAGCGCGAACTCGAAGGAGTCGACGACCTCGTCACCCTCTTTGGTGCGGACGTTGAGAGATGGCGTCTTCGCCAGGAGTTTCGAGAGGCGGTTCGAGGCTCTCAACGACTGGCCAGCCAACTCCACCAGCTCATTGCCGTCTCCTTGGCGGTCTCTGACCGTAACGACGAGTCCGACGTCGCCCACGATTTAGCGCGTGCGGCCAGATCAATTTTCAACGCCGACGACGCGGTCGTTGAAGTCCGGGCCCTCGGCGATGAAAGTCCCCTCGCAGCCCACGCATCCCGGGGGCGCCTCCCGCGGGTGCATCGTCCCCTTCAACGCCGTGACGCCACCTGGCCGCGGGGCCGAACTGAGGTCGAATCAGCCTGGGTGGAGGGAGAATGGATGTGCGCTCCCGTTCGAGGATCGAACGGAGAGTACTTGGGACACTGCGCAGTTCGCCGTAACACGCCGTACCGAGACGAGGATCGAGAGTTACTCACGCTCCTCGCCCAAATGACCGGCGTCTCCATCGAGTCCCTCGGACTCCACCGCTCAGTAGCCTCCAGTGAAGAACGGTTACGAGCTCTTATCGATGCCGCCCCGGTCGGAATCATCGAGTCCGATGCACGAGGCAACGCTCGCTGGTGGAACGCGACCGCCAGCCGTCTTCTCGGTTGGCGAGCGCCGGACTCGGGTGAGCCGCCCGAGTGGCCCAGTGATGTCTCAGATCAACTCAGCGACATGTGGGCAGATCTTCTCAGCGGACGACCAGTATCAGCGAGAGAGTTTTCGGCCGGACTGGCGTCGCGGGAGCGCATCATCTCGGCGGCGGTGACGGTACTCCCGAGCGCCCGTAACGAGGCATCCGTTCTGAGCCTCCTCGACGACATCACCGACCAACAGGAGCTGCGCGAAGAGGTCCGTCACGCCCACCGGATGGAGCTGCGAGGACAAGTTGCCTCGAGTGTCGCTCACGACTTCAACAATTTGATTACCCTGATTTCGGGGTACGCCGAGATGCTCGGGCGCGAAGTCGCTGACCACGATCGAGCAAACTCCCTCGTCCACGACATCTTGACCACCTCTCAACGAGCCGCGTCGCTCACCACTCAGTTGCAGAGTCTGGGCCGAACGACAACCAACACGAAGACCAATGTTGACGTGAGTGCGGCCCTCGCATCTAACGCCGAAGTTCTCGAGCGCATTATGGGGAACTCGGTTGCCGTGGTCTGGGAACTCGACACGGTTCCCACGCCCGTACACGTCGACCCGAATCTCTTCGAGCAGATGGTCCTGAATCTGGCGATCAACGCTCGCGACGCCATGCCCGATGGGGGAACTCTCACTGTGTCGAGTGCGCGAACGGTACTCACTGATGCGGAGGCACGAGAACGGTCAGTCTCTCCCGGTCCGGTGGTGCGCCTGCGCATCTCGGACACCGGTTACGGTATGGACGACGCAACCCTCCAACGCTGTTTCGAGCCTCTCTTCACGACGAAGGGCCCCTACCGAGGTACCGGAATGGGTCTCGCCTCCGCACGGCGTTTCGTCGACGAGAGTGGTGGTTCTATCCGGGCGGAGTCCGAAACAGGACGAGGTACCACGTTCGACATCGTCCTTCCCGGTCTCGAGATCACACCCCGCGTACCCACTCCGCCCAGTGAGCACCAGTCCTCTCTGAACGCAACGGTCCTGGTCGTCGAGGACGACCCGGTCCTGCGTCGAATGGTGATCCAGGTACTCTCCCGACACGGGTTGACATTGCTCGATGCGTCGTCGGGTGAGGACGCACTAGCACTCATGACCGCATCCGAACAGATTGACCTTCTCATCACCGATATGGACCTCGGCGCGATTAGTGGTCTCGACGTTGCCCGGTCCTACACCACTCGATGGCCGAACGGGGCGCTCATCGTGATGTCCGGTCGCCCACTCGCCCACATCGTTTCGGAGTTTCCCGAGAGTTCCGTCCAGTTTCTCCCGAAGCCCTTTCGTCCCACTCAATTAGTAGAGGTGGCGGTCGGTGCTCTCACGCAACATCAAGAGACGGGTTCGAACCGGTAGCCGAAGCCGCGTACCGTGAGAATCCATCGAGGGTGATCAGGATCCGCTTCAATCTTGAGGCGTAGCCGTCGAATGTGCTCCGTGACTGTCGCCTCGTTCTGCCACTCCGACGAGGAGTCCCAGACGTGCTCCAGTAACTGCTGACGAGAAAAGACCTGCCGGGGCGAACTCGCGAGAAAAAGGAGAAGGGAGTACTCCTTGGCCGTGAGTTCGAGAAGGTCGCCCCGCAGTCGCACCTCGTGAGTGCCGTCATTGATGACGAGGGGTCCGTAGGCCAATTCAGAGCCCTCGACACGTCCGTGAGAACTCGCGCTGCGGCGAAGTACCGACTCGATTCGAGCTGAGAGCTCGCCCAGGGAGAACGGTTTTACCAGGTAGTCGTCGGCCCCCATTTTGAGACCAGCAATTCGATCCGACTCGAGACCTCGCCCCGTAATGAAGATGACCGGCACGTCACTCATCGTCCGCACTTCGCGCAACACTTCGCGACCGTCGTCAGCGCCGAGGACTATGTCGAGCAGCATGAGATCTGGTTCAGACTCCGATACTTCGGCTAGGGCTTCGGTCAGGTGTGAGGCCGACCGCACCTGGTGGCCCTCGCCTTCGAGATGGCGACGGACCAGGTCAATCATGTCGGAGTCGTCCTCAACCAACAGGATGGATGACATGGCCCCTTCCTCACGTGCCGAGCGGTACGTTCGCAACCTTTACGTAATGTCAATTGTACGAGACCCCAGTCGGGTAGTCCCACCACTCAACTGAGAGAATTGAGAGGCCTCCTTATACTGGGTCAAAGTCCGCGCCAACCTCGGCGCACGAGGAGTTCCGGAGTACGCATGAAGGTCAAGTACCTCGTCGTCGCCAGTATGGCCGCCATCACCCTATTCACTCCGCTCGCGGCGTCGGGAGCCCCCGTCAGTCGCGTGGTCGACCTACCTTCGGGTTCTCTCGGGCTCTACCAGGGCTACCTTCCTCTCCTCTCGTGCGCGTCGGCACATAACTGCGCGGTCGGGGGCGTGGAGCTTAACGCGAAGGATGTTCAGACGGCCTTCGTCGCCACGGAACGCCACGGAACGTGGCAGCGTGCCGTGGTGCTGACACCCCCCAACGGCTTCCAGGCTTCCCAGGGCGTCACCTTGACCTCTCTGCAGTGCACGACGGTCACCGAGTGTTCGGCGACGGGTCAGTACGGGACGCCGGCTGGTCAGTTCGCCTTTACCGTCTCCGAAGTGAACGGGGTCTGGCAGGGCGGAAGTCGTCTAAAGCTACCGACTAACGCGGCGGTGACCTCCCAGTTCGCTAGTCCCCACGCCGAATGGTGCGCGAGCCCCGGGTACTGCGTCACCGTCGGCACCTACGTCGATCTCGCCGGCGCGACTCAAGGATTCGTAGCCTTTCAAACCCGGGGAGCGTGGGGGGCGGCCCACGAGATTGCCCTGCCCACGAACGCCAATCTGGATCCGCACCTCTCACTCACCCAATTGTCCTGTCGCACGACGGGAGACTGCGTGGCCGTCGGGAGCTACACCTCGTCGGACTCGTCCACTCAAGGACTCGTCCTTCCCGAGGTCCGGGGTCACTGGCTACGGGGCCGGGCACTGTCCCTCCCGGGAAACGCCAGCGCATTTAGCGGGGCGAGCGCCAGCGAACTGACCTGCGGGCCTACGACCTGCACCATAGTGGGGACCTACCTCACCTACGGGGGATCTCTCGAGCCAATGGTGTCCCAGGGTTGGGGAACAGCGTGGGGCCGTGCCCAGACCCTCACCCTTCCGAGCAACGCGGCCCGGAATCCCCAGACGTTGTTCTACGGTTTCTCCACCGGGGTTTCCTGCGACGCGTCAAATACGTGCGCCCTCGGGGGTCAGTACCTCGATACCAATGGCCACTACCAGGGATTTCTCGCCGTCGGAACCCGAGGTCGATGGGGACGAACGACTGAACTCATCCTCCCGAGTGGAGCACAGCAGGCCGGCCACAATGGAGGGGTTGTATCACTCTCCTGCGTGTCGTCCATCTGCCACGCGGGAGCCGCCTACATTGACGCCCACGGCCTCTACCAAGCCTTCCTCGTCACGCGAACCTCTTCGGGGTGGCACCCCGGCACGACCGTGCCACTACCCCGAGGTGCGGCCAGTGTTGGGGTAGACGGAGGGCTCTACTCGATCGAATGCTCCAGTGCCGCCACCTGTGTGGCGTCTGGCTCCTACCTCGCCTCGACGACCCGATACGAAGGATTCGTCGTCACTCTGCCCTGATTACGGGGGGTAGTTTTCAACTAGAAAGCACCAGACAGTCTCTCCACCGTCAATGTCCGGTAACCCAAGATTTCTAGGGTGAACCCAGTGACACTTACCGCTTCGGCTCCCCTCCCTGGTCTTACGGTGAGTGTCACCCCCTCGCGGAGTGGACGGTGGTGACCATGGTGGATCCCGAAGGACGACAAGTCGTCCTGGTGGTGGAGGATGAGGAGAGTTACCAAGATGCTCTCTCCGTCGGGCTGACCGTGGAAGGATTCGTCGTTCTGGCGGCGAAGTCCCTCCTCGAAGCTCGACAACTTCTCGCCTCCTCCCATCCTGATCTCGTCCTTCTCGACGTGATGTTGCCCGACGGTTCCGGGGTGGACTTCTGTCGCGAGGTGACCTCGTCCTCACGGACACCGGTCATCATGGTCTCGGCGAGGTCCAGCGAAGTAGACGTCGTACTCGGTCTCGAAATTGGGGCGGCGGACTACGTCACCAAGCCCTACCGACTCCGCGAACTCGTTGCTCGCATGCGAGCAGTGCTCCGTCGACCCGCACCGAGCACTCAAGAAGAGGACTCTGTCATCTTCGGCGACATCACCATGGATTTTGTTCGCCGCACCCTTACGCGACGCGGACGAGACATCGAACTCTCCCGAAAAGAGTTTGATCTCCTGGCGCTGTTCGCGTCACGCCTCGGTCAAGTCGTGACGCGTGAAACCTGCCTCGACGCCCTCTGGTGGGGACTTCAGCTCTCCGACACTCGGACTCTGGACACCCACGTAAAGCGTCTGCGCCAGAAGATTGAGGAGGATCCGGCTAACCCCCGCCACCTCGTCACTATTCGCGGCGTCGGATTCCGGCTCGACGCCTAAGGTTTCCGGTGTGAACACCGGAGACCTTGCACCTGACTTCACCCTCGTCGACCACCAGGGCCAACCGGTCACCCTCAGCGTCGTCGTGCAGAACGGTCCGGCGGTCCTCTTCTTCTACCCGGCTGCCCTCACTCGCGGATGCACCCGCGAGTCCTGCCACTTCCGGGATTTGGCCTCCGAGTTCGAGGCCCGTGGAGCCACCCGGCTCGGTATCTCCATGGATACCCAAGAACGACAGAGCCTCTTTGCGACAACGAACGCCCTCGACTACCCCTTACTCGCAGACGAAGGGGGACGGGTCGCCGCCTCCTACGGGGTCAAGCGTCCCCTCGACGTACTGCGAGTGAAGAGAACGACCTTCGTCATTGCTCCGGATCGACGAATACTAGAGATCATCGCCAGTGAATTTTCGATGGAAGTCCACGCTGATCGAGCCCTCGAGGTACTGGACGCGCGAACGTAAGCCCCACGCCACTTTCGTGGCGTGGGGCTCGGCGTTCCTAACCCGCGATGAGCGCGGTGGCGGGGTCCTCAAGGAACTTCGCCACGTAGGCCAGAACGTTGGAGGCGAGAGCCCCGTCGATTTGGCGGTGGTCGAAGGTCAGGGCAATCTCGGCGACCTGGCGGACGACAACCTGTCCATCCACGACCCACGGCGCCGGGGCGATACGACCAATCGCCAGGATTGCCCCCGAACCCGGAGGCAGAATCGGGATTGCCGAGTCCACTCCCATAGGGCCGACGTTGGTAATCGTCAACGTTGTTCCGGTCATCTCAGCGAGTGAGGTCGTTCCCGCACGCGCCTTCTCCACGAGAACAGACAGCGCATTCGCCATGCCCACCAGATCCAGCTGATCGGCGTCCTTGATGTTCGGAACCAAGAGCCCCTTCGGAGTGTCCGCCGCGATTCCCAAGTTCACGTAGCGCTTGACCACGACTTCGTGCGCCGCGGCGTCGAACATCGAGTTGACTCCGGGGTAGTGGCGCGCCGCGTCCACCAGAGCAAGGGCCACAATCACCAGTGGGGACAGACGCACCCCCTGCAGCCGTGGATGCTTCTTCAGCCCCGCCACCAACTCCATCGTCTTCGTGGCATCCACACGGACCCACACCGCCGCCTGGGGGTGAGTCAGCATCGACTCCGTCATCGACTCGGCCATGGCCTTCAAGACGCCCTTGACGGGGATGCGCTCCTCGCGGGGTCCCCCGTTCCAGGGGGCCAAATCCCGACCAACGAAACGAGAGGTCGAGGTCGGGCCAGTCATTGGCGCACTCACCCGAGGAGCGGCCCCGGTGGCGGCCGTCGTCGGTGCGGCTGTCGCGGCGCGCTCCACATCAGCGCGGGTCACCGTACCCTCGCGGCCCGTCCCCGCGACATTCGCAAGGTTGACGCCCAGATTCTTCGCGAGAAGGCGGACAGGCGGGGTGGTCCTCACCGGTCCACTGGCCACCGCTGGCGCGGGGGCCCCCGTCGGAGCCGGGGTCGACACCACGGCGCTCGAGGAGCCCTGGCGGCGGTGCTTACGCACGGCCGCACCGTCCTCGTTGGCCACACCGTATCCGATCAACACCGGCTCGCGGCGTTCCTCGTCCGGCTCGTTCACCACGTGCTTTTCGCCACCGTGGGGCGCCGGATCTCCGGCGCCTTCGACCTCAAAAGTGACGAGCGGGGTGTGCACCTCGACGGTGTCACCCACGTTGGCGTGCAACTGGGTCACGCGTCC
>JABEUS010000156.1 GCA_013044285.1 Acidimicrobiaceae bacterium
CCTTTTCGTTCGATTCTCTACCGTGTACTTCTTCGCCGGCCACGTCTGGATTGCCGACACCGTGGTCGGGGCCCTCTCACTCACCCTCGGGCTCGTGATATGGCGTCGTCGTCGGCCCGTTGACACTAGGAAGCAATGACTCACACTCGCGTACTCATCATCGGATCGGGACCGGCCGGGTTGACCGCCGCCATCTACTCGGCTCGCGCCCAGCTCTCGCCCATCGTGATCGAGGGTGAGCCATCTTCCACGAGCGATCAGCCCGGTGGTCAATTGATGTTGACCACCGATATTGAGAACTTTCCCGGATTCCCGGAAGCGATCTCGGGACCGGAGCTCATGACTCGTATGCGCGCCCAGGCGGAGCGTTTCGGCGCCGATCTGAGGGTCTCGAAAGTCCAGCGCCTCGACGCGAGTTCTCGACCATTCCGCGCCTGGCTCAGTGGCGACGACGAACCATCCATCACTGCCGATACGGTGATTCTGGCGACCGGCGCTCGATCCCTCATGTTGAACGTTCCTGGTGAAGACCGTCTTTTAAGTCACGGACTATCGACGTGCGCGACCTGCGACGGCTTCTTCTTTCGGGGCCACGACATTGCCGTCGTCGGCGGTGGGGACTCCGCAATGGAAGAAGCACTCTTCCTCACCCGCTTTGCGACTTCGGTCACGATTATCCATCGACGCGACTCTCTCCGAGCGTCGCGAATTATGCAGGATCGGGCCCTTAACCACGAAAAAATCAAGTTTGCGTGGAACTCTCAGGTCACCGAAGTGCTCGGTGACTCGTCAGTGAGTGGTTTGCGCCTGCGCGACACCGTGACCGGCGAGGACCGAGTATTGGACGTCACCGGAGTTTTCGTCGCAATCGGGCACGTACCCAACACCTCTATCGTGGACGGAACCGGGGTCGAGATGGACCCCAACGGTTACGTCATCTCGGGACCGGGCTCGCACACCGCCATTGACGGAATTTTCGCTGCTGGTGACGTTCAAGATCACGAATATCGCCAAGCCATTACTTCCGCAGGTTCGGGCTGCATGGCAGCCATGGACGCCGAACGGTGGCTGGAGTCACGGGAGTTCTAAGTCCTCGCTACAGTATTCTTCGCGGAATCTCTCACCGGGATTCAGGGAAGGACACCATGGCGACCATTACAACACTGACGGACGCAACTTTCGAAGAAACGGTCGGTAGTTCCTCAAAGCCGGTACTAGTGGACTTTTGGGCTGAATGGTGTGGCCCGTGCAAGATGATTGCTCCCATTCTCGAAGAGATCGCGGTAGAGCATGAGGACAAGATTTCCATCGCCAAGCTCGACGTGGACGTCAATGTCGCCACCGCCACCAAGTTCTCGGTGATGAGCATCCCAACCCTCCTGCTCTTTAAGGATGGTCAAGTCGTTGCTCGTCTCGTAGGAGCGAAGCCTAAGGGCGCGCTCCTCCAAGAGATCATTTCACACCTCTAAACAGGACACATCCTGGACTACGTTCCTATTTCCCTTGGCTCGAGTGGACCTCGCGTGGTCGAAATCCACGAGCGCCTGAGTGCCCTGGACCCCGTGCTCGGAGGAGTTCGGGGTGACATATTCACCGAGGAGACGGCCAGCGCTGTCGAAGCGTTCCAACGTTCCCGGGGACTCCCCATCACTGGAGTTGTCGACGAGGATACGTGGACTCGACTTGACGAAGCCCGATGGCGCTTGGGTGATCGTCTTTTATACCTGACCAAAGATTATTTACGTGGTGACGACGTCGCAGATCTGCAGTATCGGCTCTCGCGTCTCGGCTTCGACCCAGGTCGTATCGACGGAGTTTTTGGACCGTTGCTCGATACCGCTCTTCGTGAGTTTCAGGACAACTGCGGACGACTCAAGACTGGTGTGATGGACCGTTCTACGTGGATCGAGCTCCTGAGAGTGACCCCCACCACGCCGTCTACGACGCTCGTCAGTGACGTCCGCGACGCCAATCAGTGGCGCACCGCACGCGGACCACTCATCGTCTGGGGGCACGGATGCCTCGCTGACGCCCTCCCCCGAACCGTCACGAGACACGTTGTTGTGGCTCCTTGGTCCTGGAGTGCCAGCGAACTCGCGTCCGACGCCAACTCCCGTGACGCACTCGTCGTCATCGCTACCAATGAGGTGTACGACCTCTCCGTCCTTCGACTCCATTACTGGGCGGGGTACCGCACGCACTCGCGCTCGGGCGAACGCCTAGCCAGCACAGTGATGATGAACTTGGCCGCCAGCAACGTTGACCTCCGAGTCGAAATTCACGGAATGGCTCTACCCGTCATGCGAGAAACCCGAATGACGACAATCCACATCGAACACGGCCCCCTCGAACCCCGAGTGTGTGAAACGGTGGCGACTCATATTCACCACTCCATCGAGAGCCTTTTCCACACTGTTCATTAGGGTGTTTTTTCATAAGTCCTGATCAAATGGGAACATACGTACGCCGAATGGTGAACATTAGGTGAAACACACAGGTTCATCCACAACTTGGGGATAACTTCAACTAGAGACTCAACTTTAAACTTGAGGGTTATCTCCGCTGAGTGATCACCAGATAGAGGCGTTCCAGGTCATCGAGGTCGGCAAAATCAACAATGATGCGACCATTTCGACCCTTTAGATCGACGTGGACCCTGGTGTCGAGATAGTCCTCTAGGAGGTGTTCGAGTTCCGCAACACTGGCGTCCGGAACCGGTCGCAGTCGTGGCTTACCCGCCTCTACCGGAATCTCTTCTTCGGTGACGACTGGAACTTCGAGGCTCTGTTTGACGGCCTCCTCGGTAGCCCGAACTGACATCTCCCCTTTAACGACGCGAGCCACCATGGCTGCTTGAGCTTCGGGTTTTCCTAAGGCCAGGAGGGAACGGGCGTGACCAGCACTGATTTGTCCGTTCACGAGGGCCGACTGGGCAACTTCACCAAGTTGTAAGAGGCGCAGGGTATTCGTGATATTGGCTCTGCTCTTTCCCACTCGTTGCGCTACCTGTTCGTGAGTCAGATCAAACTCGTCGATAAGTTGTTGATAAGCGGCGGCCTCTTCGAGAGGATGAAGATCAACCCGATGAAGGTTCTCCACAACGGCCTGCTCTAACGACAGTCGGTCGTTCACCGAATCCTGAACAAGGACCGGGACTGTCTCCAGACCCGCCATCCCCGCGGCGCGCCACCGACGCTCCCCGGCAATAAGTTCATACCGCCCGGGTTCACCCTCCAGCGGGCGAACAATAATCGGTTGGAGAACACCTAGTTCTCGGACTGAAGAAGCGAGTGACTTCAAACTCTCATCATTAAAGCTTTTTCGTGGTTGAAATTGATTAGGGGAGATTGAGGTGACCGCGATGTATCTAAGCGGTCCCGCCACCACTTCCTCGGCGACGACCACCTCCTCCGCTTTATCTGGCTCGGGAATAAGAGCCCCTAAGCCCTTGCCAAGACCCGGCTTTCTAACCATTCATTATCTCCTCGGCGAGAAGTCGATAGGCCCGAGCACCCTTCGACGTGGGATCAAATACGGTAATCGGCTGCCCAAACGACGGTGCTTCGGCTAAACGAACTGTGCGTGGAATTTTTGTATTACAGAGTTCGTCGGGGAAGTGGCGGCGTACCTCGATGGCCACATCCTGGGCCAGCGTGTTCCGTGCGTCGTACATCGTCAAGACAACTTTGGTGATTCTCAACGTGGGGTTGAGGTTCTTTTGCACCAGGGTGATGATGTTTCGAAGCTGCGTTAATCCCTCGAGTGCGTAGAACTCCGTCTGAACGGGCACCATAATCTCGGTAGCCGCAGCAAAGGCGTTGATGGTAATAAGACCGAGTGAAGGGGGGCAGTCGATGAACACATAATCGAAATCACCATCCACACTCGCTAACGCCCTCTTCAGTCGAAGTTCACGAGATATGACCGCTGTTAGTTCTTGCTCGACCCCCGCAAGATCGAGAGTGGCCGGTGCAACAAAAAGGTTGTGGAATCCAGTGGGTTCAACGATGTCAACCATCGGAACATCGTTCAAAAGGACGTCGTAAACGGACTTTTCGAAGCGGCGCCCGTCAACCCCAAGACCGGTGGTCGCGTTACCTTGAGGATCCAAGTCAACAATGAGAACTCGTTTCCCAGCTTCAGCGAGGGCGGCGCCCAGAGATGTAGTAGTCGTGGTCTTACCCACCCCACCCTTCTGGTTCGCTATCGCGAAGATTCTCATTTCAGGGACGTCCGACATTTCCCACTTCCCACGATCACTCATCTCGAAACCACCACTGCACTACTCGGCCCACGAGTGAATAAATTCCGGTGTTTCACGTGAAACACCTCTAGTCAGAATAGCGAACCTAGCCGGGTACGTAAAGGCATACAAGGGATAACCGTGATACATAGGGGTATCTCAGTGTGACAATTCGATGTTTCACGTGAAACAACCCCACTAAGACCACGGTCTCCCCTCTTCTGGGCATGAAGCAAACCGGTCGGTCCAACCTCCGAATGTAGGCAGTTGGGGACAGAGACAACCATCAAAACCGTCTACACCACCCCCGGAGCGCTCCGAGATCACGAGCCCGAGGGTGAGTGAGAGGGCCCCGACCACGGTGTCGGCAATCCAGACGTGGCCGGCGAAGAAGTACACGGTAGAGAATCGAACGAAAAGG
>JABEUS010000157.1 GCA_013044285.1 Acidimicrobiaceae bacterium
AGACGTACTCGGGGGGCATGCGACGCCGCCTCGACCTGGGCGCCGCCCTCGTGGCCAATCCCCCCGTTCTGTTCCTCGACGAGCCCACCACCGGACTCGACCCCCAGAGTCGCCAGGACCTCTGGAGCATTATCGAGGGACTGGTGGAACAGGGCACCACCGTCCTGCTCACCACCCAGTACCTCGAAGAGGCCGACCGACTGGCCAAGCTCCTCGTGGTGTTGGACCGGGGCGAGATCATCGCCCAGGGAACGAGTGCTCAGTTAAAGGAACGTCTCGGCGAGACGGTGCTCTCCTTTAGCTTCCCCACCGTCGAGGAGGCCGCTCGCGGTCTCGAGGTCATTCGCACCGTGGGTTCAAAGAGTCCGGTGATTGAGGGTACCGTCGTCGACCTGCCCGTCGAGGGGGGTCCGGCCTCGGCCGCCGACGCCCTGCGCCGGCTGGACGCGGCGGGACTTCGTCCGACCGGAATGACCCTGCGCGAACCGAGTCTCGACGACGTCTTCGTTAACCTCACCGGCCACCGCGCCGAGGACACCGCCGCCGCGCACCCGTCGAGGGGGGAACAATGAGCGTCGAACGACCGGCCGTCGTACTCGCCCCCGAAGGACACAGTCTTCTCTGGGCGCTACGAGACATTCGCACCGTCACCAAACGCAATCTGCTCAACCTCGTGCGCGTACCAGTCCAGGTGGTCTTCTCACTCATCCAACCGGTGATGTTCGTCATCCTCTTTCGCTACGTGTTGGGCGGAGCGATTCCCATCCCCCACTACGTCAACTACCTGATTCCCGGAGTTCTCGTGCAGACGACGATCTTCGGCGCGGTGGGTACCACCATCGGGCTCGCCGAAGACCTCCAGCGGGGTCTCATCGAGCGTTTCCGCGCGCTCCCGATGGCCCGCATGGCGATGCTCGCGGGGCGCACCGTCTCCGACCTTCTCCGCAACGTCATCGTCGTGGTGACAATCTCCCTCGTGGGACTCCTGGTCGGCTTTCGTCCCTCGGGGACCTTCTTTAACTACCTCCAGGCCTGCCTCTTGATGCTCGCCTTCTCCTACGCGCTCTCCTGGGGTTTCGCCTTCATCGGTCTCGCCGCCCCGAACTCCGAGGCGGCCCAGGCCATGACCTTTCCGCTGATCTTCCCCTTGACCTTCGCCTCCTCGGCCTTCGTCCCGGTCTCGACGATGCCGTGGTGGTTGCGACCCTTCGCCCAGAATCAACCGGTGACCCAGGTCGTGGACGCGGTGCGCGGACTCATGCTCGGACTGCCCCACGGAGCGTCCACCTGGATTACCCTGGCGTGGGCGCTCGGTGCGGTCGTCGTCCTCGCCCCCTTCGCCGTTCGTAAGTACCGCCGAGTCACGTGAGCTCCGCTCGTCGCCTAACCCCGATGTTGACCGGGGTGATGGCCCTGGCGATCGGGACCATCGTCGCCAACCTCTACTACCTCCAACCCCTCCTGCACCTCATTCGCGGAGACTTCCGGGTCTCCACCTTCGCCGCCTCCAGTCTCGTGACCCTCATGCAGGCCGGCTACGCCGTCGGACTCATCACTCTGGTCCCGCTCGGCGACCTGGTCGCGCGACGCCGACTGGTGGTCGGTATCTTCGTCGCGTCGGCGCTCTCGATGGAGTTGGCCTCGCTCGCGCGCAGTTACGGGCTCTTCGCGCTACTCACCGTCGTCATCGGGCTCACCTCCATCGCCGGACAGATCCTCATCCCCTTCGGCGCCGACCTCGCTGATCCGGCGACTCGGGGTCGCTCGGTGGGACGACTGATGACCGGACTGCTCGCCGGAGCCCTCCTCTCTCGCACCGTGTCGGGATTCTTGAGCGAGTCGGTCGGGTGGCGGGGCGTCTTTCGAGTCGCCGGGCTCGCCCTCCTCGTCATCGCCCTCCTGCTCTCTCGAGTCCTCCCCGACGAGGCGCCCCGACCCCGGGTGAGTTACCGCGAACTCCTGAGGGGCACCTTCCAACTCTTCGCCGCGAGCGCCCCGCTGCGGCGACGCTGCTGGTACGGGGCAACGGCCTTCGGAGCGTTTTCGGTGCTCTGGACGACCCTCGCCTTTCACCTGGCCGCCCGGCCCTTCTCCTACTCCTCCGGCGTGATCGGGCTGTTCGGACTGGTCGGCATGGCCGGCATCCTCGGGGCCAATCTGGCCGGTCGCGGGGCCGACGCTCGTCGAGAACACGAGGCAACCCGAATCGGAGCGGCCGCCGTCCTCGTGAGCTTTCTCCTTCTCGGGCTCGCCCCCGGGACCCTCCTCGGCGTCGTGGCGGGAATTGTGGTCCTCGACGCGGGCACCCAGATGGTCCACGTCTCTAATCAGTCGGTCATCTACGCTCTCGCGCCGGACCAGCGCAGTCGCGTCAACTCCGTCTACATGCTCTCCTTCTTTACCGGAGCGACTCTCGGCTCACTCTTCTCGGCGAGCGCCTACAGCCACTGGGGCTGGACCGGCACCTGCGTCGTGGGGGCGCTCTTCGGACTCGGGGCCCTCGTGCCCAGTCTCTTCGAGCGCCAGCGCGCCGCCCTCAGTGACCCGGCCCCGGCCTAGGGGTTACTACGCTCAGAGTGCGGGCTCGACGAGTGGGCCCCCGAAGGAGAACCCCCCATGCGCGGAGTTGTGCTGCACGCCCCCGGAGAGATCCGAGTCGAGGACCTACCCGATCCCGCCGTGCTCGAGCCGGGCGACGCCGTTCTGCGCCTCGAGGCGACCTGCGTCTGCGGGAGTGACCTCTGGCGCTACCGGGGTGAGGACCCCTTCAGTACTCCCCAACACATGGGTCACGAGTACGTGGGGGTCGTCGAGGAGATCGGTTCTTCCGTTCACTCACTCACCCCCGGAGACCGGGTAGTGGGATCCTTCTTCGCCTCCGACAACAGCTGCGAGATCTGCGCCGCCGGGTACCAGTCCTCGTGCGTGCACCGCCAGCTGATGAGTGGCGCCCAGGCGCAGCGCCTGCGCGTACCTCTCGCCGACGGCACGTTGGTGGTGGTGGGGGGCACCCCCGACGACGCCCAGTTGCGGGGTCTACTCGCCGCCTCCGACGTCTTTGGTACCGGGTGGTTCGGGGCCCGAGCGGCCGCCGTCAGCCCGGGAAAGACCGTCGTGGTGGTGGGAGACGGCGCGGTCGGGCTGCTCGGCGTACTCTCGGCCCGGCTCCAGGGCGCCGAGCGCATCATCGCCATGAGCCGCCACGCCTCGCGCCAGCAACTGGCGCTCGAGTTCGGGGCGACCGACATCGTGGCCGAGCGCGGAGACGAGGGCATCGAGCGGGTCCGCGACCTCACTCACGGCCTGGGGGCTCACTGCGTGATCGAGGCCGTGGGCACCAACGAAGCGATGCGCCAGGCCTTCACCCTCACCCGCCCCGGGGGTCACCTCGGCTTCGTGGGCGTCTCCCACGGCGTCTCCTTCGAGGGTCGAGAGCTCTTCATGTCCCACGTTCACCTGCACGGCGGGCCGGCCCCGGTGCGCGACTACCTGCCCGAACTCATCACGCGAATCATGGCCAACGAGATCAACCCCGGTCGAGTCTTCGACCTGGACCTACCCCTCGACGGAGCCGCCGAGGCCTACCGCGCCATGGACGAACGAACCGCCATCAAGGTGATGCTTCGCCCCTAGCCCCGGCCGGTCTGCTCGCGGAGATAACTCACCAACCCAGCGAGGGGGACGCGCACCTGCTCGGTGGTGTCGCGGTCTCGCACGGTCACCGAGTCGTCGTCGAGAGAGTCGAAGTCGACCGTCACGCAGAACGGGGTGCCCACCTCGTCTTGGCGCCGATAGCGCTTACCAATGGACTGCGTCACGTCGGTGTCGACCACGAACTCGGCGCCGAGCAGGTCGACGACTCGACCGGCCAGGCCCTCTAACTCGGGCTTCTTCGAGAGGGGCAGCACCGCCACCTGGTAGGGCGCGAGTCGCCAGTCGAGGCGCAGGACCGCCCGGGTCTCTCCGGCGACCTCGTCTTCGTGGTAGGCGGCGAGCAGGAAGGCCATCATCGCTCGGGTGGCGCCGGCCGCCGGCTCGATGACGTAGGGCGTGTAGCGCTCACCGCTCGCCTGGTCGAAGTACTGCAGGCTCACCCCGGAGTGGGTGGAGTGCTGGGTGAGGTCGTAGTCACCCCGGTTAGCGATGCCCTCGAGTTCGTCCCAGCCCCACGGGTAGAAGAACTCCACGTCGGTCGTACCGCGCGAGTAGTGGGAGAGATCTTCTTTCGCGTGGACGTGCTGGCGAAGAAAGTCGGTGGGAATTCCGAGGTCGAGGTACCAGTTGAAGCGCATCTCGATCCAGTAGTGGTACCACTCCTCGGCGTCGGCCGGGGGGACGAAGAACTCCATCTCCATCTGTTCGAACTCCCGGGTGCGAAAGACGAAGTTTCCCGGAGTGATCTCGTTACGAAAGGACTTACCAATCTGGGCGATGCCGAAGGGTGGCTTCTTTCGGGTCGTCTGGAGCACGTTGGCGAAGTTGGTGAACATCCCCTGGGCGGTCTCGGGCCGCAAGTAGGCCGTCGCCCCGTCGCCCTCGACCGGTCCGGCCTGGGTCTTGAACATCAAGTTGAAGGCGCGCGCCTCGGTGAACTCGGTCGAGCCGCACTGGGGACAGACCCCGTCGATCTTGTCCTCGCGCCAACGCTCGTGGCACTTCTTGCAGTCGACGAGGGGGTCGGTGAAGGTCTCGAGGTGACCGGAGGCGGCCCAGATGGCCGGGGGCGAGAGAATCGCCGCGTCGAGGCCGACGACGTCCTGGCGACGCTGAACCACAGCGCTCCACCAGGCGTTCTTCACGTTGCGCAACATGTTCACGCCGAGGGGGCCGTAGTCGTAGGTCGAACGAAAGCCGCCGTAGATCTCGGCCGAGGGGAAGATGAACCCCCGGCGCTTCGCGAGGTTGATGACCTTCTCGAGGTGGTCGCTGGAGTAGACCGGTTCTGGCATAGGTCAAGGCTAGTGGAGGTCCGTTAGCGCTCTCGAGCGTCCTCGTCACTCTCGGAACTACGCAGACGCAGAATCACCTGGTTCGCCACCAGTCGCGCCTCGGGCCGCAGGACCACCCGGCCCTCGTCCACCCGAACGAGGTGCGCAATCTCCTCGAGCGAGTCGAAGGCCTCGAGAGGAACTCCCCGGCGAGTTCGTAACGCCAACGACTCGCGCTCGAACTGGCGGGCCCGGCGGGCCACGACCTCTTCTCCCCCGAGGGGGGACTGGCCCCGGCTGATCTGGTGAATGTAGCGATCGGGGGTGCGCACGTTCCACCACCGTCGCTCACCCCGGTGCGAGTGCGCTCCCGACCCGAATCCCACGTAGTCCCCGTCGTCCCAGTAGACGTGGTTGTGGCGACACTCGTGACCGGGTCGGGCCCAGTTGGAGATCTCCTCCCACTCGTAGCCCGCGTTCTCGAGGACTCGCCCGACGAGGTCGTAGGCGTCCGCGGTCTCGTCTTCGTCGGGGTGACGGTCGGGGTCTCGTCCGAGTGGGGTCGCCGGTTCGGGGGTGAGGG
>JABEUS010000158.1 GCA_013044285.1 Acidimicrobiaceae bacterium
AAACCCGCCTTATCGTTCACGTGGGCGAGGGCGAGGGCGACCCCCTGGACGAAACTCTGGCGATCGTAGGAGTCGTGACGAATCGTCAGACCCTCCCCCGGTCCCCCGAAGAGGATCTCCTGGTGGGCGACGAGTCCCGGGAGGCGCACCGAGTGAATTCTCACGCCGTCTCCGGCGTCGGCTCCGCGAGCTCCCTCGAGAGTGAGTCGTTCGGTGGGCTCGGGAGGGTTGACCCGTGCGACGCGCGCTCTGGCCTCGCGCAGGGCCCGCGCCGTCGCGAGAGAGGTTCCGGACGGCGCGTCCGCCTTGCGGTCGTGGTGAAGTTCAATGATCTCGACACGATCGAAGTAGGGGGCGGCCAGCGCAGCGAAACGCTCGGCGAGGACTGCTCCGAGGGAGAAGTTAGCGGCGAGGACGACCCCCACCGACTGACCGGCGACCTCGAGGCGAGCTCGCTGATCCTCACTCAACCCCGTCGTCCCGACGACTAGCCCCACGCCGTGAGCTACGCACCAGTCGGCCGAGGTCACGACCGACTCGGGCTTAGAAAAGTCGACCACGGCGTCCACCGGGTCAGAAATCTCCTCGAGGGCGCGGTAGTAGCGCGCCGAGAAGAGTTGGGCCGGTTCGTGGGGGTCGACGAGTCCGACGACGTGGAGACCCTTTCGGGCGGAGAGCCCTTCGGCGAGGGCTTGTCCCATACGGCCGGCTCCACCGACCAAAACGATGCGCATCACGAGAACCACTGTAGGGGCCGCCGGGAATCCCCGACGGCCCCTCTCGTGGAACTAGCGGCGACGACGACGCGGACCGCGCGGACCGTCGTCGGGCATCACCGGGCTCGCGGGACCGAGGTCTCCGATCTCGGCGGCCAACTCGGCCTCGAAGGAGTCCTCGAAGCTCGAGGACCGGGGCGCGCTCGGACGAGACTCACTAGAGCGAGACTCACTAGAGCGAGACTCACTAGAGCGAGACTCACTAGAGCGAGACTCACTAGAGCGAGACTCACTGGAACGAGACTCACTGGAACGAGGAGCACGCTCACGAGGTGCGCGCTCGCGGGGAGCATCGCTCGCGTCCTCACTACCCTCGCTCGCGGCGAAACCGACCAGGGAGAGCGACACCTTGCCCTGCGGGTCGATGTCGTCGACCTTGACCTCGATGGCCTGGCCCAACTCGACCACGTCACTCACCTCACCGATGCGCTTACCATCGTTCAGGGGGGACATCTTCGAGATGTGGAGCAGTCCGTCACGTCCGGGAAGGATGTTGACGAAGGCCCCGAACTTCGCGATGTTGACGATGCGCCCCTGGTAGATCGCGCCGACTTCGGCGCTGGGCGGGTCGAGGATCAAGGAGATGCGGCGCTTGGCCTCCTCCACTGCTCGTCCGTCTTTCGCCCCGATGGTGACCGTACCGACCATGCCGTCGTCGTCCACCGTGATGTCGGCGCCCGTCTCTTGCTGGAGGGTGTTGATGACCTTGCCCTTCGGCCCGATGACCTCACCGATCTTGTCGATCGGAATCTCGATCGAGACGATCTTCGGCGCCACGTCGGACACTGCCTCGCGGGGGGCCGCGATGGTGGCGGTGATCACGTCGAGGATGGCCAGTCGGGCTTCCTTCGCCTGGAGGAGCGCCTTAGCCAACACGTCGGCGGGCAGCCCGTCGATCTTCGTGTCGAGCTGCAGTGCCGTCACGGCGTCGGCGGTACCGGCGACCTTGAAGTCCATGTCCCCGAAGGCGTCCTCGGCTCCGAGGATGTCGGTCAGGGTGGTGTAGGTCCCGTTCTCGTAGACGAGGCCCATCGCGATACCGGCGACGGGGGCCTTAATGGGCACGCCGGCCGCCATGAGCGACAGGGTGGAACCACAGACCGACGCCATCGAGGTCGAGCCGTTCGACTGCAGGACGTCGGAGACCACGCGCATGGCGTAGGCGAACTCGTCGGAGCTCGGCAACACCGGCACGAGCGCGCGCTCGGCCAACATTCCGTGGCCGACCTCGCGGCGCTTGGGCATCCCCACTCGTCCGGTCTCACCGGTGGAGTAGGGCGGGAAGTTGTAGTGGTGCATGTAGCGACGGAACTCGTCGGGGGTGATCGTGTCAATCTGCTGCTGCATGCGGGGCATGCCGAGAGTCGTGACGTTCACGACCTGGGTCTCGCCGCGCTGGAACAGGGCCGAACCGTGGGTCATCGGGAAGAGGTCGACCTTGGCGCTCAAGGGTCGAATCTCCGACGTCGAGCGTCCGTCGATGCGCACGCCCTCCGCGGTGATGCGCTGGCGCACGAGCCTCTTCGTCAGCGACTTCACGGCCGCCTTGATCTCACCCGACCGGTCGGCGAACTCCACGAGTTCGGAGGTAATCGCCGCCGTCGCCTCGTCGAGCGCGCCCGCGCGGGCCGCCTTCGTGGTGATGCGGTTGGCCTCAGCGAGACGAGCCTCACCGACCTCACGCACGCGCGCCATGACGTCGTCGCCGTAGTCGGCGAAGATCTGGTAGGGCATCATCTCGATGGGACCGTGAGTCGCCACGACATCGCGCACCAGTTCACGCTGCAGGTTGATCGCTTCGCGGATCCACAGCTTGGAGGCCTCGAGTCCGGCCGCCAGGACCTCTTCGGAGACCTTGGGGGCTCCGTCGGCGTAGCGCTCGAAGGAACCTTCGGTGCCGCCCGCCTCGACCATCATGATGGCCACGTCGGACTCGACCGAGTCGGTGAGGGCTCGACCGGCCACGACCAACTCGAAGACGGACTCGTCACCTTGCTGGTAGGTCGGGTGCGCGATCCACTCTCCGTCGGTCGTGTACGCCAAGCGCACCGCCCCGATGGGACCCTCGAAGGGAATGCCCGAGATCATGAGGGCGGCCGACGCGGCGTTGATCGCCAAGATGTCGTGCGGGTTCTGCTGGTCGGCGCTAAAGACGGTGCCGACCACCTGAATCTCGTTGCGGAAGCCCTTCGGGAACGAGGGGCGCAGGGGACGGTCGATGAGACGGCAGATCAGCACCGCCTGGTCGGACGGCTTTCCCTCGCGGCGAAAGAAGGATCCGGGGATCTTTCCCGCGGCGTAGGCGCGCTCTTCAATGTCCACGGTCAGGGGAAAGAAGTCCATTCCCTCTCTGACGTGGCGCGCGGCGGTGACGGTGGCGAGGACGATGGTGTCGCCCAGACGGGCGAGAACCGCTCCGTCGGCCAACTGAGCCAGTTCACCGGCTTCAAAGGACAGGACCTTGTCGGTACCCGTCAGGGGACTACTCACGCGAATCGCGTCAGTCATGTAATGCTCCTTGGTGGTCTCACCTCCGAGCCCGGATCCCAGTGAGCAACCTTCGACGTGCGACGATTCTCCACTGGCCTCCAGCACCCGTGAGGTGCGCGGGGGACTCCCCCGCCTTCGGCTAGCGACGAATGCCGAGACGACCAATCAGTGCGCGATAACGCTCGACGTCGCCCCGCTGGACGTAGTCGAGAAGGCGGCGGCGCTGACCAATGAGCTTCATGAGTCCGCGACGGGTGTGGTGATCACCCTTGTGGACCTTCAGGTGCTCGGTGAGATGCGAGATACGGGACGTCAAGATCGCAATCTGGACCTCGGGCGAGCCCGTGTCCGTCTCGTGCTTGCGGTAGTCCTGGATAATCTGCTGCTTCTCAGCCATTACGTTGTGCCTTACTGAGTTGGGTCACGTTGCGAGTCGCCACGTGACAACTCACACAGCCAGCGTCGCTGACCGAGTACTTAGCCTAGCAGGTCGGGGCGCCGAGAACCGTACGTCGCGCAGATCTCTCGGGCCGCCGCGACGTCTCGACCCATCTGCTCGACCAGGGCCTCGAGGGAGGAAAAGCGCGCCTCGGGCCGCAGGAGGCTGAGAAAGGCGACGTCGACCTCGGTGTCGTAGAGATCCCCCCGGTAGTCGATGACGTAGGACTCAACGAGGGGGCGCGCCCCGTCGTAGAACTGGGGACGGGTGCCCACCGAGATCGCGGAGGGAATCCAGTCCCCCTCGACGCGAGTCAAACCGGCGTAAATCCCGAGTTGGGGTAGCGCCTGGTGCTCCTGAGTGTCGAGATTGGCGGTCGGGTAGCCGATCTGGCGTCCCCGGGCGTCCCCGTGCATCACCACGCCACGCAGGGTGAAGGGTCGTCCGAGCACGTGGTTCGCGCCCTCGACGTCGCCCTCCCCCAGTAGTTCTCGCACGAGCGAGCTGGAGTAGCGGCGCCCCTCCCCGAGGGCTCCCGCGGACTCCACCTCGAAACCTCGCGAGGCCCCGAGAACCCGCAGGGTCTCGAGGTTTCCCTCCCGGGCCCTTCCGAAGTGCGCGTCGTCACCGACCACCACACTGAGGGCCCCGAGTTGGGCGACGAGAATCTCGTCGACGAACTGCTCGGCACTCTGGCGAGCGATATCCATCGTGAAGTCAATGAGCCGAACCTGGTCGACGCCGAGCTGTTCGAACCACTCGAGACGCTGGGACAAGGTGGCCAGTACGGCGGGGCCCCCACTCGAAGAGACCACGGCGGCCGGATGGGGATCAAAGGTCACGACCGAGGCCGCGGCGCCCAGTTCGCGAGCCCGTTCGACCACCCGGCGCACGATGGTCTGGTGGCCGAGGTGCACCCCGTCGAAGACACCGAGCGCCACCACGCTCGGGCGAGTTAACTCCAGGTCGTAGCGCGTCACCTTCACGCGTTCACACCCACGAGCACCACGTCGGGCTGCCAGAGTTCCTCTCGCGCCGCCAGCACTCCGACCAACTCCCCCGCCGAGTCGTAGGCGGCCAGGGGGCCGGCACTCGTCGCCTCGAGGCGCAGGCGTTGACCCCGGCGCATCGCGACCGTTTGGATCTCGTCGAGAACGACCGATTCGAGTCCCGCCAGCAGATCTCCCGCGAGGCGCATCTGCCCGGGAGCATCCTCGCACTGTTCTAAGAACTCCAGTGTCACGGCCTCCGTCACGTCGTGGGCCCCACTACGCAACCGGCGCAGCGCGACCAGGTGTCCGAGAGTGCCGAGGCGTTCGGCGAGGTCGGCGCCGAGTACGCGGACGTAGGTTCCGGTCGAGCATTCAATATCGAGGTCCCACTCGCGCGGATCCGGGGTCTCTCTCACCTCGAAGCGAGTGACCTCGATGGGCCGCTCGGGGCGCTCCACCTCGACGCCCTCGCGGGCTAGTTCGTGGAGTCGTCGTCCCTTGACCTTGATGGCCGACACCATCGGGGGGCGCTGGAACGAGGCCCCGAGAAACCCCTCGGCCGTCGCGCGAACGAGGTCGAGGGGACGAAGAACGTCGTCGGTCGACGACACGACTCGACCATCGGCGTCGAGCGAGTCGGTCGCCTCGCCGAAACGCACGCGCGCGAGGTAACGCTTCGTCTCGACCTGCGCGAAACGCAACAGCCGGGTGGCCGAACCCACGGCGATCACCAGGAGTCCGGTCGCCAGCGGGTCGAGTGTGCCGGCGTGGCCCACCCGCGAGGTGTCGAGGACTGTGCGGACGCGGGCCACGACGTCGTGGCTCGTCAACCCACTGGGCTTGTCGATGAGGAGGACTCCGCTAGTCACGGTCCTGCAGTCGACGAATGATCTCCTCGACCGCCTCCCCCGAGGTAATGGCCGGATCGGCTTGAAAGTGCAGACGGGGCGTGCGCTTCATTCGGGTCTGGGCGTTGAGCGACCCCTGGATCTGCGCCCGTTTTTCGTCCAGGACCTCCGCCGCCGAACTCGACAGCGAGTCCAGGTACACCACGGCGTGGCGCATATCGCCCGACACCTCGACCCCCGTCACGGTCACGAAGCCCAGGCGCTCGTCCAGGTCGGCGACCCGGACGAGCTCCTCGGAGACCACCTCACGGATGATCTGGTTAATGCGGGCCGAACGTGGGTAGGGGTGATGCCCCGACGAGTGGGCCATGACTTAGGCCGTGCGCGGTATCTCGCGCTCTTCGTAGGTCTCGATGAGGTCGCCCTCCTTCAAGTCCTGGTAGTCGGAGAGCCCGACACCACACTCGAAGCCGGCGGCCACTTCGCGCGCGTCTTCCTTGAAGCGCTTGAGTGAGGTGACCGATCCCTTCCAGATGATCGTTCCCTCACGCAAGAAGCGCACCTTGGAGCCACGGGTAATGACCCCGTCGCGCACCATGCAACCGGCGATCGCGCCGACGCGGGGAATACGGAAGACCTCGCGGACCTCCGCCTCACCGGTGACCACCTCTTCGTAGACCGGGGAGAGCAGACCGAGCATGGCGGCCTGGATCTCTTCGATCAACTTGTAGATGACCTCGTAGGTACGGATCTCCACGCCCTCGACCTCGGCCATGTCTCGACTGCGCCGGTCCGGACGGACGTTGAAGCCGATGATCGTGGCGCTCGAGGCCTTCGCCAGTTGCACGTCGTTCTCGGTGATTCCACCGACGCCGCGGTGCACGATGACGAGGCGGACGTCCTCTCGCTCCAACTTACGCAACGACTCGGTGCACGCTTCGAGAGATCCCTGGACGTCGGCCTTTAAGACGACGTTCAAGGTCGCGGTCTCGCCGCGCTGAATCTGCTCGAACAGGTCCTCGAGGCGAGCCCCACCACCCTGGCCGCCCGAGGGCTGGTGGACGGTGAGACGCTGACGCTGAGCGCGCGCTTCGGCGAGGGAGCGGGCGTTGCCGAGGTCGAGTGAGACGCGCATCTCGTCACCCGCGTTAGGCGGCTCGGAGAATCCGAGTACCTGGACGGGAGTCGAGGGTCCGACGGACTTGACCTGGTTTCCCTGGTCGTCGATGAGCGCCTTGACCTTACCGAAGGCCGGTCCGGCCACCACGACGTCTCCGACGCTCAAGACACCCTGTTGCACCATCACGGTCGCCACGGGGCCCCGTCCGACTTCGAGGTTCGCTTCGAGCACCGTACCGGTGGCGCGACCCTCGGGACGAGCGGTGAGCTCTTCGAGTTCGGCGACGAGCAGGACCTGCTCGAGGAGCTCGTCGATACCCAGGTTCTGGAGCGCCGAGATCTCGACGGTGATCGTCTCCCCGCCCCACTTTTCGGGCACGAGTCCGTGCTCGGAGAGTTGCTGGAGAACACGGTCGGGGTTGGCGTCGGCCTTATCGACCTTGTTGACGGCCACGATGATGGGTACTTCGGCCGCCTTGGCGTGGTTAATCGCCTCGACGGTCTGGGGCATGACGCCGTCGTCGGCCGCGACCACCAAGATAACGATGTCGGTGACCTTCGCTCCCCGGGCCCGCATCGCGGTGAAGGCTTCGTGACCGGGGGTGTCGAGGAAGGCGATCGCCCGTCCGTGCCAGTTCACCTGGTAGGCCCCGATGTGCTGGGTAATCCCCCCGGCCTCACCGGCCACGACGTTCGTTTTGCGAATCTGGTCGAGGAGTTTCGTCTTTCCGTGGTCGACGTGACCCATCACGGTCACGACGGGCGGACGCGCGACGGCCTCGAACTCCTCTTCGAGGTCACCCTCGTCGAAGTAGCGCGCGAGCAGCGCGGCCTCTTGTTCTTCACCCGGATCGACCATCTTGACCGTCGCTCCGACCTCGGCGGCGTAGAGCTCGATCATGTCCTCACTGAGCGCCTGCACGGCGGAGACCATCTCACCTTGGAGGAAGAGAAAGCGGATGATGTCGGCGGCGGAACGGTTCAACTTGGGACCGAGGTCCTGAGCCGTCGAACCGCGCTCGACAATGATCTCACCGTCGGGCACCGGCGCCGACGACGGCTGCCAACTGGTCATCTGGGTCGGCTCGAGCTCTTCTACGTTGCGACGACGACGGCTCTTGACCTTGCGCTGGGAGCCGCGTGGTCCACCCTGGGGACCACGACCGGCCCCGGGACCACCACGGCCACCGGGAGGCGGCGTCGGCGAACCGGGACGGGGCGCCCCGAGGGGGGGACGCCCACCGGGTGAGGGGCGAAAGTTCTGACCGGGCCGCGGCGACATGGGCCGAGGACCGCTCCCTCCGGGTCTCGACGATCCGGGAGCCCCACCGGGGCCCGGGCGACGCCCGGGGGGCGGCGGAATCGGTCGACCCGT
>JABEUS010000159.1 GCA_013044285.1 Acidimicrobiaceae bacterium
CCCTCACCCACCGCGTCATCGAGGGTGCGATCGAGCGCCGCGACGTCCATTCGGCCCCGTTCGTCACTCGGTACCCGAAGGACGCTGTGGCGTCCGAGGCCCAGTTGAGCCGCGGCCCGCTCGACCGAGAAGTGGGCTTGATCAGAACACAGGAATCGCCATTGCCGCGCTTCGTCCGGGAGCCCCTCGGCGGCGACGTCGACACCCATTCGTCGTCCGGTCACGGCCCGGGCCAGGGTAAGGCCGAGCAGATTCGACGCGGTACCTCCGGAGGTCATCACTCCGGAGGCGCTCTCGGGTAAGCCGAGAGCGCGAGCCACCGTCTGCAAGAGGGCGAGTTCTACGTGTGTACCCATGGGGGATTGGTCGAACGAGTCCATCGACTGATTAGCTGCGGCAATGACGACCTCGCTGGCTGCTGCGACAACAGTGGCGGGTGGATGGAGGTGCGCCACGGTGGCGACGTGCTGGGGCCAGACCGAGTGGGCGAAGACCCGTGCATTCTGATCTACCAGGACGTCACCTAACTCCTCGCCGTGTTCGGGAAAGATCGGAAGAGACCAGGCGAGGTCCCGCAACTCCGTCGCGGGCACAGCGCGACGAGGTAGGTCCGAGGTGGGCAGTGTGGCGGCCGCGAGGTGGGCGGCGTCGGCGAGCGCCGCCACCCCCTCACGATCGGTCTGGACGAAAAGGTCTCGCCAGTCGTGCGCCACGGCTCAGTGAGCGGCGGCGACCGCGTCGGCGAGTCGCGAGAGTCCCTCGTTGAGGGTGGCCTCGTCAATCACCAGTGGAGCCAGAATCTTGACGACGGTGTCCCCGGGGCCGCAGCACTCGACGATAAGTCCTCGTTCGAACGCTCCATTCGAAATGGCGGCCGCGCGCGCGGTATCGACGACATCGAGCCCGCAGAGCAGCCCATTACCCCGCACGGAGTACTGACCGGCTCCGAACTGTTCAGCCAACTCGGAGAGAGCGTGACGAACCACAATTCCCTTCTCGGCGGTGGACTTCTCTAGTACTTCGTCGCGCCAGTAGGTCTCGAGCATCGCCGTACTGGTGGCGAAGGCCAAGTTGTTACCGCGGAACGTGCCGGTGAACTCCCCGGGGCGCCACGTGTCGAGAGAACGACGAACGAGATTGAGGGCCATGGGGAGCCCGAGGCCCGAGATGGACTTCGAGACACAGATGACGTCGGGGTCGAGACCCGAACCTTCGAAGGAGAAGAAGGGTCCGGTACGTCCCACCCCGGCCTGAATCTCGTCGGCGATAACGAGCACGCCGTGGCGAGTCGCTACCTCGCGCAGGGCGCGCAAGTAGGCGGGGTCGAAGGGACGTGCGCCACCCTCACCTTGGGTGGGTTCCACGATGATGGCCCCAATCGGTTCCCCGGCGATTCCAGCGACCAAGGTGGTCTCGAGGAGTTCCAGGTCGTCCTCGCTCAGGTGTTCGACGTAGGGCAGAGCCACGAAGTCTCCGAGGTGCGCGCTCGTTTCACGACCCGACATCGAGTGAGAAATGGAGGCCGCCCGGTAACTCATCCCGTGGTAACCCCCGGTGAATCCGATGACGCCCCGGCGTCCGGTGAGTCGCTGAGCCAACTGCAGCGCAGCCTCGACCGCGGTGGCACCCGTGGGGCCCACGGTCTGTACCACCATGTCCAGGTGTCGGGGTTCGAGCAGGACGTCGTTAATCGTGTCCAGGAAGCGCCGCTTCTCCGGGGTGAACGTGTCGAGACTGTGGAGGAGTTTGCCAGATCGCAGGTGCTCCACCGCGAGTTCTACAAAAACCGGATTGTTATGTCCGTAGGACAGGGCTCCCGCACCGGCGAAGAAGTCGATGTACTCCCGACCGTCCTCATCCCATATCGAGGTGCCGCTCGAATGGGTAAATACCGCTGGCCAGCGCCGGCAGTAGTAGCGGACATTGGACTCGAGGTGTTCGAAGGAGTTCATCTCGGGATCCTTTCGGTTAGGAGCTGCTGTGTGTGTAGTTGGTATCGCTCTGGTGGTTAGGGACAGGAAATTTCAACACTACTACTCGTGCGCCCGTCGCGTGCGCGCGGTGGGTTCAGCCTAGGAACTCGGGCGATACCGTGAAAGTGTCTAGGGTGAGCGCAGCGTGACAAGGGAGAAAAATGTTGTGTCGGATCGGTAAGGAGAGAGGCCGATGATTCCTCGCGTTCGCCAGTCACGCACCATCGTTCGTGTGGGACTCGTGGTCATGGTGGTCGTCCTGGTTATCTGGGGACTGCTGGGGCGTCACCACTCGGCTGCTGGGACGTCCCTCACCACACCCACCCTCACCCAACTCCTGCGCGACGAGGGACAACTCAATGCGGACTACGAGAGGGGCGACGCTCGCGCGACGTGGTCCTTCTTTGATCCATCTACTCGCCACGCACTCAGTTTTTCTCGCTACGTCGCCGACCGAAAAGCCTGTCTCGCCCCGGCTACTTCTTCGTCGGTCCTCGGAGCGACGGGCCCCGCACGTGGGTGGTGGACAGTCACCTATCGAATGTCCGGAGTCAATCTGATCGACTACTGGCACGTGGTGAATCACCGCTGGGCCTTCTCACTCCTTCGCTCGAACCCCCGAGACGTCGTGCTGTATCAACTCACCCCGGGCGCGTACGTCCGGGCGGTCGGGTGTGCGCGCTAGGCCTTCGATTTGACGAGGCGACGGTCGGGAATGACCCACCACGTGGCCACCACGACATCTCCTAAGTAGCCGAGGTAGGGGCTGAGAATGGCAAGACCGACGACGACCAGGGCGAAGATCATCGAACCCACGCCTTTCAAGTCGTAGCCGAGGGCCCGCACGATGTGGCGGTCATGGTGATTCGCCTGCACGATGGCTCGAGTGAGTGCGAGGTAGGTCGCCGCACAGAGAAAGTAGATCACGGCGTAGGCCGTTGCCGCCCAGTGGCTCCCGGGAGCCTGAGCTACCCACTGGGTCCCTACGGGAATGAGTGAGAGCCAGAAGAGAAGCATCAAGTTGAACCACATGACCGCCGCGGAGATGGCGGTCGACGCCCGGAGCAGATGGTGGTGATTGTTCCAGTAGATGGCGACCGCGGCGAAGGAGAGTGCGTAGATGGCGAGGTCCGGAAGACGTTGTTCAAGACCGTGCCAGTCGGCGTGGGTGGGAGGATGAAGATTGATGGCCATGATCGTGATGATGACCGCCATGACTCCGTCGGAGAAGGATTCGAGGCGTGCAGAGCCCATCGGATCTCCGTGGTCGTGGTCGTCGTGGTCGGTTAGTCCCTCACTCACGACACAGTGTTAGCACTCTCGTGACGAAAGTGCTGCTCGGAGCCACTACGGTTAGTCCACATTAGAAAGGACTCCACGTGTCGGAAAACCAGGTTGATCACGCCCTCGTTCCAGACCCCCGCCGGTGGTTCGCCCTTGTCGTCATTGCGATTGCCCAGCTCATGGTGGTGCTGGACGCTTCCATTGTCAACATTGCGCTTCCGCACGCGGCACTCCCCCGAGCCCTCGGCGGACTGGCGATCGCCCCGAAGAACTACCAGTGGGCGGTCACGGCGTACACCCTGACCTTCGGCGGATTTTTATTACTCGGGGGACGCATCGGGGACTATCAGGGTCGAAAGAAGACGTTTCTCGTCGGTCTCGTAGGTTTCGCCCTCGCCTCCCTTCTGGGAGGCTTTTCGGTCGACCAGCAGATGCTCTTCGGGGCGCGGGCTCTGCAGGGTGTTTTCGGGGCCCTCTTGGCCCCCTCGGCACTATCTCTGATCTCGGTGACCTTTACCGACTCCCGAGAGCGGGCTAAGGCCTTCGGCGTGTACGGAGCGTTGTCGGGGGTGGGGGCGGCCATTGGACTCATCGCGGGGGGACTGCTCACCCAGTATCTGTCGTGGCGTTGGACACTGTTCGTCAATACGCCGATGGCGCTCCTCGCGGTGTCTCTCGCCATTCCGAACGTGAAAGAGTCTCGAGTAGAGGGACATCCCCACTACGACATTCCGGGGGCCCTGACGGCGACCGCCGGGATGATTTCCGTGGTCTACGGAGTGTCGGAGGCGTCGACGTACGGGTGGGGTTCGAACTCCTCGTGGCCCTTCATCGGTCTCGGAGCGGTTCTTCTCGCCGTGTTTTTTGTTATTGAATCGAAGAAGCAGCAGCCTCTCTTGCCCCTGCGTCTTCTCACGGATCGAGTCCGTGCGGGGGCCTATCTCACACAGATTCTGGTGGCGTTGGGCCTCTTCGGGATGTTCCTCTTTCTTACCTTTTACTTTCAGGACATCCACGGCTACTCAGCCGTCAAAACGGGCCTACTCTTCCTCCCGTTCTCCCTCGGAGTCATCGTGTCGGCGGGTGTAACGAGTCAACTTCTACCGAAGTTCGGTCCGCGCCCCTTGGCCACCATCGGGACCCTCATGTCGGGCGCGGGGTTGACGTGGCTCTCGTTCCTTAAGTACAACTCGCCCTACCTCGCGCACGTTCTGCCGAGTCAGATCGTGATGTCCCTCGGACTGGGTATCACGTTCGTGTCCCTCGCCTCGACGGCGCTCTTTAACACGTCCTCACGCGACACGGGTGCGGCGTCGGCGGTCTTGAACTCCGCTCAGCAGTTGGGTGGCTCCTTCGGAACGTCGATTGCCAACACCATCGCGGTCTCCTCGACGAGCGCATTTATCGTGGCGAACCTACCGAGTGCTACGAGATCATCGACGATGATTCGAAACTTTCTCGCCCCGGTTCACGGATACGACATGGCGTTTCGCTTCGGCGCCGGCATGATGTTCGTGGCCTCCGCCTGCTTCTTCTTCATGGTCAATATTGACCGGAACCACCTGGGTCAACACGACCTCCCCGAAGGTGGCGTTCTCGTCTAACCCTGGAGGGAAAGTTCCAGGGCGCGCGCGATGGCGGCCTGGCCCGCTCGAGTGGGGTGAAAGGCCGCCGCGAGATACGCGGAGTGGATGCCCCCGAAGAGTGACGAGTTGGAACAGACACTGTGGTTCGCGAAGAGTCCCGTGGAGTCCGGATTGATTACGTGAACCCCAGCGGCCCGCGCCGCCGCACCCGTGACCTGGTTCAGTTGGGCCTCGGCGGCGGCGAACACGGGGATGGTGCTTGCGGCCAAGCCTTGACACGACGAAGTCGACGTCGGAGGGAAGAGGGCCGGGTACTCCACGACGTCAATGGTCGCGTGGGGAGCGAGGCGGCGTACCTGAGCGTACGTGGCGCTGAGTGTGGCTTGGAGAGCTTCAATGCGATGGGACAGCGTGGCCGCGAGTCCGGCCCCCGTTGAGCCGGTGCAGACGGCGGAGGCTAACTCGCAGATTCCGAGGACGTTCACGAATCCCACGTCGTTACCGCCAATAGTGATGGTCACGAGATTCGCTCCGCGAAGTGCGCGGGCCGTCACTTGGGCAGCTTCGAGTTTCTCCGCACCGGCGAGGAGAGGGGATCGATTCGGAGCGGCCCACAAATCGGCCGTCGTGGCCCCAGAGCAGGCGAGGAAGCGCAGAATCACCGGACGGTGGAGCCGGGTCGCGAGCCAACGGGCACTGAGCGCGGGGTAGCTGTAGGGAGATCGGTGGCACCCGTCGTCGTGGCGAGCCGGGTGGTCGCCTCGGGTGAGCCAGGACCCCGCGGAGCCCGGAGTAGGACCGGCGTAGAGCCCCTCGCCGGAGGCGTAGGAGTCTCCGAGGGCCACGACGATGTAGGGAGTTCCTTGACTCGCCCCGACGGTCGCAACGGGGAGGGCGCTGGCCATTCCCACCACGCCGACTAGCGCGAGCGTGCTTCTCCGGAGGCGTCTCATAACTGCAGCACGCGGGGCCGGAGGTCAGTCCACAGGGTGGGGTCACCCCAATCGACTCCAGGGACGTCCACGTAGAGTTCGACCTCATTTCCGTCGGGGTCGTAGACGTAGAGCGAATGAGTCATTCCGTGGTCGGTCGCGCCAATAAGTGGGATGTCGTGGCGATCGAGACGGGCGAGGGCGTCGCGGAGATCGTCATCGTGATCGCCGATTTTGACGCCGAAGTGGTAGAGGCCGACGCGGCGACCCTCCGGAATCGGGGCCGACTCGGGTCCCACGTCGATAAGGAGCAACTCGTGGTGGGTGCGCCCGCTGTCGCCACTGAAGGCCGCAATGGGCAGCGGTGGTTCGGTCATACGACCGTCAACGACGGGAGTCCATCCGAGCACGTCCCGGTAGAACACTACGGATCGTTCGAGATCACGCACGTAGAGAACGACGTGACCCAATTCCACCACTCTCACGGCAGCTCCTTCGCTCGTAGGCACCCTACCGGTCAGAGAGACACTCGATAGAAGTGGCGGTCGTTAGAACGCGACAACACTCGGACGCTCTGGGGAGAGTCCGAGTGTTGTGGGCTGGGGCCAGTGGGCCGCTCTCTAGGTGCGCTGAGCCGCCATCACCAGGCGAGCGTGATCGTCACTCGCTTCGAGATTCCGAGCCACCTCTCGGAAGGGGGCTTCGGAGAAGCCCTGACGGTCGTTTGCCGTTCCTACGAGTAAGGGAATCACCGCGATGGCGAATCCCACAATCATGAGGGGAAACATAATGATCCAATGCATAAGTGTGTCGAAGCCGCTGGTCGCTGGTTCGGCTTCTCTCCTTTGGTGAAACCATCATCGGTGTTCGAGTTAAGTTCGCTTGAGGTACTCCCTCAGAAGTGCATAAAACCTCATGGCTCCAGCGCGGTTTCTACGAGCGTTACTTTCTGACATCATTAGCGAAACCGACTGGTATTGTCAGACTCCCCATATCTTCCTTGATCTGTTGTCATTTCGGGCGCTACCAGGACTCTTGCGGAGCCGGTGAAGGGAGTCATTGCCTCACGAGAGGCGGACTGGAGAATGATGAATTTCCACTCACTGTGAAGTTTGAGGCAGTACCCCGAGGGAGTGGAGGCGAGATTGTGTGAAACTCGAACACTCGTACTTTGGGGTCCCTTGGTACTACGCCCCGAGGTGGGCACTGAGTTCGAAGACGACCCAACCGAGATAGTCGTCGGGTAGATTATCGATCCGGCTCACTCGCCACTTCCCGAATTCACCGTTCGGCCACAGGGCCGGACTGAAGTGTTGGTGGGGAATGTAGCTGAGGGGATTGCCCATGGCCTTGGCGGCCGCCTCCTTGGAACTCCAGATATCCCAGGCACTGATGTCGGGAGTTCGGGTGAGCGCCTCGAGATCGAGGGGGCTCAACATGACGTCTCGGAAAGAGCGCTGTTCCAGTGAGAAGTGGTCGTCGTTCACCGGACGCACAACGTCGACTCCGACGGCACTCGTCCACCAGGCGGCCACGCTCAGGGGATCGGCGTAACTTCGGGACTGGTGTCCCCTCCCGGGAAGATTCCTCGTACGTTGCCGCAGATGGACGGGGTCTTCATCTCGCAGAACAACGAGTCGTGGGTAGTTCACGAGGGAATCCGGGCGTGCGCCGCTTCCACCGGAATTCCGCGCCAGGACGAGTGGTCCGGGAGGTCCTCAGTGCGCGGCACGAGTGAACCAGCGTGAACGACGACACCGTCTCCAATGCGAGCGTCGGGAAGTACGAAAGTACGACTCCCGATAACCGAGCCCGCTCCGACGGAGATGGGGCCGAGACGCAACACTCGATCGTGGAACAGGTGGGTCTGTAGGTCGGCAAACCGTGAAATCACCGCGCCGTCGCCAATCGTGACGAGATCTGGTTCGTCGAGGTAGCGCGTCTCTAACCAGACTCCCTTGCCGATGTCGGCCCCGAGCGCCCGGAAAAAGGAGTTGAACCAGGGGGTCGCGAGGAGAGTCGGTTCGAACCAAGGGAGGGCCAGGCTCTCGATAAAGCACCACGCCAACTCGTTGCGCCACACGAACGGAGTCCAGAGACTGTGCGCCCCCGGTTTCACGCGGCCAACGAGGAGCCATTTTGCCCCAACGGCCACTCCGGCCGCGGTGAGGGCCATGGAGTAGAGCACGAGGGCCACGACAGGAACGGCGAGGAATCCGAGTATGTCGCTGAGCCGCAGTGTCAATAGAAAGGTGAATTCGGCGAGGACGATGCTCATGATGAGTGGCACGATGCGAGTGACCTCGACCCAGGCCCGTTGGTGACGAACCCGCTGAGTTGGTCGATACGTGCTCTCCTCCGCGGCAGTAGACGCCGAACGAGCGAACTCCCGTGCCGGAACCCCGAAGTAGGAGGTTTCGGGTTCCCCGTGACGAGGGGCCACCGTGGAGACTCCGACGAGCGAACCAGTCGACAGGGTGGTCCCGCCTTGGACGAGAGCAGAGTTACCCACGAACGCGCGACGTTCGACGTGGACTGCTCCGAGTCGAATGTGACCTCCGAGGACTTCGCGGGGCGCGAGGACCGCGTCATCGGCGAGAAATGACTCGGCCCCGACGTCGACCAGGTGAATTTGTCCGTGGACCGTAGCTACTTCACATCCCGGTCCCACCCGCATTCCGAGAGCTCGCATCCACCACGACGCCGCCATCGTTCCGTAGATGGGAAAGGCGAGCACCCGGGCGCGATCGACGGTCACGTCGATAATCCACGAGGCGAGCCCCGCCGCGGACCGCACGGAGTGCACCCCCGGAGTGGCGAACCGACCCGCGATCCGCACGATCAACGACAGGGTCGCGGCGTAGATGGCGAGGGACAGGACCGCCAATCCCGGGGCCCAGCGAACCCCCCACGAGAAGAGGTGTCCGAGATGATGTTCGTGGGTGGGTCCAGTGAGAGCAAAGATCCACAAATCAGCGACCGTTGCCACAATGACGGGCAGTGTAGGAATAGAGGCTGCCGCCATGTAGGCGAGACGCCACATCAGTGAGCGGGGATTCTCCGTGATGAGTGGTGCGGGTCCTTCTTCGTGCGCGGGTGCACCAGCGACCCGTACACCGCTAGCCACGTCGTCGACGACGGTGGAGAACGGTTCGACCAGCGAACCGTCGCCAATGAACACGCCTTCGGGGAGAACACTCCTGGTTCCGATGCGAGCCAGGTTCCCGATTCGGATCCAGTCCACGACGATGTCGTCACCTTGGACTGACCATCCGCTCAGATCGACTTCGGACTCCACGACGCTGTGGGCTCCGATGAGAAGAAGTCCGGACGCGGGGGGCGGGGAGAGAAGTGTGACCCCGGGACCGATGTCGCACCCTAAGAAGGCGGCGTACAGATTCATCCAGGCCGTACCGGAGGCCACCGCGACTCCGAGTATGCCTTCCACTCGCTCGGCGCACCAGAGCCGAATGTGAGTCCACCCACCGAACCGGTAGCGACCCGGGCGCAGGCGAACGGTGAGCAACCTTACGATCACGGCGGCGACGAGAAGGCGCCCGGGCAAGGTGACAAAGATGGCTGTGAGGAGGAGAGCTTGACTGAGCTCCCAGTGAGACCCGAGTCCGTGCCCGGTGACGAGTCGATTGAACCCGATCACCCCACCC
>JABEUS010000160.1 GCA_013044285.1 Acidimicrobiaceae bacterium
CAGCCACAATCCGATTTATCTGTTGTCTCAGTTCACTCTGACGAGAGACAATACGCGCAATCTCCTCGTTGAGTTTCTCAATATCTATGGCCTCGCTCGTGTCCTCCATCTCGACGTACGACGACACAGCGATGTTGTAGTTGTTGGTCTTGATTTCGTCGAAGGGCACCAGCCTCGCGAAATAGTCGCTTGACGTCCTGGATACGTATGCGTCGAGGATTCGCTGACGGTTCTCGGTGCTGAGTTTGTTCTTGTTACCCTGCCGCACAAACTCCGCCGATGCCTCGATGAACAGGATTGAGGTGTCCTTTTTCGACTTCTTCAAGACGATGATGCAAGTTCCAATCGTCGTTCCGAAGAAGAGGTCGGGCGGCAACTGAATCACCGCATCGACGTAGTTGTTGTCAACCAGATATTGCCTAATTTTCTGCTCGGCTCCGCCGCGGTAGAGCACGCCAGGGAACTCAACGATGGCCGCCGTGCCATTTACCGCCAGCCAGCTGAGCATATGCATCGTGAAGGCCAGGTCGGCCTTGGACTTGGGTGCCAATACGCCCGCCGGGGCAAAACGAGGGTCGTTGATGAGGAGGGGATTCGAGTCGCCCTCCCACTTCGTCGAGTAGGGCGGGTTGGAGACAATGGCCTCAAACGGCTCATCGTCCATGTGGGCTGGGTCGAGCAGTGTGTCTCCGTGGGCGATGTCGAACTTCTCAAAGTTGATGTCGTGGAGGAACATGTTGATGCGCGCCAGGTTGTACGTCGTGAGGTTGATCTCCTGGCCGAAGAAGCCCTGGTGGACGTTGTCCTTACCCAGGACCTTGGCGAACTGCAGGAGCAGCGATCCAGAACCACAGGCCGGGTCGTAAACCTTGTTGACTGAGGTCTTGCCCACCACCGTGATGCGCGCGAGGAGTTCAGACACCTCCTGAGGCGTGAAGAACTCGCCCCCGGACTTGCCGGCGTTGGCGGCGTACATCTGCATTAGGTACTCGTACGCGTCGCCGAAGGCGTCGATGGTGTGATCAGAAAAGCTACCGAGGTTGAGGTCACCGATGGCGTCGAGCAACTTGACCAGTTTCTCGTTACGCCGCGCCACTGTGTTGCCGAGCTTGGCGCTGTTTACATCGAGGTCCGCGAAGAGCCCCTTGAAGTCGTTCTCGGACTCGGTGCCCAGCGCCGAGCCCTCGATGTTCCGAAAGACTGCCTGAAGGGTCTCGTTCAGGTTCTCGTCGGCGTCGGCGCGCTTTCGCACATTTGTGAAGAGCTCACTCGGTAGGATGTAAAAGCCCTTTTCAGCCACCGTGGTCTCGCGGCCGAATTCCGCCTTCTCGTCGTCGAGCGCCGCGTAGTCGAAGTCGGCCATCCCGGTGCGGCGCTCGGCCTCGTTGAGGTAGGCCGTCAGGTTCTCCGAGATGAACCGGTAGAAGAGAATGCCGAGCACGTAGGTCTTGAAGTCCCAACCGTCGATGCTGCCCCTTAGGTCGTTCGCGATTTTCCAAATGGTTCTGTGCAACTCGTCGCGCTGGGCATCGCTCGTCGGGGTCATCAGTGAAATCCTCGTCTGATTAAGAGGGAAAGATCGATTACGGCTCTAACTCTCACAGTGTTAATAGTGTCTCGTTGCGTCGTTGTGGCCAGAAGTTACAGTGGATTTAGCCATATATGTGTCGGTCCGACGGAATTCCAACGTACCAGGAGGGTGCCACAAGACCCAGTGCGACTCCTGAGGTTGTGGTGCGAGACGGTGTCCCAAAGAATCGTTCTAGACGGTTCGAGTAGTGCTGATACTCATGTCCGGACTCACCACCAACGTCTGTCACTGTGCCCGGACGAGTTATTCGAGGGAAAACGACGTGTGGCAACGTTCCACTGTTTCAGTGCTGAGAGTTCGCTTCCGAGAAAGCGGGCGGCATCGTGATCGCTCGCCGGGGCGAAGTGCCCGTAGGTGGTAAGGGTGGTGAAGGCATTGGCGTGACCGAGTCGACCGGCGACAATGGTGACGGGGACCCCTTTCGCCATCATCTGGGCGGCGGAGAAGTGTCGAAAGTCGCGAAGATGCACCTTCTTGAGTCCGACTGCCGTCCGTACGGCGCCAAAGTGTCGCGTCACCCAGTCGGGGGACCAGGGTCGAGAACAATCGGGCTGAAGTGAAAAGACAAAGGCGTCTGGAACAAGTTGGGTGCTGTTAAGGCTGGCCACCGACTGACACGTTTCTAGCTGCTCACGAAGGATGTGTTGCGAACGAGAGTCGAGAGTTATTCGCCGACACGCGTGGGGTGATCTGTCCTTTTCTATGAGGCCGCCGAGCTCGGCGATAGTGGTGTCAATCGTCAACGTTCCTGACTCGAAATCCACCTGGCTCCAACGTAGTGCGCATAGTTCGCCGCGTCGCGCCCCCGTCGTTGCGGCAAGTTCAAGGAAGGTGCCAAAACTCGGATCTTTCGAGGTCGCCTCTTTAATGAGTCTCTGCACTTGTTCGAGCGTGGGCGGCGAGACGCGAGTTCGAGGAAGTTTCGGAATCGTGGCGAGGGCGGCCCGATTTCTGGGAATCCAGTCCCGTCGGGTAGCCAGGTCCAGTGCTTGGTGGATGACGGAGTGAATCTGGCGAATGGTGGAGTCACTGAGACCGTCACGAGTCGCCAGGGCGTAATAGAAGCGGTCGAGATCCGTGACGGAGAGATCCCAGATACTGATGCTCCCCAGGGCGGGGGTGATGTGTCGAGAGATCATCACCTGATACCCACGAGCTGTCGTGGAATAGAGGAGGGGCGATGCTTCTGCCAACCACTCGGTGAGGAGCGAAGAAAGCGTCTGTTTCGATTGAGCGAGCAACCTCGACAATGGCGGAGTCTCGGTGTCGAGCAAGCGGGCGAGCTCCCGCTTAGCGTCTCTCCGCGAACCGTGGATAGTGAGAGAAATGCGGGAGCGCTGGAAGGTAAGTGGGTCCCTCGGACCTTCGACACTGATCCGGAACGTTTTCGGCCCTCGTTGCTCGATATGACCTCTCACGGCTTAACTCTAAGGAAGTGAGTCGTGAGAGAACGTTCGAAATGTTCGACATCGTTCGAAATGTTCGAGATTGTTCGATTAGTCCGTTCCCGGGATGTTCCCAGCGGTGGGATCGTCGTAGGTGGTCCCTTGCCTCTTCTTCCCTTTGACCAGGTGTTTCGGACTGAGCCACTCGCGTGAATCTCGACGAAGCCTGTTGATTCACGCATAACAGGTTTCGTGACCTTCAGCGTCCGCCTTCAGTCCAAAATACGGGGCTGAGGCGGGTCGATTCTGGTTCTCCGGCGCCTTGTTTCGAACTTCAGAATCGAAAAGTAGGCGCTCTCACATTAATCAACAGGTGAACCCGTTCGAAAATGTTCAAAGTGTTCGAGGATGTTCGACAAATGTGTCTCGTCCGTTCCCAAAAATGTTCCCAAAACGGGCCGCGCGGGGGATTCCCAGATTTGACTGACTACCTCTGACCAGGGATTACTTTGGTGCGCCGACCGGGACTTGAACCCGGAACCTGTTGATTAAGAGGACGTGGACCGCGCCATCGCCATCTGCCTCACCTGCCCCGTCAAGCAGGAGTGCCTGGACTACGCCGTTCGCTACAACGAGAAGTACCTCGTCTGGGGCGGGATGACCCCCACTCAACGTGACTCCTACCGCAAGGGTCACCCCGTACCGGTCCGTCGTCCGCGGGTCCGGATCTCCGTCTAGGCCATGTCACCCGACTACCGCGACTTCCGGCCCGACCCGGCGGACGCGGTGCTTCTTCGTACCAGGCGACAGACCATCGTCTGGTACCTGCGGGTGTCGTGGCGCCCCGCACTGAGCGTGGCCATCGTCATCGCCGGCGCGTGGCTGTGGGTGAAGTTCGGGCACCAAATGGTGAACACTCACCATGCCGTGAGAGGAAGGAAACCGTGAACCGCGTCGCCATCATCTCTTTGATCGCTCTCGTGGCGTTCGTCGTCCTGCGCTCTCGTGGCTCGCGGGTTCAGAAGGACCCTCGCCGGCGATTCACCGCGAACGACCGGGCCGTCGGTTTCGCCCGGGCGGGGAACCGCTGCGAGCACATCTCCCTGCTGGGGCGTCGCTGCACCGCCGCCCCGCCCCACGGCGACCACCATTACCCCTGGAGTCGTGGTGGGGCGACGACCCTGTCGAACTTCGTGGCGCTCTGTGCCCGGCACAACCTCTCGAAGGGGAGCCGGGTACCGAGTCCCTGGGCGACTCGGCGGCTGGAGCGCCGGCGACGGGCCTATTTTCCGCCCGGAACCCGCACGGACATCGAGTGGCGGACCTCTTCCCGCGCCGGTTCTTGAGAATGTGCCGCATGGTGAAAGGTATGCGCCGTCGCGACGACTCCGGTCTCACCCTCATCGAGCTCATCCTCGTGGTTCTCGTCCTGCCCGTCGTGGTGGGTGGGATGGCGATCTTCGTGGGTGGGGTGCTCCAGGCCGACAAGTCCGTGAGCGGCTCGGTGAGCGGATCGGCGTCCGTGCAGAGCACTTTGCAGCCGTTCTTCGCCGACGTCCAGGCGTCGAACGCCATCACGACCGACTCCAGCCTCGGGTGTGGCCCGCTGGCCGGGGTCCTCTCGATCGAGGTTCCCTCCGGGGTCGTCACCTACGCCCTCGCCCCCGACGGGAGTACCTACGACCTACTTCGCTACTACTGCGCCGGGGCGTCGACGGCGAACGCCACCTCGGTCACGGCGGTGGCGAAGGGCATTCGCCCCAGGGCGTGAGCATCTCGGTCGCCCCCACCGTGCCCTCGAGTACGTGGGAGCCGAGCACCCAGGTCTACGGGGTGACCATCAACGTCGAGTCCACCACCGGGTCGTTCTCCGCCGAGAGCAACCCCACCGCCTCCCTCCTCAACTAGTCACCACCGAAAGGTCCATCATGAAGAACCGCATCAGTTCCGCCGCCACCCTCGCCCTCCTCGCCAGCGCCCTCGCGGCCCCGGCGGCTGGGGCGTCCTCGACCACCACGACCACGGTCCATCACCCGGCGAAGCACGCACCGACTACCACGACCACCGTGGCGAAGCACAAGG
>JABEUS010000161.1 GCA_013044285.1 Acidimicrobiaceae bacterium
GCAACGTCTCGCCGAGATTCGCGAAAGGGTGCGCGGGCTCGTCGAGCGCCAGGACCGACTGGTACTCGACTCGCTTCTCCCGGGTCTGGCCGAGATGGGCATCGCCCTCGTTGCCTACGACTCTCTCGGACCGAAGGATCGGGCCCAACTCGATCTCTACTTCGAGAGTCACGTGTATCCGGTGCTCACCCCCCTCGCGGTCGACCCCGGGCACCCCTTCCCCATGATCTCGAACCTCTCCCTCAACGTGGCCGTCACGGTGGTCGACGAGCAGTCGGGTGAGGCCCGCAGCGCCCGCGTGAAGGTCCCCGGTTCGCTCCCGCGCTTCTTAAAGGTGGACGAACTGCGACTGGTGGCCCTCGAAGAGCTCATCATCGCCAATCTGGCCCGACTCTTCCCGGGGATGTCCGTCGGCCGGGCCGACCTCTTTCGGGTGACTCGAAACGCCGACCTCACCCTCGAAGAAGACGAAGCCGACGACCTCCTCGTGGCGCTCGAAGTGGAGTTACGCCGACGCCGGTTTGGTCAGGCCCTCCGAGTGGAGGTCCGGCCGGGGATGCCCCCGGAGTTCCTCGAACTCCTCCTCGACCAGTTAGAGCTCGATCGAGCCAACGTCTACGAGTCCCAGGCCCCCCTCGGTCTGCGAGACCTGTGGGCCCTGCACGCCTACGACCGTCCGGAGTTAAAGCACGACGGGTGGTCTCCGCTCACCCCTCCGCGACTCTTAGACGGTGATCACGTGGGCGACGTCTTCGCGGTGGTGAGGCAAGGCGACGTCCTCTTGCACCACCCCTACGAGTCCTTCACCGACTCGGTCGAACAGTTCATCGAGCAGGCCGCGAACGATCCCCAGGTGGTCGCTATCAAGCAGACTCTCTATCGCACCTCCGGGGACTCTCCGATCGTCGCCTCCCTCATTCGCGCGGCGGAACTGGGCAAGCAGGTCGTCGCTCTGGTGGAGTTAAAGGCGAGGTTCGACGAAGCCGCGAACATCGAGTGGGCGAAAGCTCTCGAAGACGCCGGCGTGCACGTGGTCTACGGCATCGTGGGACTGAAGACCCACTGCAAGGTTTGCCTCGTCGTGCGCGAAGAAGCCGACGAGATGCGTCGCTACGTGCACCTCGCGAGCGGGAACTACAACGGCCGTACCGCGCGGGTGTACGAGGACTTCGGGATGCTCACCGTCGACGACGAGATCACGAGCGACGTGGGTGAGTTGTTCAACTACCTCACCGGATTCTCGAAGATCGGCCAGTACCGGCGCATCGTGGTGTCTCCGGCTCACGTCCGTGAGCGCATCGTGGAACTCATTCATCACCAGGTGGCGCGCGGGGCGCGAGGACGCATCCTCATCAAGGTCAACGGTTTGACCGACCCGCCCATTATTGACGCCCTGTACGAGGCCTCCCGGGCCGGAGTCGAGGTACGACTCATCGTCCGCACGCTGTGCTGTTTGCGTCCCGGCATTGAGGGTCTGTCGGAGAACATCACCGTTCACTCGGTCGTGGGGGAGTTTCTCGAGCACTCCCGAGTCTTCATGTTCTCTCGACCCGGAGAACCAGACTTCGAGGTCTACCTCGGCTCGGCGGACCTGATGGAACGTAATCTCGACCGGCGCGTGGAGGTGGTCGTGCCCTTGGCCGACCCGTCACTTCGCGCCGACGTGCTCGAGGCCTTCGAGATCACCTGGTCCGACGACTCCTTTACCTGGGTGCTCGGGTCGGATCGACGCTGGCGCCGGCTGCAGAGCGTCAACGACATCGTTGCTCAGAGCCTGCTTAAGACTCGGGCGCTGGAGCGGGCCCGTCGCGCCGAGAGTTAGGCGAACGTCGAAACTGGAGGCTGGCGTAGGCGACGCCTCCAATGGGAATCGGAATCCAGAAGTTGACCAGTCGATAGGCCAGAACAGCGAGAATCGCTTGGGAGTGGGGAACCCCGAAGCCGACGAGAGTGGTGATGAGGGTCCCCTCCACGACGCCGAGGCCGGCCGGCGTAATGGGAATGGCCGCGAGGACGTTGGCGAGGCCGTAGGCGACGAGCAGGTCGATCGGCGAGACCAAGTGACCGAAGGCCCATACGAACACCCAGAGGCACGCGGCGTCGAGGAGCCAGTTGAGTCCGGCCCAGGTAAAGGCCCACCAGAGATTACGTCTGGCGGTGATGAGAAGTTTGACCCGTTCGGCGACCTTCGTGAGGGTCACCGTAATTTTGTCGGGGTCCAACGCCGGGATTCGTCGCGCCAGACTGCGCAACCACGAGTCAGCCCGTTTTTGGCCCCGGGTAATCAGGTAGATCGTGCCAAAGAAGCTGAGTAGGAGGAAAACACCGGCCAGCGCCGCGAATCCGTAGGCCGGATTAAAGCCGTTGAGGGGGATCGAGATGACGAGCGTGAACCAAAAGAGCAGGTTCAGCACGACCGCGGAGCCGGCCCCCTGGGCGGCCATCCCGAAGGCGTTCGTGTCCCGGGGAACCTTCAGTTCGTCGAAGATCCGAAACGCCAGGGCCCCCGAAGGAGCAGCACCACCGGGCACGATGTGACCAATGGCGAGACCCGCGAGATTGACCCGCAAGACGTCGTAGCGCCGTGGCGCGTAGGGGTAGAGAACCGTGCGGGTGAGCTCGACGTAGGCGTAGATGGCCGACATCTCGAGGAGAACCGCGAATCCGACGATGAACGGGTTGAGGTGTGAGAGCAGAGGGAGCGACGATCGGGCCGACGCGAACTGGGGAATGACGAGGTACTCGACCACGAAGACCAGTGAGCCGAGGCTGAGAATGATGCGTAACTCTCGAGGAAGTCGAAACCGACCTCTCTCGGAACTGGGAGAACTCACACCCGTCCTCGGGCGAGAAGTACCCGCCACCGGGAAGAAACGACGGGGGCCTGCACAACGATCACTTTAGGCGCTGGGGGGTAGACTTCCCTAAATGCGTGTCCTGGTGGTGTTGCCCACGTACAACGAGATTTTGAACGTGGAGCCGATGCTGCGGGCGTTGCGAGAAACCGTCCCCGCCGCGGATATTCTGGTCGTCGACGACTCCAGTCCCGACGGGACCGCCGAGGCCGCCGAGAGTCTCGGAGCCGAACTCGGATCAATTTTTGTCCTGCGCCGGCCGGGAAAATCGGGGCTCGGGGGCGCCTACCGGGCGGGATTCGCCTGGGGACTCGAACGCGACTACAGCCACCTGGTCGAGATTGACTGCGACTTCTCCCACGATCCGGCCGCGCTGCCCACCCTCTTGAGCGCCGCCGAGGTCCACGACGTAGTGATCGGATCGCGCTACGTGCCGGGTGGCTCGATTCCCAGCTGGCCCTTTTCTCGTCGCCTGCTCTCGCGCGGCGGCAACCAGTACGCGTCGATGATGTTGCGCCTACGGGTGGCCGATTCGACCGCGGGGTACCGGGTGTACTCGAACCCCGCACTGGTGAAGATGGACTACGAGACCGTGCAGGCCGACGGTTACGGCTTTCAGATTGAGATGACCTACCGGGCTCGGCGGGCTCGGCTCAGTATTCGCGAAGTACCGATCTCCTTCTCCGATCGCGTACACGGAGTATCGAAGATGAGCACCGACATCGTCTCGGAGGCTCTCTGGCTGGTGACGAAACTGGCGTTTCGTCCCCGTCGCTAAACCCGGTCGACGACGACCGACGAGAGCACGCTCGCCAGTTTGTCCCGCGTCTCCTCACGTTCGGAGGTGGGGTCGGACTCGGGAACGATGCCCGCACCGGCCCACGCTTCGAATCGGTGTCCGTCGAGCATGACGCCCCGAATACCGATCCACCACTCGGCGTCTCCACGAGAGTCGACCCAGCCGACCGGGCCCGCGTAGTGGCCCCGATCGAGGGGCTCGAGTTCGCGGATGGTGTCGTAGGCCTCCCGGCGCGGCAGACCACCGACGGCCGCCGTCGGGTGCAACCAGGTTAGGAGTTCTAGTCCGTGGGGTGCCACTTCGGTGACCGCACTACGGGCGCGTATCCACGTTCCGAGGTGGGCGACCGTCCGTAGGGTCACGATGGAGGGGGTCGGGTCGGCCTCGACGGAGTCGTAGTGATCGGCGAGCGTCGAGACCACCTCGTCGGCGAGGAGGGCGTGTTCGTGAAGATTCTTCGAACTACCGAGCAACCAGGAGTGGTAGTCCTGGGGGTCGACGTGGGCCGGAAGCGCGATGGTCCCCGCGAGGGGATGACAGGTGGCACTCTCGCCCGCCCGACGAACGAGCAGTTCCGGTGAGGCGCCGACGAACCGACGCCCGTCGGGCAGGGGGAGTGCGTAGATGGTGCAGGCGGGTTCGCGTACGCGCAACCGCTGGGCGACGGCCGCGGCGTCGATGGGTGCACTCGTCGCCCCGTGGACGGAGCGGGCGAGAACCACCTTCTGAACTTCCTTTCGCCGAAGTCGCTCCACCGCCACGGCGACGGCGTGCGCGTAGGTCTCTCCGGAGGGTCGATAGACCATCTCGGTGGCGAGTTGCACCTCCTGATCGGGAGCGTCGAGACCCTCTAGATGGGGGGCCCACTCTTCGTTGTCCGCAATCAACCAGGCTCCACTCTGGTCCACGATGATCAGGTACTCGGGAATCTCGAGCACGCCGGGGGCGGAGCGGTCAAAGGGGAGAGAGGCGAAGGCGGTGACCGTGTGGGGGCCCTCCCCGTCGAGTCGAGCTCCCCAGCCCTCTAGTTCGGTCCGGGCTTGGGCGACGTCGAGGACTCCGTGGGGCAGGGCAATCTGAGCGAGGCGACGACCGAAGCCCACCCGGAGAGAGTCCGGGGCTGAGACCAGCCAGCCGTGACGAGCGCCGAGGGATCGTAGAGCGCTGAGCGCGGGGGGACTAATGGGTTGGATTCTCACGAACCCTCCTTCGTGGCGATGATCTGCTGGCTGAGTCCCCCCATGACTCGGCGGTGGTTAACGGCGCAGAACCCCGCGTCCCGAAACAGTCGAAGAAGTTCGGGCCGGGGTGGTAAGTAGGCGGTCGAACGAGGGAGGTAGTCGTAAGCCTCACGATCCGACAGTAGGGACCCCACGAGGGGAACCGCTCGACGGAACCAGAGTCGAAAGCCCGTTTTCAGGAGTCCGGACTCCGGCTCGGCCACCTCGAGAAAACTTAGGCGACCGCCCGGGCGTACGACGCGTCCGATCTCGCGCAGCGTCGCGGCGAGGTCGGTGAAGTTCCTCAAGGCGTAGCCGCAGGTCACTCCGTCGAAGGCGAAGTCGGCGAAGGGCAGTTGGGAGGCGTCCGCCTGTACTCGACGAGACATCCCGTGTCCGGCCGCCAACATGCCGTAGGAGAGATCGACGGCGACGCTCCGGTGGCCCTCGCGTTCTAATTCGCGCACGAAGTCCCCGGTTCCCGCCGCGATATCCACCACGAGGGCTCCGGGGGCGAGATAGAGGTCGCGTACCGCGCGCCGACGCCAGCGAGCGTCCAGTCCGAAGGTCATGACCTTATTCACCATCTCGTATCGCGGGGCGATGGTGTCAAACATCTGGCGAACGGCGACGGTCTTGTCGTCTCCGGTGGGTAGGTCCCGCTTCACCATTGCGCAATCGCCGTCGCCGTGGCGACGAGGTCGTCGTGTTCGTCGCTCACCTCAACGCCCCACCAGGTTCGAAGGCGTTGGCCCCCGTCTTGGGCCCGGGTGAGGCTGACCCGAGCCTGCAGGGTGCTCGGTACACACACGGGGGAGAGAAAACGGACGTCGTCGTAACCAACCGCCAGTATCGACTCCGCATCCACGACTCGCGCGACGTCACTGATCCACGAAGGGACGAGTGAGAGAACGAAGAGTCCGTGCACGAGAGTCGCGCCGAAGGGACTCGCCTGCGCTCGCGCGGGATCGACGTGAATCCACTGCTCGTCACCACTGAGGCGGGCGAACTGGTCGACGTCACTTTGTTCAATCCGTCTCGGTTTTCCGGTCCCGAGTGGTCGTCCGACCCATTCGAGGTAATTCGTGCGTGACAGCTCTGTAACCACTGGGCCAAACCTCCTCAGTCAGCCTAGTTATCGCTCGAGGGACCTCGACGCGCCTACGTAGACTGTCACCCATGACTAAGGGACACGACGAACATCACCGCGATATCAGCGACGGCTGGATTCGGGCGGCCATCTTTGGAATCTCCGACGGCCTGGTCACGAACTCCTCCTTCATTCTCGGTTTCGCCGGGGCTAACCCGAGCCACAACGTGGTTCGTCTGGCCGGTGTGGCGGCGCTGATTGCCGGGGGCTTCTCCATGGGCAGCGGTGAGTACCTGTCGATGCGGGCACAAAAGGAGCTTCTGGAGTACGAAATCGAAGTGGAGCGCAAGGCGCTGTTGGAGAATCCCGAAGAGGAACTCGCCGAACTTCGCGCCATGTTCGAGGCGCGCGGCATCGAGACCGCTCTGGCCGGACGCCTCGCCGACGACCTCATGAGTGACCCGGAACTGGCCCTGCAGACCCACGCCCGCGAAGAACTGGGCGTCGACCCGTCGGCCACGGGTAACCCCTGGGCCGCCGCGGGATCGTCCCTCGTAGCCTTCGGCATCGGCGCGCTGGTGCCCCTGTTGCCCTGGCTCGTGTCGTCGAATGGGAACGAGGTCTGGTGGTCGGTCGGTATGGCCGCGGTCGGGTCGGCCGCGGTCGGTGGAGCGATTGGTAAGTTCACGCGCAAGGGCGTAGTGGCGTGGGCGTTACGTCAGGTCGTGGTGACCGGTCTCGCGGCCGTCGTGACCTTCGGCATTGGTCGACTCGTCGGCCACTAGGCGTAAAAGCGCAGGATCTGGTCCTCTCTCGCCACGCGAAAGCCGAAGTGCTCGTAGAGATTGGTCGCCTGATCGTGATCGGCGTCGACGAAGAGCATCGCGGCCGAGACTCCCTTAGAGCGCAACGTCGCTAATCCCTCCGAGAGGATGATTCGACCGAGCCCCCGGCGTTGGAACTTCGGGTCCACCGAAATGACGTAGATCTCCCCGGGGCGCTCCGGGTGCAGTTCGTGAACCTTCGTCCAGCACGACGCGGCGAGTTCGTCGTCGATCTCGAGAAGCACGAAGCCCGACGGGTCGAACCAGGGTTCGCGCGTCCGTGATTCGAGGTCGTGTTGAGTCCACTGGCCCTGTTCGGGGTGGTCGGGGAAGGCGGCGTTGTTGAGGGCCAACCACGCTTCGTCATCGAGGCCCGGGCGAAAGTGGCGCACGAGGGCGCCCTCGGGGACCTCGAGACGGGGCGCGGGCAGCGCCCGCGTCATCAACCTAATTGTCCGCATGGCGTGCGCGTGACCCGGGGAGTCGCGCAGCCACCAGTCAACGACCGGGTGGACGGCGAGTATTCCCTTGAGGAGATCTTCGTCCAAGCCCCCTCCACACATCTCGACGCACGGTACTTGGGTATCGGTGACGTGGGCGTAGCCGTGGAGCCCGGCGTCTTCTTTCAGCCAATGCTCACCCGGCCAGTCGTGGATAACTCCGCGTCGGCGGTTCTCGTCGAGGGCCTCACGCCCGATGGCCGCCTCGGTACGGTTGATGAGGTCGAGGACCGCCAGACGCCGCAGCGGACTCAGGTGTCGGGTAATCGTCCAGACGTCACTCATGCGCGAGCCCGCCGTGCGATGCGCTGCAGTCGGCGCAGAAGGGTGCCCACGGTACGTTCCGCGGCCACGAGTTCGGCGTAAACCTCAGAGTCGAGGGAAGGGTCGGGGCTCTCGACCAGTCGGCTCAGGCGCCGCGAGAGCTCCTCGAGACTCGAGGTAATGGTCGAGAGTTCACTCGCGGTCGTGGACATGGAGCTCCTTGTCGCGCCTCGGGCTCGGGCTGGGCCTAGCGTAATGGTCGTGAACACTCGCGAGAAGATGACCGACGACTCCCCAGTCGTGTGGGGACGACTCATTCTACGGGGCCCCGACGCCGCAACCTTCCTCGACGGTCAGTGGACTCAACGAGTTCCCGAGCGGGTGGGTGAGCGGGTGCCCGGGGCACTACTTCAGCCCGACGGAGTAGTGGTCTGCGCCCCGTGGGTGCAGAGGCTCGAGCCCGAGGTGATCGCACTCGACGTTCCCGAGGAGTCAGCCTCCGTGATGGAGGCTCGTCTGCGGCGCTTTCGCGTGCGAGTGCGAGTCGACTTCGAGTGGGGGGCGGTGGACGAAACGGAGTTCGCTACTCGGGGCGAACAAATCGAGCTCGGTGTTCCCGGAGCGAGCGAGTTCGCCCTGGGTTACGTCGCCCAGTCCTTCGGGACGAGTTTCGTGAGCGAGAGGGTCTCATTTACCAAGGGTTGCTTTACCGGACAAGAACTCGTAGGACGCCTCGACGCTCGGGGAGGGTCGGCGCCGTTTCGCCTGGCCCGTCTAACGACGGACTCTCTCGAAAGGCTGGAGACGATCGAAGAAGCCTGGACGAGCGAGGCCCAGCGACGATCACGCCTCACCAGTGTGGTCGTCGGAGCTCACCAGGTGCGAGCGTTGGCTCTCCTACACCGCAGCGCGGAGATCTCGGGAGACGGATGGGCGGGGGAGTGGCTGTAGGGGGTTCGCGTGATTATTGACGCGAGTGGGCTCGTCGTCGTCGCCTCGGGAGTTCTCGACGAACAAGAGGCCCTCCTCGCCGTCGGAATGGGAGCGAACGCGATCGCGATGGAGTTCGGTCCGACCCCGCGCCAAGTGTCGGTGGCTATCGCCCACGACATCGTTCGCCGCCTGCCACCCGGGGTCATCACTATCGGTAGCTTCGCCTCCGAGATGCCCCAGCGCATCGTGGAGGTCGTGAACACCCTGGGACTCTCGGCGGCCGATCTCGTCGGACCCATCGGTCTCTCGACGGTGCACTACGTGGCCGAGCGCGTGCGAACGGTTATTCGCACGCTCGAGAGCGCCTCGGACCTCTTTAGCTACCTGAACGATCCCACGATTGACCACTTTCGACTGCCCTCGAATGAGAACGACGCGGCTCTCGCGAACGCTCTGCCCATTGTCGCGGAGGCCGGACGGGAGTCTCCCCTCATCGTGTGCGCGCTCGACGAGTTCTCCGTCGCTCGGGTCGTCGGGGGATATCCCGTGTGGGGAGTCGACGCGGGATCTCGTTTTCGCCAGAGTGACGGGCGAATAGACGCGCTTCGACTCTCGCAGTTCGTACACCGGGCTCAGGGCGCCTACGCCGCCTCCCGAGTGGACCGCTACGGACGTGCGGAGGAGTCGGAGTTCTAGTCGCCGTGGTAGCGACGAAAGACGACTGACCCGTTGTGCCCGCCAAACCCGAAGGAGTTCGACAGGACCGTCTCGAGGTGAGCCGAGCGAGGAGCGTCGAGGACGACGTCGAGGGAGATGGCCGGGTCTAGTTCGGTCGTCCCGGCGGTCGGGGGAATGATTTGGCGCTGCAGGCTCAACACCGACACCACGCCCTCGAGGGCTCCGGCGGCTCCGAGAGAGTGACCCAGGTGACCCTTGATGGAGGTCACGGGCGGGGCGTGTTCTCCGAAGACGTGTCGAACGGCGATGGCCTCGGCGAGGTCGTTCAGGGGGGTGGAGGTCCCGTGAGCGTTGATGTGACTGATGTCGGCGGGACCCAGGTCGGCGTCGGCGAGGGCAATCTCCATACAGCGGATGGCCCCTCGACCGTCGGGGTCCGGGGCGGTGATGTGGTGGGCGTCGGCCGTGGAGGCCGCACCGATCACTTCGGCGAGAATCGTGGCCCCGCGCGCCTTCGCGTGCTCGAGCTCCTCGAAGATCAGCACTCCGGCTCCCTCACCCATGACGAATCCGTCCCGGTGTCGGTCGAAGGGGCGAGAGAAGTCGGAGTTGGACAGAGCGGTCATATTGCGAAAACCGGCTTCGGCGATTTCGACGAGTACCGCCTCGGCGCCACCCGCGACGGCCACCGTAGAGCGACCCGAAGCGACCAGACGGGCCGCGTTACCGATGGCGTGAGTTCCCGCCGCGCAGGCCGTCGTGACGGTCTCACAGGGTCCCCGGAGGCCGAATCGCATCGAGACCGCCGCGGTCGCGGCGTTCGGCATCATCATCGGGACCATGAAGGGCGAGACTCGACTAGGGCCCTTCTCGTTCAGCACTCGAACCTGTTCGAGAATCGTCTGGAGGCCCCCAATGCCCGTCGACACGACACAGCCGGCGTCTTCTAACGGTCCGACGAGTCCGGAGGAGGTCCAGGCCTCCTGCGCCGCGACGACCGCGAAGAGAGTGAACGGATCGAGTCGGCGGAGTTCTTTCGGACCCCCAATGTGGTCGGTGGAGAACTCTCCCACTCGCTTAGAGGCCGGAGCGTGCGATACCTGAAGAGCGTCCCAGAGGGCCTCTACTCCCACACCCGCGCAGGAGAGGGCCCCTACGCCCACGACGGCGACACGTCGACCCTGGAGGGGTCCCGACTCGGTAACTGCGACGCGCACTACAGCTTGGCGTAAATCAGCTCGAAGGCCTCACCCACGGTGCTGATGTCCTTCAACTCGTCTTCGCCGACTTCGATGTCGAAGGTCTCTTCGAGAGCCATGACGAGTTCTACGAGGTCGAGGCTGTCCGCACCCAGGTCGTCCGCGAAGGACGCCTCGAGGGTGACCTTGGACGGATCGACGGCGAGTACCTCGGCGGCGTTTTCGGTGAACTTAGCGAGGGCTTCGCTGCGGTCCATGGAGTTTCCCCTATCTGATTTGGTCGTGATGAAGTTTAGTGGGTGGTGTCTGGGCGGGGCGGATTAGAGCCCCATAGCCAGGCCCCCGTCGACGGCGAGGACCTGTCCGGTGATGTAACCGGCGTCGGGTGAAGCGAGGAAGTGGACGAGGGCGGCGACCTCCGCGGTGGTGCCGTGACGGCCCATGGGAATCAGTGAGGTCATCTGGTCCCCGAGGTCGGCGGTCATGTCGGTCTCGATAAAGCCCGGGGCGACCACGTTGAGGGTGATGCCCCGCGAGGCGACCTCGCGAGCGAGGGAGCGAGCGAGGCCCACCAGTCCGGCCTTGGCGGCCGCGTAGTTCGCCTGGCCCGGTACGCCGTAGAAGGGACTGATCGAGGAGATCATGACGATACGACCGACACGTTGGCGGACCATAGAAGCAAGGGCGGCCCGGGCGCAGTAGAACGCTCCGTCGAGGTTCGTGGAGAGAACGTCGCGCCACTGCTCGTCACTCATCCGAAGGGTCAGTCCATCCCGGGTGATGCCGGCGTTAATCACGAGTACGCCGAGTGGTCCGTGAGCGGCGACGGCGTCCTTCATGGCGAGAGTGACGGCCGCCGAATCGCTGACGTCGACCGCGACCCCCGAGACGCACCCTTCCGGGGCGGAACCGGAACGAGACCAACCGGTGACGAGATCTCCACCGTCGATGAAGCGTCGGGCAATCTCCGCGCCAATTCCCCGACTGGCTCCGGTCACGATGACGTGTCGACTCACGGGGCTACCTCATTCATCTCGTCCAACCCCACCGGATTCCACTGAACGTCGAAGGAGCGAATGCGCTTCGTGAGTCCAGTCAAGATTCCCGACGGAGCGGCCTCGAAACTTCGACGCACCGAGTCGGGCAGGGCGCGAGTGGCGCTCAAGAACTCCACGGGAGAGGTCAACTGGGCGGAGAGTAACGCCCGCCACTGTGCTCCACCTCCCCGGGCTAGTCCGTCGACGTTGGCGATGACCACGTGCTCGGTCTCTTCGAACTCCACCCGGGCGAGGGCGTCGTCGAGACCCGGCTGGGCGGGCAGCATCAGGGGACAGTGGAACGCTCCCCCCACGGCCAATAGCGTGGCTCGACGAAACCCGAGTTCACGCGAGTCCGCCACGAGAGCCTCGAGCGCGAAGCGGGTGCCGGAGGCCACGATCTGGCCCTCCCCGTTGACGTTGGCCACCCAGACGTCGTGCAGGGACTCCAGGCGCACACGAGCGTCGTGGTCTCCTCCCATCAGGGCCACCATCGCACCCTCGGTCAGTGCGGCCGCGTTGACCATGGCCCGACCCCGGGCGCCGATGAGGGTTGCGCCGTCATCGAGGCTGATAACCCCGGCGGCGACGAGTGCGGAGAACTCACCGAGGGAGTGACCGAGAAGGTAGCGGGGGCGCACACCGCGGTCGAGCAGTTCACGGTAACTGACTTGGGACAGTGCGAAGGTCGCCAACTGGGCGCGGTCGGTGCGCACGAGTTCCTCGTCGCTGGCGTGGAGGAGCAGAAAATCAACGTCCTCGCCCGTCACTTCCGAGATACGTTCCACTACGGACCAGTGGGGCGACGTGCGCCAGGCGCGGCCCGCACCACCGGCTAGAGAACCCTGCCCGGGAAACAGTGCGACCGCGTCGTCGCACCACGCAGCGTGGACAGTCATATCGCTACGCTAACAAAGTTCGAGCAGTACGCGGGACCCGACTGAGTGTCATCGTGCCTGATGGCAACGTGTGTCGATACGTCCGAGAGGACGAGACAAGCCCTCATCAGTAGTTACCCCCGGGTAGTCATTGGTGACCCCGGTGGTGGGGCGAGAGGGGGGGATCGTGTTACCGACTGGTAGACGAGAGGGGACCCAGGGGACTTTCGAGTCACGGAGAGGAGTGTCGCGACGTGACCGCTTGGTCCGGGAGCGTCGACGACCTCGCACAGTGCGCGGAAACGTGGAGGAGATGACCTGTGGCCAGTGGTGCCCAGAGTGGGACTCGAACCCACACACCCTCTCGAGTAGAAGCTTTTGAGGCTTCCGCGTCTGCCATTTCGCCATCTGGGCGGCTGAGGAAGGCTACCAGCAAACCTCTACGATGAGCCGATGCGGGTCACGGTGAGATACGGACGAACCCGACTCTCCCACGTGGTCAGCGCCTCCTCGGGGCGTCACGACGAACGAGGACACCTCTTCGTCGGAGTCGATCACGACGGGGTCATCGGGTGGGGCGAGATCTCGCCCCAACCCACCCGTATACACGGAGATCCCGGAGAAGACGAGGTCCTCGCCACCCTCCTCGAGGACGTCGTAGCGCGATTTTTGCGCTTGTGCGAAACACTCGGGGAGGTCCCGACCCCCGGTCGCTTGGGCGCGGGTTCCTCGGGTCGCCCGAGTGATCGCTTCGCCACGAGCGGTCTCGAACTCGCCCTCCTCGACTGGCATTTGCGCCGCAGCGATCTCTCTCTTCACGACCGATTCCCCGCCCGCTTCGCGCCGGCTCAGATCCGGAGCGCCCCCGACGAGTGGGCGCGAGCCACCGAGACTCCCGAACGCTGGAGAGTGAAGGTAGGCGGGCCCGCGCGAACGACCGCGTGGTGGGCCTCGCTCGCCGAACGGGGCGGGGACGTCCTCTTGGACTTCAACGCGGGGGCTCAGAGTCCCGAGGAGGTTCTAGACGCCCTCGCCGAAGCCCAACAGTGGTCCCGAGTAGTCGCGATCGAACAACCCTTCGCGGTCGGAAACCTCGCGGCGGTCGCCCAGCTCGCTTCCCGGCTCGACGTCGCCCTCAGCCTCGACGAGGGGGTGCGCACCACGAAGGACGTGGATCTCGCGGCCCGACACGGCGTGACCTTGCTGTGCGTGAAGGCCGGGCGCGTCGGGGGTTGGTCGAAAGTCGAGATGATGGCGGCGCGAGCGAAGGAGAGGGGAGTCGAGGTTTACCTGGGGGGATTTTTCGACACCTCCCTCGGGCGAGCCGTCACGAGAGTCGCGGCGTCGAACCTCACCCACGTACCGAGCGACGTCGGTGAGGTGTCTTTTTCTTCGGCGAGTCTCGTCGAGGAGTTCCCCGGGGGAGTTGGGTGGCGTCCGCGGACGAACCTGACGGTCATTTTCGACCGCACCGATGGGGAGTCTTAGACTTCGACCAGTGGCCAAGTCATCCTCTCGACACCTCCAGGGCGTGCAACGTAGGCTCGAAGCGGCCCGGGAGAGTCAGCGGGTACTCGAAGAGCAAGTCCAGACCTGGAACGAAGCGCTCGACGACATGAGAATTCGAACGTTGGTCTCGGAGACCCCCCAACTTCAGGCAGACTATAACGAGTTGTCCAAGCACGTCGTCGCGGCGAGGGCCGAGCTGCAGCGTCGCAGCGCCGAGGTGAGCAGCCTCGTGCGCGAGCGCGACGAGTTGCTGCGAGAGTGGGTACCGAAGGATGAACATGGATAAGCGGGTGGTTATCGCCGACGACGAGTCGATCATTCGACTCGACTTGAAGGAGATCCTCGAAGACGACGGGTACGTCGTGGTGGGAGAGGCCGCCGCGGGTGACGACGCCCTGAGTCTCATCAGAGATCTCGAGCCGGACCTCGCACTCCTCGACGTCAAGATGCCCGGTCTGGACGGCATCGAAGTCGCTCGTCAGGTGCAGGGAGGCTCGACGCGAGTCGTTCTCCTGACGGCTTTCTCGCAGCGATCGCTCATCGAGTCGGCTCGTGACGCCGGCGTCGTGGCGTACTTAGTGAAGCCCTTTCGTTCCTCGGAGATACTGCCCAAGCTCGCCTCCATCATGAATCCCGCGGCCAACGCCGATACGGCCGAGGTGCCCACCGTCGACGACAAGATCGAAACCCGAGAGATTGTGCAGATGGCCAAGGAGCGACTGATGCACGAGCGCGGTCTCGATGAGCCCGCCGCCTTCGAGCTCATCCAGCAGTCGGCGATGAAGGCGCGCACTCGGATGCGCGACGTCGCTCAAACGATTCTGCGCGGTGAGTTTGTCGGCTGAGATCTCGAGCGAGCAGCCCCTGGTCCTGCTCGACGGGATGTCCCTCGCTTTCCGGGCGTTCTTCGCCCTCTCGCCGGATATCGCGACCTCGGGGGGTCTGCAGACCAACGCTCTGCACGGCTTCGCGTCGATGCTCTTGAGTCTGGTCAAGTCCCAGCGTCCCCGGGCCCTCGCCGTCGCCTTCGACCTACCGGGGGGGACCTTTCGCGACGAGATGACGGAGGACTACAAGGGTGGCCGTGCGGCGACTCCCCCCGAGATCGAACACCAGTTCGACCTGATCGCGGGTTTGTGCGGAGCTCTCAATATCCCGGTGGTGGGAGTGGAGCGTTTCGAGGCCGACGACGTTCTCGCCACGTTGTCGGCGATGGGCCGAGACGAGGGCTGGCCGGTCGTGGTCGTGACGGGCGACCGGGACTCTTTTCAACTCGTCGAGGACCCGCTCGTACGAGTTCTCTACAACAAGCGCGGGGTGTCGGACTACGACCTCTACGACGAGGCCGGAATCGTGGAGCGCTGCGGTATCGAGCCGGCGCGCTATCCGATGTTCGCCGCACTACGGGGGGACAGTTCGGACAACTTGCCGGGGGTGCCCGGGGTGGGAGAGAAGACGGCGGCGAAACTCTTCGCCACCTACCGGGACCTCGACGATCTCTACCAGCACCTGGACGATCTGACACCGAAGTTGCGCGAGAACCTAGCCGAGTACGAGAACCGGGCGCGTCAGAACGAACGGGTGATGCGCCTCGTGCGAGACGTCCCGCTCTCGGTCAACCTCGACGAACTGGTACTCGGGGGATGGCGCAACGATGAGGTGGCGGCCTTCTTTGATCGCTACGAGATGCAGGCCATGCGCCGGCGCTACGAGACGGTCCTTCGAGAGGGCCTCTTTGGATCGTCGGTCGATGCGGTGCCCGCCCCGTCCCTCGTCGTGGCGGCCCCGAGTGCGCCCACCCTCGCGGCGGCCCCACTGGCCGACCTCGGTGACGGGGAGTGGTTTCTCGTCGCCGCGAACGGAGAGATTGCGGCGGTGGAGGTCGCGTCATCTCGCTGGGCAATCGCCGCCGAGTCCGAGGTGCTAGCCCACCTCGGCGCTCGACCTCTCTCGGGACACGGCGTAAAAGGCGTGTACCGGCGCGCTCTGGAGTCGGGCTACGAACTCGGTCCCGTCGTTGACGATCTCGAACTCGCGGGCTTTCTCCTTGATTCGACCTCGGGTCGCTACGAGGTGGACGATCTGGCCCTGCGCTACCTCGGAGAGGTCAGCCAACCCCCCACTCTTTTCTCCGGCGAAGAGTCCCTCCTCGCGGGACTCCTTGATCGGGCCTGGCGACTTCGTACCGTGCTGAGCGACCTACTCGCCCAGTGGGAGCTCGGACGGGTCTACCGCGAGGTGGAGTTACCCCTCGTTCGGGTGCTCGCGCGCATGGAGGTCCTCGGTATCGCGGTCGACCGCGAGATGCTCTCGCGCATCGCCCGGGAGTTCTCCGAGGAGGCTCGACAGTTAGAGGGCGCGATTCAAGAGTTCGCGGGTCACGACTTTCGGGTGAACTCTCCCCAGCAGCTCCAGGTCGTCCTCTACGACGAACTCGGCCTCGCTCGCGGAAAGAAGACGAAGACCGGTTACTCAACTGACGCCGGGACCCTCGAGGGCCTGCGGGACCAGCACCCCATCGTGGACGCACTTTTGCGCTACCGGGAGGTGGAGAAACTCCGGAGTACCTACGGCACACCGCTCATCGACGCGATCGGGTCCGACGGTCGAATTCACGCGCAGTTTCACCAAACGGTCGCGCGCACCGGCCGACTCAGCTCGGAGAATCCGAATCTGCACAACATTCCGGTGCGCACCGCGGAGGGGCGCCGACTCCGTTACGCCTTCGTCCCCCACCCGGGCTGGGAGTTCTGCGTCGCGGACTACAACCAGATTGAGTTGAGGATTCTCGCCCACTTGGCCCAAGACGAGGGACTACTCGGGGCCTTCGCCTCGGGGGTGGATGTTCACCGCGCCATCGCCTCAAGGGTCTTTCACGTCCCCGAGACGGAGGTCGCCCACGAGCAGCGCGAACGGGCCAAAGCGGTGAGTTACGGACTGGCCTACGGGATGGAGGCCTTCGGGCTCTCTCAGCGCCTTCGGATACCGGTCAACGAGGCCCGCGCGATTATCGACCAGTACTTCGAGGGCTTCCCCCGGCTGCGCGCGTACGTGGATCAGACCCTCTCGGAGATTCGAGTCAGCGGGGTTTCTCGCACGGAGTTTGGTCGCATCCGGCCGTTTCCCGATCTTCTCACCGCGTCGGGACCCGCGCGCGCGGCCGCCGAGCGACAGGCGGTGAACGCGGGAATCCAGGGTCTGGCGGCCGATATCTTCAAGTCGGCCCTCGTACGCCTGGACCAGGGCCTGGGCGAGGCGGCGCTCGCGGCCCGCCTCGTTCTTCAAGTCCACGACGAAGTCATCGTCGAGGCTCCTTTTGAGGAGCGCTCCGTGGTCGAAGAGGTCGTCCGGGAGGCACTGCTCGGGGCCGTGAGCCTACGAGTACCCCTGGAGATCTCTCTCGGCTGGGGGCCCTCGTGGGCCGAGGCGAAGGGCTAAATTCTCGGCTCGCCGGCCCCACTGCTACGATTGCTCTCTGGCCCGACACCGGAGGGCCGGTCGTGTCGTCGAGTCAGGTCCCGGTGTGGCCATTGAAAGTAGTCACTGTGTCGGAGACGTCCAGCCTCCTGTCGTCGGTGCCCATGGGCAGCTTCGACGCCGAAGGGAACTACATCCCTCGCACGGTCACCGAAGACAACCTCGTCGGGACCGACCTCAATGATCTCGTAGGTACCTCCGTTCTGGAGTTCGAAGACGGGGACCTCGTGAGCGGCATCGTCGTGAAGATTGATCACGACGAAGTTCTGCTCGACATTGGTTTTAAGTCCGAAGGAGTTATTCCCGCGCGCGAGCTGTCGATTCGCAACGACGTGGACCCCGCCGAAATCGTCTCGATGGGCGAGCGCGTCGAGTGCCTCGTTCTCCAGAAGGAGGACAAGGAGGGTCGCCTCGTTCTGTCGAAGAAGCGCGCCCAGTACGAGAAGGCCTGGGCCACGATCGAAGAGTTGAAGAACCGTGACGAGGTCGTCAAGGGTGTCGTCATCGAGGTCGTCAAGGGTGGACTTATCGTCGACATCGGTCTGCGCGGATTCTTGCCGGCGTCCCTCGTCGAACTGCGTCGTGTTCGTGAACTGCAGCCCTACATCGGTAAGACGGTGGAGGCGAAGATCATTGAACTCGACCGGAACCGCAACAACGTCGTCCTGTCGCGTCGTGCCTGGCTCGAAGAGACCCAGAAAGAGCAGCGCGGCGACTTCCTCAACAACCTCAAGCCCGGCGAACGCCGTCACGGAGTCATCTCCTCGGTGGTCAACTTCGGTGCCTTCGTGGACCTGGGCGGGATGGACGGCCTCATCCACGTCTCGGAACTCTCCTGGAAGCACATCGACCACCCCTCGCAGGTGGTGCAGGTGGGCCAGGAAGTAGACGTGGAGGTCCTCGACGTCGACTTCTCGAAGGAGCGCATCTCCCTCTCGCTGAAGGCCACTCAGTCCGACCCGTGGCAGGTCTTCGCCGACTCGCACGCCGTGGACCAACTGGTCTACGGTCGTGTCACGAAGCTCGTCCCCTTCGGAGCTTTCGTCCAGGTGGGCGACGGCATCGAAGGACTGGTGCACATCTCGGAGATGGCTTCGCACCACGTCGAGGCACCGGAGCAGGTCGTCCAGGCGGGCGAGGAACTCTGGGTCAAGATCATCGAGCTCGACACGGCCCGTCGCCGTATCTCGCTCTCGATCAAGCAGGCCGCCGACGGTGGCGAGGTGTCCGCGGAGTACCGTGAGGCCTTCGGATCTCACGCCTACGACGCCGAGGGTAACTACATCGGAAACTTCGACTACGGCGACTTCACGCCGGAGACCGAGGCGCAGGCGGCGTGGGCCGAGTACGCCACCGAGGCCCAAAAATCTCCGGACGAAGCGTCCGAGGAGGAGCCCGTCTCGCAGGAACCCGCCGTGTCGGAAGAACCTGCTCTGTCGGAGGAGCCCGAAGCCTGAGCTGTCCCGTTGTACGTCGCGAACCCCCGTCCTTACGAGGACGGGGGTTCGCTGTTTCAGGGGGTCGTTAGCCTGGGGGGATGAGACGAATCGGAATCGGTGGGGGAATCGGCTCGGGTAAGTCGACGCTCGAAGCGATGATTCGTCAAAGTGGGTTGCCGGTTCTCGACGCCGACGCGGTAGTGCGAGACCTCCTCGAACCGGGCTCACCGCTCCTCGCGGTCGTCGTATCATCAAAAACAACAACAAGAATAACACAGTCGCGTCCCAGCGC
>JABEUS010000162.1 GCA_013044285.1 Acidimicrobiaceae bacterium
CTCGAGGGGGCGCATCTGGCGACGCACCTCGCGCACGAGGTCGCCCAGTCGTTCGAGGTTCTCTTGGGTGTGGGCGAGGCGTCGTTCGGCGCGCTCCTTACGTCGACGGTGCTTCAGTACTCCGGCCGCCTCCTCGATCACCGCCCGCCGGTTCTCCGGCGAGGAGTTGAGGATGGTGTCGAGTTGGTTCTGACCGATGATCATGTGCTGCTGGCGCCCGACGCCGGAGTCGCTCAGCAGTTCTTGGATGTCGAGGAGTCGACAGACCGTCCCGTTGATGGCGTACTCCGAGTCCCCGTTACGAAAGAGGGTGCGCGAGATCGTGACCTCGGCGCCCTCGACCGGGAGTCGCCCGGAGGCGTTGTCGAGGGTGAGACTGACCTCGGCTCGACCGAGGGCCGCCCGCGAGGCCGTCCCGGCGAAGATGACGTCGTCCATCTTCTGACTGCGCAGCGCGCGAGTGGACTGGGCGCCGAGCACCCAGGTCACCGCGTCGACCACGTTGGACTTACCCGAACCGTTCGGGCCCACCACCGCCGTGACGCCGGGTTCGAACTCGAGGGTCGTGGAGTCAGCGAAGGACTTGAAGCCCTTCATCGTGAGGCGCTTTAGAAACACGCGGCAACGCTAGCAATCCCCGAGAACGCGCTCGGGCGACCTACGTCTGGCACCGGGGACACCAGTAGGTGGAGCGGTCCCGAAAGATGACCCGTTCGATCGGCGTACGACACTGGGGGCAGGCCAGTCCCTCGCGGGTGTGGACCTGCAACTGATTCTGGTAGGTGCCGGGTTCGCCCTCGACGTTGACGAACATTTCGTCAGACAACGTGGTCCCGCCGGCCTTGATCGCCTCGGTCAAGACCTCGGGAATAGTGCGGTGCAGGCGCCGGGCTTCGACCGTGGTGAGCGCGTCGCAGGGTCGGTCAAATCGCAATCCGGCACTAAAGAGAATCTCGTCGGCGTAGATGTTGCCGATTCCGCAGATGATGGACTGGTCGGTGAGGAGCGCCTTCAGGGGCACACTGCGCGATCGGGTGACGGCGGTGAATCGGTCCCAACCCACCTGGTCCTCGTAGGGATCCATGCCCAGGTGAGCGAGTTCGCGCACCCGGGCCCGGAGTCCGAGTCCACTGCCCCCAATAGCCAGACGAGCGAACTTGGAGATCTCGACCACCTCGCCGTCGGAGACGGGGGCCGACACGAACATCTCCCCGAAGGTGCGTTGGTCGGCGAAGCGAACCTCTTCGTTGGTGGAGAGTTGCAGGACCACGTGGGTGTGCTTGGGCTTCGGTGCCTTGGCGTTCTTCGCCCGAAGGACCTGACCGGTCATTCCCAGATGAATCACTAGGTGAGAACCGTTATCGAGCGCGCAGGCGAGGTACTTGCCCAATCGTTCGACCGACTTCACGCTTCGCCCCTCGATCTGGGCGCGAAACTCCCGGGCGCTCGGGTGACGCCGGGTCGATCGACCGTCGGAGACCTGGGCCGCCTTAATCTTCTTCCCGTTCATCTCCCGGGCCAGTCCGGCGCGGACGGTTTCAACTTCAGGCAACTCCGGCACGCTGAGCCTCCTCCCAGGCCGCCGCCGCGGCGGCGGCTTCGGCCCGCTTCTTCGACGGACCCTGACCCTCGCCCGAGACCGGTCCCGCCACCACACGGGCGACGTAGGTCACGTCGTGGGCCGGGCCGCTCGCACTCAAGGTGTACTCGGGGGGGGCGAATCCCCGCGCTTCGGCGAGACGGCGCAGACGGGTCTTCACGTCGATGATGTCCCCGCGCCGCCCGGCCTCCTCGATGCGTTCGTCGAGACACTGGACCACGAAGTCGCGGGCGGGCCCGTAGCCGCGCACGCTAAAGAGCGCCCCCGCGAGGGCCTCGAAGGCGTCGGCGAGGAGAGAGTCGCGCTCGGCGCCGCGCTCCTTTTGGACTCCGCGACCGGTCCGCAGGAGGTCACCGAGACCGAGTTCTCGCGCCGCGTCCGCGAGGGAGGCCTCGTTGACGGTGCGACTGCGCACCACCGAGGCGACGCCCTCGTCGACGTCGGGCCAGGCCTCCACCACATACTCGGCGACGGCCAGATCGACGACGGCGTCTCCGAGAAACTCCAGACGCTCGTTGGAGTCGACCCCGTGCTCGGCGGCGTAGCTGGAGTGCGTCAGAGCCTCCAGCAGCCGGGGTTCATCGGGTGAGAGACCGCAGCGTACAGCCAGGTCGACGATGCCCACGGGGCCACGCCTAGCCCAGTTGCAGCTTGGCGACGACGTAGTCCACGGCGTCACGAACCGACACGAGATCTTCGAGATCGTCGTCGTCGATGTGAAAACTACCCACGGCCCGCGACAGGTCCTCTTCGATCGCCTCCACTAGTTCGATCAGGGCGAGCGAGTCGGCCCCGAGGTCCACGAAAGGCACGTCCTCTTCAATACTGGCGGGCTCCGTCTCGAGGATCTGGGCCAGTTCCCGCACCACCAGGTCCGTCACGGCGGCCCGGTCGAGTGGTTGAGCACCCTCGGCGTTGGTCATATGTCCCCTCCTTGTCGGCTCCACCCTATCCACCGGGTGCGCTGAGGAAGATTAGCCCTCTTGGTCGGGCCGGATGGCGAATCGAGTCGCCTCGACCACTCCGGCTCGGGCCATCTCGTCGGCCACCCGCAGTGCGTTCATGATCGCGGTCGCGTTCGAAGAGCCGTGGGAGATAATGCAGATACCCTTTAAACCGAGCAACACCGACCCCCCGATCGACTCCGGCCGGAGCCGTTCGGCGCGGGGCACGAGGTAGGGCATCAAGATCCGGCCGGCCTCTCGGGTCACCTCGTCCTCGTCGAGCGCCTCGAGGAGGTTCTGAAGAACGAAACGAAAAGCGCCCTCCAAGGTCTTGAGGGCGACGTTGCCGGTGAAGCCGTCGGTCACGACGAGGTCGACGGGGGACGGAACGAGGTCGCGTCCCTCGACGTTGCCGAAGAAGTTCAGACCGGGAGCCGCGCGGAGCAACTCGTGGGTCTCCTTCACGAGAGGGGTGCCCTTCGAGGACTCCTCGCCGATCGAGAGCAGTCCGACGCTCGGATCTACGACCCCGAAGCGGGTGCGCACGAAGGCCGTGCCCAGGTGGGCGAACTGCACGAGCATCTCGGGAGTGCACTCGGAGTTAGCGCCACTGTCGAGCAGAACCGCGGGGTGGCGTCCGGGGTTGGGCATCAACGTCGCGATACAGGGTCGCACGACCCCGGGGAGTCGGCCGATCCGCAGCAGCGCCGAGGCCATGGTCGCCCCGGTGTTTCCGGCCGACACCATCGCCGAGGCGCGTCCGTCACGCACGAGCTCGGCGGCGCGCACGAGGGAGGAGTCTTTCTTCTGGCGCACGCTGGCGCCGGGTTCGTCAGCCATCTCGATGACTTCGGAACAGGACACGACCTCGAGCCCGCGGGGGTCTCCCATGCGCTCGGGGACACCGACGAGGGTGACGTCGAGTCCGTACTCATCGACGGCGCGGCGAGCCCCCTCGATGATGTCGCCGGGGGCGTGATCGCCGCCCATCGCGTCCAGGGCGATGGGCAGAGTCAAGTTACTTGACCTCGACCGCCACGCGACCCTTGTAGAACCCGCAGTTCGGGCAGACTACGTGGGGGGTCTTGGCGACCGAGCACTGCGGACAGATGCTGCGCGAAGGCAGGGCCAACTTCCAGTTCGCGGCGCGACGGGACCGGCCCTTGGCCTTACTGGTCTTTCTCTTAGGGACAGCCATCGATCGTCTCTTTCACCCCGGGGGCCGCGCCCCTAATCGTCGCCCTCGGGAGTCGACACGGAGTCGTCCCCTAAGAGCCCGTCCAGTGTAGCCCACCGGGGGTCGAGGGGTGCCGCACAGTCGCACTCGACCTCGTTCCGGTCCTGCCCACAGACCGGACAGAGCCCCCGACAGTCCGGTCGACACAGGGGCGCGAGGGGCAGTTCGAGCAGGATCGAGTCGTGAACGAGGGGGGCGAGATCGAGGGCGTCGTGTTCGAGCGAGTAGGCCTCCTCGTCCTCGGGGCCGGGACTTTCGACGAACCGTTCGACCACCTGGAGCACGAGTGCTCCGCGCACGACGACCGAACACCGTCGACACACCCCGTGCCAGGTCGTCTCGATACTCCCGCGCGCGTGGACACCCCCCGAGAAGCTCTGCAGGGTCAGATCCACCCGCACCGGCTCCAGCGGGTCGACGTCGGTCTCGACCGGTCCTCGCGGCTCGAACTCCCCGTTCGGGTCAAAGGGAGCCTCGAACGCCACGTGCGCGCTCGCCGGAGTCGTGCGCAAGAGGTGCGCAACGGGAACGACGTAGGGCGACGCCACGGACCTACTCGCGCTCTTGATCAAAGAAGGTCGTGCCGGGGGCGTCACGGGGGGCGTCGAGGAGCCCGGCGGGCATCGAGCGGGCACTCATGGCTTCGCGGGCCGACGCGGTCGACTTCTGCAGGCGGCTAAGAACCACCTCGAAGCCCCCGAGCTTGCCGTCGATGTAGTCGTCGGCCTCAATAATGCGCTGGCGGGCCTGGGCCTTCGCCTCGAGGACGATCTGTTCGGCTCGTTGGCGGGCCAGTCGCACGATCTCGGCCTTCTCCACCATCGAGGCGGCCCGGGCGCGCACCTCGTCGAGGAGTTGGGTCGCTTCGACCTCCGCGCGCTCGACGATGACGTCGGCGGAAGAAAGTACGTGGCGGGCCTGGCGAATCTCGTCGGGCAGTTGGTCGAGCGCTTCACGAAGCAGTTCGAGCACCTCGTCGCGCGAGATGAGCGCCGAGTTGGAGAGGGGCATCTGCTTGGCCGTCTCCACCACGTCGATGAGGTCGTTCAGAACGTCCTCGAGGCCCCGGCGCACGTGTCGGGGGGCTTCGGGGGCCGGTTCGGCACTCGCGAAGGCGTCCCAGGCGTACTCCCCGCGCGTCTCCTCGAAGGCCGGTTCGGCCCCGTACACGTCGAACTCGTCCTCGTTGTAGCCGTGGGGATCAAAGGTACTCATGTGGACTCTCCGGAGTGTTCAGCGCTGAGTCGTCGAGCGACCGGTGCGGGGACGAAGGCCGAGACGTCTCCGCCTAAGCGCGACACCTCGCGCAGCAGGCGCGAAGCGATAAAGGAGTGGTGGGAACTGGTCGGGATAAAGAGCGTCTCCACCCCGGACAGCGAACGGTTCATCTGGGCCATCTGTAGTTCACTCTCGAAGTCCGACACCGCCCGCAGGCCCTTCACGATGGCCGTCGCTTCGACGTCGCGCGCCACGTTGACGAGGAGAGTGGAGATAGACACGATCCGCACGTTTCGAATGTGCCCGCAGGAGGCGGCGATCATCTCGCGGCGATCTTCCAGGGTGAACATGGGTTGTGACTTTTGGGGGTTGCGAATCACCGCCACCACCACCTCGTCGAAGATTCCGGCGGCGCGCTCGACGACTTCGAGGTGTCCGTTGTGGAAGGGATCGAAGGAACCGGGGATAAGTCCGACGGTCACGACACGTCCTCCGTGGTCGGTTCCAGCATCGTCACCAGCGTAGTTCCGTATCGCTTCTGTTTCACGACGTCGTAGCCGGGCGCCTCGACGAACCGGTCGTTTTCCACCACCACCCGAGTGATACGCGACTCCCCGAGAATGGCGCCGACGTCGACGGGGCCGTAGGGCGGATCCATCACCACGAGGTCGACTCCGTCGGGCAGTCGCCACGCCGGCAGCGTGGCCCGCACGAAGTGGGCCCGTCCGCTCAGGCCCAGACTCTCGTAGTTGGTGCGCGCGGCGGCGAGGCAGGTGGGATCGCTGTCGACGAAGTAGACCTCGCGGGCCCCCCGCGAGAAGGCTTCGAGTCCCATCGCCCCCGAGCCGCTGAAGAGGTCGACCACGACGAGATCGCGCAGTCCCCCCCGGCTCTCCAGCATCGAAAAGATCGCCTCGCGGGCGTAGTCGGTGGTGGGGCGCACTCCCTCGGGCAACTTCGCTCGCAGGGGGCGGCCCCGCGCGACGCCGGCGATGATTCTCACGCCCCGCAGGCTAGGCGAGATTTAGGAGCGAAAGAGGAACTCGGCCTCGTCCGGCTCGATCAGGGTGCGGATCTCACCGGCCCACTCCCCCTCGGCGAAGAGCCCGCGTTCGGCGATACGTTCGGCCGCGCGCTGGGCTAGTTCGAGGACCTCGACGTCGCGGACGAGATTCCCGAGCCGCAGATCACTACGTCCCCGCTGACGCGCCCCCATGAGCGTGCCCTCCCCGCGCAGACTGAGATCCACCTCGGCGAGGGCGAAGCCGTCGGAGACCCTCTCGAGCGCCTCCAGGCGCTCCCGGGCGTCGGCGCTAGGAGCGGGCCCGAGGACGTAGCACTCACTGCGATCTCGTCCCCGACCGACCCGACCCCGGAGCTGGTGGAGTTGGGCCAGTCCGAAGCGCCAGGCGTCCTCGATCACGATGATGCTCGCTTCGGGGACGTCCACTCCGACCTCCACGACCACCGTCGCCACGAGCACGCCAATCTCACCGGAGCGAAACTGACTGAGGGCCTCTTCTTTGTCGTGACTGGACATCTGACCGTGGAGGAGTCCGACCGAGAGTCCGGCGAGCTCTCCGGTCGCGAGGCGGGTTCGCTCGGCCACCGCCGAGGTCGCCTCGGCCCGTTCGGACTCTTCGACGAGGGGGCAGATGACGTAGGCCCGCCGCCCGGCTTCGACCTCGGCGCGCACCCGAGCCCAGACCTGCGCTTCGTCGGTCGGCTCGCGAATCCACGTCGTGGTGACCGGCTGACGTCCGGGCGGTAGGTGGTCGATCGTGGAGCGATCGAGGTCGCCGAACACGGCGAGCGCCGCGGTGCGCGGAATGGGCGTCGCGGTCATGACGAGTAGGTCGGGGTCTCTCCCCTCCGCCGAGGCGCGTCGTCCCTTATCGCGAAGGGTCGCGCGCTGTTCGACCCCGAAGCGGTGCTGCTCGTCGATCACCACGAGTCCGAGGCGAGCGAAACGCACCTCCTCGTGTAAGAGGGCGTGGGTGCCCACCACCACGTCGATCTCTCCCCGCGCGAGTCCGGCGAGGATCGCGTGACGCTCCTTCGCCTTCACTCGAGCACTCAAGAGCGCGACCCGGGCCGGTCGCCAGGAACCGAGGACGGCGGGGTCCTCTAGTTCGACGAGGGCGAGGTCTCGACGAAGCGCGGCGTAGAGCTGTTCGGCCAGCACCTCCGTCGGAGCCATGAGGGCGCCCTGGCGACCCCCGGCGAGAGCCATCACCAGCGCCGCCGTCGCCACCAGTGTCTTTCCCGATCCCACGTCGCCCTGCACGAGCCGGTGCATCGGGACGGGAGCGGCCATGTCGTGCGCGATCTCTTCGAGCACGCGCCGTTGAGCGTCGGTGAGAGTGAAGGGGTGAGCCCGGAGAAATCGTCCGAGCAGACCGAGCTGGGTCGATGGGGTCGAGGCGTCGAGGTCGAGGTCCGCGACGGGGTGGGCGACCCCGCTCTCGCCGTGGCGCAGGCGGCGCCGGCGCAGGGCGACGAGAAGTTGTAGGCGGAGAAACTCGTCGAAGACGAGGCGGCGCCGGGCGGCGATCGCTCGCTCGGGGTCGCTCGGCTGGTGAATCTCCCAGTAGGCGGCGGTGCGATCGAGGAGCCCCCACTGCTCGCGCCACTCGACGTCCAGGGGGTCCTCCAGCGGCCCGGCGCGGCGCAGCGCCTCGTCGACCAGCCCCCCGATCTCCCAACTCGACAGGCCGACGCGCGCGGTCGCCGGGTAGATAGCGAGAGTGCCACTGGTGCGCTGCCTCGAGCCCTCCTCTAGTTCCCCCTGGACCACGTCGACCGTCGGGTTCACCATCTGGCGGCGCGCCCGGTACTCACTCAACGTTCCGTAAAAGATCGCCCGCGAGCCCTTCGGGAGCTGGCGCTGGCGCCAGCTCTGGTTAAAGAAGCTGATCCGAATCGTCTCGTCTCCGTCACTCACCTCGAGTTCGACGAGGGCTCGACCCTGACGGGTTCTGCGCGCCGAGGAGGATAAGACGGTGGCGAAGACGGCCGCCTCTTCTCCCACTCGCAGGTCACTCAGGTCGACCCGAGCACCCCGGAAGAGGTAGCGACGGGGGTAGAAGTTCACGAGGTCGAGCACGTTGTCGAGACCGAGTTTCTCGAGGGCCTCGAGGCGCTTAGGTCCCACGTGGCGCAGGCGCGCCAGGTCGACCGCCGCCAGATCCATCAGGCGACGCGACGCCTCCTCGCTCACCCTTATTCGACGCCGAGAAGGTAGGCGTAGACCGGCTGATCACCCCGGTGCACCTCGACGTCCACGTCGGGGTAGTTCTCGTCGACGAAACGGCGCAGCCGCTCGGTCACTTCGGGGCGCGACCCCTCGCCCTCGAGGACGGTGAGCAGTTCGTCGCTCTCTCCGAGGGCGTGCTCGACGAGGGCGACCAGACCCGTCTCGAGGTCGCCACTCACCGTGACGACCTCTTTTCCCGACACCCCGATCCACTCCCCCTCGCGCACCGGTCCACGGTCCGTCACCGCGTCGCGTACCGCGCGCGTCAACTCGTAACTCGTGACCGCGGCGGCGGCCTCACTCATCGCCTCGACGTTCTCGTCGAGAGAGCGAGCACTGGAGTAGGCGAGCATCGCCGCCAGTCCCTGCACCGCCGACTCCGTCGCCACCACGGCGACCGGAATCTCGACGAGGTCACCCACCTGTTCGGCGGCCAGGCGAACGTTGGGGTTGTTCGGGAGAATCACGACGCTCGTTCCTCGACTAGCCCTCACCGCGGCGACGAGGTCGGCGGTGGGCGGATTCATCGACTGGCCCCCCGAGACGAGGGCCCGGCTCCCGAGCGCACTGAAGAGAGTACTGAGGCCCGGTCCGGCACTGACGGCCACCACCGCGCACTCGACGATCTCCGTGGGGGTGGGCGCGAGCACTTCTGGTTCCCGGTGAGTGAGGACCTGCTCGGAGAGATCGCTCACTCGGATGGAGGAGGGGCGACCCACCACCAGCGCCGCCTCGATCGCCCCACCGATGTCGTTGGTGTGGATGTGACAGTTGTAGAGCCCCTCGGAGCCCACGACGACGATGGAGTCGCCGATGACGCTCCACGACGCCCGAAACTCTCCCATGAGATCGTCCTCACCCTGGAGAATGAACATCACCTCGTAGCGCTGGTCTCCCACCGCCTCTCCGGCGTGATCGGGATCGACGCCGAGGGTTCCCTCCGTGGACAGGGGCGGGGGAAGTTCGTCCCCGGCCACCACGTGACAGAGTGCCTCGAACCAGAGGACCAGTCCGGTCCCTCCGGAGTCGACCACACCGGCGCGAGTCAACACCTCCAACTGTCCGGTAGTCTTCGCGAGAGCCTCCCGGGCGGCCGCGCGAGCCGAGCGAACCACCTCCACCAACCGGGAAAAGCCCTCCACCGCTCGAGCGGCCGCGCGAGCGACCGAGAGAATCGTCCCCTCGACGGGTCGCTCCACGGCCCGGCGCGCCGACTCGTCGGCTCGACGTAGTCCCTCGACGAACTCGGGGGCCTCCACGACGTCTTTTCCCTCGAAGGCGCTGACCAGTCCGCGCAGCATCTGGGCCAAGATCACCCCGGAGTTACCCCGGGCGCCCATGAGGGCCCCGTGGGAGACGGCCCGACTGAAGTCGGCGAGAGTGGCCGACTCGTCGAGAACCGAGACGTCGGCGACCACGGCGGCCATGGTGAGGGCCATATTGGTCCCGGTATCGCCGTCGGGAACCGGGTAGACGTTCAGGCGATTAATCGCCCCCTGGTCTCTTCGAAGCAGGTCGGCGAAGAGCCCCACCGCCCGTTTCAGGTCACTCGGCGAGAGGGTGGTGGAGATAGCCATCGTCAGCGATGCTACAATTGATTTCCGCTGAAAGGGCTGCTCGCGAGTGCGAGTGGGTCACAACGAAGGAGTACGTTCATGGCATCGGTCTGCGACATCTGTGGCAAGAAGCCGTCGTTCGGTATGAACGTCTCGCACTCCCACCGGCGCACCAAGCGTCGTTGGAACCCGAACATTCAGCGCGTACGGGCGCTGGTCGGAAAAACCCCGACCCGCCTCAACGTCTGCACCGGGTGCCTGCGATCGGGCAAGGTCACGAAGCCCGTGCGCCGTCAGCCCTCGGCCTAACTCTCCGATCCCTCCTCACCAGGAGTGTTGATACCCCGAACGGGGTAGGTCCGCGCCCCGGTAGCGACGCGACGTCGCGTCCTCCACGCATCGTCCGATGACGAGGGGCGCCCGCAGTCCCCGGTCGGCGAAGACCAGCGCCAGTCGATCGGGATCACTCGTCGCGATGAGCAACTCGTAGTCTTCTCCCCCGCTCCAGGCCTCCTCCGTGGTCGCCCCCTCGGCGACCGGAAGATCGGTGAGTTCGACGCCGACTCCCGACGCGTCGGCCAAACGGTGCAGATCGAGGCCCAGTCCGTCGGAGAGGTCCATCATCGCGCTCGCGCTCGCCCCCCGGGCCGCTTGACCCTCGGCGAGACGGGGCCAGGGGTGCCGGTGAGCGAGGACCAACTCATCGTTCAGCGCCACCCCGGCCCGGGCGCGACGGAGCCCGGCCGCCGAACGACCCAGCGGGCCGGTCACGAGCAGGGTGTCACCGGGTCGGGCCCCCGAACGCAGCACCGCTCCTCCCCCGGGACACTCGCCGAGGACCGTCACCGAGACGGCGAGTTGGTTGGACTGCGTGAGATCGCCCCCCACCACCGGGCACCCGGTGACGGCGGCGGCGTCGGCCACGCCGTGGTGGAGTAGTTCGAGGTCGGTCCCCGCCGGGGCCGACACGCCGATTAACGCCCCCCTCACCCGTCCGCCCATCGCCGCGATATCGGAGATCGCGCTGGTCATGGCCTTGTAGCCCAGGTCCTCGACCCCGAATATCTGGTCGTCCAGGTGCACGCCGTAGACGCAGACGTCGGTCGAGACCAGGGTTTGACCCACGAAGGGCTCGAGGACGGCGCAGTCGTCACCGATATTGCGAATTTCTTTCAATAAGCCTTTACCCCCGAGAATTTCGACGATACGCTCGAGAACAGCGTCCTCGCGCCGGGGTCCCTCAGCCGAGGGGTCGAACGGTGTCGAGATCACGCCACTGGTCCTAACAGAGTGCGGCGCAACGGTGCGCCGACGGGGAGACACGAAGGAGTTCCGGTGAGCACATACCCGACGTCCAACACGCGCGTGATCGAATGGGTGGAGGAGGTGGCACGACTCACGACCCCCGATCGTATCTACTGGTGCGACGGATCGGACGAGGAGTACGACGCCCTCTGTCAAGAACTCATCGAAGCGGGCACCTTCGTGCGCCTCAACGACGAACTGCGACCCCACTCCTTCTACGCCGCCTCCGACCCCTCCGACGTGGCGCGGGTGGAGGACCGGACCTTCATCTGCTCGAAGGACCGCGAGGACGCGGGTCCGACGAACAACTGGACGGATCCCGACGAGATGCGAGCGACCCTGAACGGGCTCTTCGCCGGCTGCATGAAGGGCCGCACTCTCTACGTGGTGCCGTTCTCCATGGGGCCCCTCGGGTCGCGCATCGCCCACATCGGTATCGAGCTCACCGACTCGGCCTACGTCGCCGCCTCGATGAAGATCATGACTCGCATGGGCCAGCCGGTCCTCGACCTGCTCGGGGCCGACGGGGAGTTCGTGCCCGCCCTGCACTCGGTGGGCGCTCCTCTTAGAGAGGGCCAGGTCGACGTGCCCTGGCCCTGTAACGCCGAGCACAAGTACATCGTGCACTTTCCCGAGACGAAGGAGATCATCTCCTTCGGTTCGGGCTACGGGGGCAACGCGCTACTCGGGAAGAAGTGTTTCGCTCTGCGCATCGCCTCGGTGATGGGCCGCGAGGGGGGCTGGCTCGCCGAGCACATGCTCATCTTGAAGATCACGAGTCCCGAGGGCCAGTCGAAGTACGTGGCCGGCGCCTTCCCGTCCGCCTGCGGTAAGACCAACCTGGCCATGCTCGTGCCGACCCTGCCGGGCTGGACCGTCGAGACGATCGGCGACGACATCTGTTGGATGAAGCCGGGCCCCGACGGGCGCCTCTACGCCATCAATCCCGAGGCGGGATTCTTCGGGGTCGCTCCCGGCACGAACTACGAGACCAATCCCAACGCCATGGAGTCGGTGCGCGCCAACACCATCTTCACGAACGTCGCGCTCACGAGCGGCGGCGACGTGTGGTGGGAGGGCATGGAGCCGCGCACGGA
>JABEUS010000163.1 GCA_013044285.1 Acidimicrobiaceae bacterium
GCCCACATCTGGTGCTGACCCACGCCCGAGGTCACGATGGAGCCCTCCGGCGCCGACTGGGCGATGGCCTCGATCACGGCTTGGGGGCGAAGCGGCCCCTCGTCGGTGGGGGGGTCGTAGACCAGGGGGTAGCGAGCCCGCCACGCGTCGATCTCGGTCCACCAGTCGTCGAGGTTGTGCGGAACCACCCGCTCGCTCTCCCACGCGTTCAGGACCGTTTTCACGTCGGAGCGGATAGCCACCTCGGCCCGGCGCACCTTGTGGTGTTCGGCCGCGTCGATATCCACGTGGATGACCTTCGCCTTCGCCGCGAAGGTCGAGACCTTCCCCGTCACCCGGTCGTCGAAGCGTGCGCCGAGGGCGATGAGGAGATCCGATTGTTGGAGGGCGGTCACCGCGGAGTAGACCCCGTGCATCCCGGGCATTCCGAGATTGAGAGGGTGCGAATCGGGAAAGACTCCCCGGGCCATCAGCGTCGTGACGACGGGTATCCGGGTGCGTTCGGCGAAGCGGAGTAGCTCGTCCCACGCCTCGGACTTGAGGGTCCCGCCACCGACGTAGAGCACCGGGCGACTCGACTCCGCGATGAGTTTCCCCGCGGCCTCTACGAGAGACGGCATCGCCGCCACTTCGGGCCGGTAGCCCGGCAGGTCCAACTCCTCAATCGTGGTGGGGTACCACCACTCCATCATCGACTGAGCGAGGTCCTTCGGTAGGTCGACGAGGACCGGACCCGGCCGACCAGTCGTGGCGATATGGAAGGCCGCCGCCACGGCGCGGGGGATGTCCTGGACGTCTCGGATGAGAAAGTTGTGCTTCGTAATCCCCATCGTGATGCCGGTGATGTCGCACTCCTGGAAGGCGTCAGTACCGATTGCCGCGGAGGCCACCTGGCCCGTGATCACGACGATGGGAGTCGAGTCCATGTGGGCGTTCGAGATGGCGGTGACGATGTTGGTCGCTCCCGGTCCCGAGGTCACCATCGCCACTCCGGGTCTTCCGGTCGCCAGGGCGTATCCTTCGGCCATGTGACCGGCACCCTGTTCGTGGCGCACGAGGACGTGACGGATACTCGAGTCGAGGAGCGGATCGTAGACCGGCAGAATCGCCCCTCCGGGCAGGCCGAAGATGACTTCGACGCCCTCTTGTTCGAGGCTCTTAATGAGGGCTTGCGCTCCTGTGATTTTCACGATGCTCCTCGGTTATGTCGGATGATTAGAAAACAAAAAAGACCTCCCTTTCGGGAGGCCTTGGGCAGTGACGATGGGACGTGACTACCTAGGCCAAATGCCTACTACGAGGAGAATGTCCCGATACGCCACCAGTCCATTCTAGTCAAGAGATCTCTCTCGCACAACCGCCGCTCGTTCCGAGCTCTAGTCCGAAGCCATCCCACCGCCCTCGAGGGCTGAACGCGCGCTCGATCGCATTCGTCGAAGTACTCGGTGGGTCACCGGCGTCACGGCCGGGTGCACTCCACCGTTGGCGTCGCTACGAGCTCGCCACGACGTCGTTCGCGCCGCGAGGAGGGAGTCGTCGTGCAGTTCCACGCAGTCCAGACGATCGCGATTCACGTCGACCACAATCGTGTCGCCGTCTTCAACGAGCGCAATAGGGCCACCGAGGATCGCTTCCGGGGCCACGTGACCAATCACCAGCCCCACCGAACCCCCCGAAAAGCGGGCGTCGGTCATCAGCGCGATCGTGATACCCCGCTGGCGACAGATCGTAGTGATCTTGGAGGTGGGATCTAGCATCTCGGGCATTCCCGGAGCGCCCCGCGGGCCCTCGTAGCGAATCACGACGAGGTCGTTATCGCGAAACTGGTCGGCCTGTTCGTCTAGGGCGAGAAGGAGTGCGCGCTCGGAGTCAAAGACTCGGACCCGTCCCGTGAACACTCCGTCCACGATGCCGCTCTCTACTCCAGCCAGCTTGAGAATCGCGCCCCCGTTCGGGGCCAGGTTGCCCTCGAGCAGACGAAGCCCCCCCGTGGACTTGAACGGAGAGTCGGTCGAGTAGATCACTCGGCCGTCGGGAGCGGGCGGCCGCAGACGAGTCACCTGCTCGGCCAGGGTCTCTCCGGTGCAGGTCAAGGTCTCGCCGTCCACGTACCCCGAGCGAATCAGTTCGGCCACGACCGCGGTGAGTCCCCCCGCGGCGTCCACATCGACCATCGAGTACTCGCCGAAGGGGCGCATGTTCACGATCACCGGAACTCGACGGGAGAGTTCGTTAAATTCACGCTGCGACATCACGTCCGTCCAGAGGTCCAATCCGGCCGCCCGGGCGATCTCCACGCTGTGCAGCATCACGTTGGTAGATCCCCCCATGGCGATAGCGACCGTCAGGGCGTTGCGCAGTGAACGGGGACTAATCAGGTCCCGGGGCCGGATACCCCTCTGCGTCATCGTGACGAGGCAGTTCACCAGAATTTCGGGAAACTCCGCCACGCGACGAGGGTCCTCCGAGGCGGGGGCCACCATCTGGAGGGGTTCGAGACCCACGACGGCGATAAACGTCTGCATCGTGTTGTAGGTGAACATCCCCCCACAACTACCCTGCCCCGGGCAGGCGTATCGGGTGATGAGATCGCGCTGATCCTGGTCGGCGCTGGACGCGGCTTGGAACGCGTCCACGAGGTCCACCCGGGCCCCCGTCGTCGGCATCTCACCCGGCCGAATGGAGCCATCGGAGAGGATAACCGAAGGAACATTCAGCTCGACGAGCGCCGCCACAGTTCCGACCGGAGGCTTGTCGCACGCCACCACCGCAATGAGCCCGGCCATCTGATTCGCGGCCGCGTGCACCGACACGGCGTCGTTGACCAACTCTCGTCCGATTAACGAAAACCGCATCTCGGGCGTTCCGTTGAGCTGGCCGTCGGAGACACCCACAGTGAAAGCGGGGGCGATGAGTCGGACCGGAAGATCGTCGGTCAGGATGCGCCGGGACATCTCCGCCTGGACCGCGTCGACCTTGTCGCGGACCCCGAGGTAGCACTGGGAGTCGCCGAGGGTACCCACTACCCCCCAGACGGCGTCGTGGATCTTCGAGATATCTTGACCCAAGTAC
>JABEUS010000027.1 GCA_013044285.1 Acidimicrobiaceae bacterium
GAGCCCGTGAAAATCAGGACCCCTCCTCGACCCACCGGAAGGAAGCCAATCGTCGCGTCACGACCGTTGGTATTTCCCACGCTCAGTCCGCCGAAACTGGAGAGTTGAGGAGTACGTAGACCGAAGTCCGCCTCGGGATAGAAGATATTAAGAGCCCGCGCCCACGCACTCTGGTGGTGCGCCCAGGTACTCACGGGGTAGTAACCGGAGACGAGACCACGGGGCAGAAATGACCACGCCGGACGTCCGTGAGCCTGGGCGAACTGCGTGGCCCCGAGACTCGGAGCGGGACCCGACGAGTACACCCCCGGGAGATAGCCTCCGAAGGCTAAGCGCCCCCCCAGGTCAATCCAGTGGCGAAGGACCCCCGACCTCACGAGGGCTTCCGGGAGAACTCCCGTCACATCCACGAGAAGGGTCGTTGTGGGCAAGGTGGGAAGCAACTTCTCGAGACGTGTCGCGTTCACGAGAGACACCGGGACCTTCACCTTCGAATGAGAGAAGGCGGAGGACACCTGTTGTTCCGTCCCGAGAACTGTTCCGGCGTCGGAAAGCACGTAGGGGTACGTCGGATCGGAGAAGAAGAGTATCCCGGTAATTCGGCGGGCCGGATCGTAGTGGAAGAGACTCACCACAGAGTGCGGACTCGGCGTTGTCCTCACTGTCAGCGACGAGTGCACCGCCGCGGTCGTCGCACTGAGTACGGGCGACGGTGTCCTCACGAGAGCGGGGCCGACCCGTCCGATGAGTACGAGAGCCAGCGCCGTCGCGACGACAGAGACGCGGGCTCCTCGTGAAGGCGCGAAAGCGGGTGCCTTCACGAGTAACGAGTCGTCCGCACGAAATCGCCACAGTTCACGGGCGCCGAGCACGGTCCCCGCCGTCACCGAGAGCGACGCCACTAGATCTAAGCGCATCCAGTTTGCCGCCGGCCAGAGCGCGAAGTGCGCTCCGCCCCGGGCGAGAAAGTCCGTCTGGGCCAGCACACTCGAGAGAGCGGGAATTCCTAGCCACACCGTCGCGACACCGAAGTAGTAGGCGGGCGCGAAGAGTGAAGCGTAAAAGACTAGGACCCCGAAGGATATGAGGGCGACTGAGATGCGCGACCGACGAGAGTGCGGCCACAATCCCCCGGCACCGAGAGCCACGAAGGGAAGAAACCACAGAGTGAACTCGGGATTAGCAACGAGATTCACCGACACGACCGCCATCATGACGAGCCCACTGACGACGATGAGATGCCGAGCCGTGGGACGACGCCATACGGCGACGCCTCCGGCGAGCGCGGCGAGTATCTGTAGCCAGTTCGAGACGCGGGTGACTTGGACAAAGTGGTGAGCGAGAGAGGAGTAGATGGTCGACACGAGGGGCAGGCTCTTCGCGATACCGGTCCACTCCAGTCCTCCGACGGGACCGACCTGGGCCGTTCGCGAGAGAACCCCCGAGAGCATCTGCCCGCTCCACTCCGGCCCCACCCAGAACAGTGCGCTCAGCAACGCCCCGCCGACAAAATCACGCCACATTCGTCCCGAGTGACGACGAGCGGGGGCGAGAAGATACCCGATAGCCGTGGGTACCAAAAATGCCGGCGAAATCTTGACCGCGATACCGAAGGAGAGGGCCGCCCCGGCGATTCCCCAGCGATCACTCAGTAGAGCCAGAATCGCCAGGGCGATCCCGAAGGCGGCGAGCGAGTCAATCTGGCCGTGCACACTGCCGACCCAAATAACGACGGGATTGAGGAACCACCAGGCAAAACTCCGGCGCGCGACCTGTTCGCTGGCTCCGAGAACGAGAGCGATCCGCCAAATGGCCCATCCCGTTCCCACGTCCGCCAGAATCATGGGAATCTTGAAGGAAAAGGCTCCGAGGATCGTCGGCATCACGGTGCCGTAGGTTGACGACACCGAGCCCGCACCGGTGGGATAAGAGACCCCGAGCACGCGAGCACTCGAACCGACCCAGTGAAGAACCCCGCCGAGGGAGTTCAGCCAGTACCCGTAGACCGGCGGGTAGGAGAACAGACGCATGTCGTAGAGACCCACGCCCAGAGTCGCGTGATGAACCACGCCCCACCAGACCGAGACGTCGGCCTCCATCGCCGAAAACGGGGCCAGAGCCAGGCGCAGCGCCAACCCCACCCAGAGCCACGTCCGGACCGACCGGTACCAGACCGGAGTGTCTCCGCGACCGGCGCCCGAGACTGATGACGACGTGTCAAGTCCCGAGAAGACGTCAGTCATTCTCCCCATTGTTTCACAGTCACCCGCCACGGCGACCGACGATGAATGGCATTCAGGTTACGGAGACTCCTAGATGAGTCCGAGGGCACGGACCTCGTCTCGTTCTCCGACGAGTTCTTCCGTCGTGACTTGGATTCTCTGGGCGGAGAAGTCGTCTACCTCGAACCCCTCCTTCACGCTCCAGCCACCGCGTCCGTCCGACAACACCGGCATTCCGAAGGTCAGACCCTCGGGGACTCCGTACTGACCACTCGAGCTCACCGCGACCGATACGCAGTCGTCCGCCGGAGTCTCACGCACGAGACCCGCCACCGTGTCGATGGCCGCGTTGGCCGCGGACGCCGCGGAGGACGCCCCGCGAGCCTCGATAATGGCCGCGCCACGCTTTTGCACAGTGGAGATGAAGTCCCCTTGGAGCCAGGCGTTGTCGCCAATGACCTCGGTCGCGGCCCGCCCACCGATAGTGGCGTTCACGAAGTCGGGGTACTGAGTCGAGGAGTGGTTCCCCCAAATCACGAGGTTCTTGACCTCGGCGACGGAGACCCCCGCTCGCTTCGCGAGCTGGGTTTCCGCGCGGTTCTGGTCGAGCCGGGTCATGGCGAACCACCGGTCGGCCGGCACCTCGGGCGCGTTCGAACGGGCAATGAGACAGTTGGTGTTACAGGGGTTACCCACGACGAGGACCCGGACATCGCTCGACGCATTCTCGGCGATCGCCCGTCCCTGGGGCTTAAAGATCCCTCCGTTCACGCCCAGCAGGTCACTACGCTCCATTCCGGCCTTACGCGGAATCGAGCCGACGAGCAGAGCCCAGGACGTGTCCGTGAAGGCGTGAGTCAAATCACTCGTGTACTCCACGCCCGCGAGGAGCGGGAACGCGCAGTCGTCGAGCTCCATCACGACCCCCTCGAGGGCCTTCATCGCCGGCTCAATCTCGAGCAGTCGCAACACCACGGGAGTGTCGGGACCGAGCATCTGGCCGGACGCGATGCGAAACAACAGCTGGTAACCAATCTGGCCGGCGGCGCCGGTGACGGTCACGTGCACGGGGGAAGTCATCTAAGTACTCCTTAACGTTTCTCGGTGGGATTAAAGACGGTCGACGATCGCGGAGGCGAACTCTGAACACTTCACTTCGGTCGCCCCCTCCATCAATCGGGCGAAGTCGTAGGTCACCACCTTGTCGGCGATAGTCGTCTCGAGGGCCCGCACGATATCAGTGGCGGCCTCGGTCCATCCGAGGTGCTCGAACATCAACACCCCCGACAACAAGACCGACCCGGGGTTGACCTTGTCCTGACCGGCGTACTTGGGCGCCGTCCCGTGAGTCGCCTCGAAGATTCCGTGGCCCGTCACGTAGTTAATGTTGGCGCCCGGCGCAATCCCGATACCCCCGACCTGAGCGGCCAGCGCGTCGGAGAGATAGTCCCCGTTGAGGTTCATCGTGGCGATGACGTCGAACTCCGCCGGTCGCGTCAAGACCTGTTGCAGGGTGATGTCGGCGATGGAGTCCTTCACGAGAATCTTGTCGCCCGGCTCTCCCCCGCAGTCGTCCCAACCAACCGCCACGTCCGAGAACTCGTCGCGCACTAGTTCGTATCCCCACTTGCGAAAGGCCCCTTCGGTGAACTTCATGATGTTGCCCTTGTGCACGAGAGTGACCGACGGTCGTCCGTGATCGACGGCGTAGGTGATGGCGGCCCGAATTAAGCGCTCGGAACCGGCCTTCGACACCGGCTTAATGCCGATACCGCTCATCTCGCGAATATCCCACCCGAAGGAGTCCTTCAGGTAGGCCCGCAACTGCTCGGCCTGCGCGGTCCCCGCCTCGAGTTCGAGGCCGGAGTACACGTCCTCAGTATTTTCGCGAAAGATCACCATGTCGACCAGTTCGGGGTGACGCACCGGAGAGGGCACTCCGGCAAACCACCGGACGGGACGAAGGCAGACGTAGAGGTCGAGAATCTGGCGCAGGGCGACGTTCAATGAACGAAAACCACCGCCGATCGGAGTCGTTAACGGTCCCTTGATACCGATGAGGTACTCACGAAAGTCTTCGATGGTCTGGTCGGGCAGCCAGTTACCGGTCTCGTTGAAGGCCTTCTCGCCGGCGAGAACTTCCTTCCACTCAATCTTCTTCGAATGCTTGGCCGCGGCCGCGTCGAGGACCAGCTTGGCGGCGGGCCAGATGTCCACCCCCGTGCCGTCGCCCTCGATGAAGGGGATGATGGGATTATCCGGTACGTGGAGAACGCCCTCGGCGCTCATCGTGATTTTCTCAGCCATGGCGTCGAGTCTACGACGGGTCGCTACCGGGGCCCCCTAAGAGTTTTTCGGGTCCTAAGACCCTTCTGCGAACAGACGCTCATAAATTTCGCGGGTCGCCGTGGAACGATTCAGGGTATAGAAGTGCAGACCGGGTGCACCCCGATCAATCAACTCCCGGCACAACTGAACGGCGGCGTCAATACCGGCCCGGCGCACGGCGTCGGGGCCACCACGATGCTGAGCGTCTTCGAGTGCGCGCGCGAGTGCGTCAGGCACCGGTGCACCCATGTCGGACATGCGCGCGAGCGAGGAGAGTGAGGTCACCGGCATGATTCCCGGCAGCACCGGTCGCTCCACCCCGAGATCCGCCAACTCGTGAACCAGTCGGCTCCACTCGGGGGCGGCGAAGAAGAACTGGGTGACAGCGAAATCGGCCCGGGCGAGCTTCTCGGCGAGGTAGCGGCGATCGCTCGCGAGCGACGGCGAGCGAGGGTGTCCGAGGGGGTGGGCCGCCACACCGATAGAGAACCCGCCAACCTCTCGAGCTAACTCCACCAGATCGAGAGCGTGCGCGAAGTCCGAGGCCACGAGCGCCGGGTCCTCGGGAATATCACCCCCGAGGGCCATCACGTTACTTACGCCGAGTTCGTGATACGCCTCCAGGATGTCGCGCACTTCATCGCGACGGTGCCCCACGCAGATGAGGTGGGCCATGGCGCTGACCTGACCACGACGAACGATGTCGGCCACGAGGTCGAAGGTTCGCTGCCGAGACTCTCGGCCTCCCCGGTACGTCACCGACACGAACGACGGGTGGAGGGGCTCGAGATCCTCGAGCGTCCGTGACAAGACGGCCTCCTCGTCATCGTTCTTCGGAGGAAAGTACTCGAAGGACCGAGTGAATCCGGCCGCTAGTTGCTGGTCAATTCGCACTTAGGCCCGACCGAAGTCATCCTCAAGTCGAACGATGTCGTCCTCGCCGAAGTACGTGCCGTGCTGCACCTCCACGAAGACGACGGGCTCGCTACCCCGGTTTTCGCACCGGTGGGCCACCCCAATACCAATGTCGACCGACCGCCCGGGTGAGAGGTCAAATACCTCGCCGTCCAGCGTCACCGTCGCCACGCCCGCGACCACGAACCAGTGCTCAGCTCGCTGGGCGTGGACCTGATAACTCAGGCGCTTTCCCGGTGAGACCACGATGCGCTTGACCTTGTGGTTTCCCATCTCGTCGTCGAGGACGGTGTAGGAGCCCCAGGGACGAATATCGAACTCTCGACCATTCTTGTCAGTAGTCATGCCAGTCTCTCCGCTGCTCGAACCGCGTTGCGTAGTAGCAGTGCACGGGTCATGGGTCCCACGCCCCCGAGACGTGGAGTAATCCACCCGGCGACGTCGGCGACGTCGTCGGCGACGTCGCTCATCAATCTAGTGCCCGACCAACTCGTGCCGGCCCCCACGACCGCCGCGCCCGGCTTCACCATGTCCCGGGTCACGAGCCCGGCGCGCCCGGCCGCCGCAATAACGACATCGCCCTCGCGCACGATCTCGACTAAGTCGTCCACCCCGGTGTGCACGACGGTCACCGCCGCGTTACACCCGGGTCGCTTCATGGCTAGTAGAAGGGCTAGCGGGCGACCAATAGTGAGACCCCGTCCAATGATGACTACCCGACGACCCTCCACGGGGACGTGGTAACTGGCGAGGAGTTCCACGATGCCCGCCGGGGTGCAGGGCAGGGGCCCGGGTGCTCCCATCACCAACCGGCCCAGGTTCACGGGGTGGAGTCCGTCCACGTCCTTTTCGGGGTGGACCCGCAACAGCGCCCGTTCTTCGTCGAGTCCTTCGGGGAGAGGAAGTTGCACCAAAATCGACTGGACCGCCGGGTCGGCGTTCAGCGAGTCGATCGCCGCCTCGACATCGTCCTGAGTGGCGTCGGCGGGTAGTTCCACGTGTACGGAGTGGATTCCCACCTCCGCACAGTCGGCGTGCTTCATCGCGACGTACTTCGCGCTCGGCCCGTCGTCACCCACGAGGATGGTGCCGAGGCCGACGGGCCGAGAGAGGGCCGCCAGCCGGTGGGCCCGGTCCGCCACCTCCATCTTGATGCGACCGGCCACCAATTGACCATTCAGTAGTTGTGCCACGGAGCCTCCCTAGTGCCGGAAATGACGTTCGCCGGTGAGCACCATCACGATGCCGGCGGCGTTCGCCGCCTCAATTACTTCGCCGTCGCGCACGGAACCTCCGGGCTGCACGACTGCTGTAACGCCCACCTCGGTGAGAGCCTCGAGCCCGTCGGCGAAGGGGAAGAAAGCGTCCGACGCCGCGGAGGAGCCCCGGGCCTTCTCGCCCGCCTTGTCACCGGCGATACGGGCCGCGACAACGCGCGACTGCTGTCCCGCACCCACACCCACGGCGGCGCCGTCACGGGCGAGCACGATGGCGTTGGAGGTGTTCGGGCACACACCCGCCA
>JABEUS010000028.1 GCA_013044285.1 Acidimicrobiaceae bacterium
GTGTAGGCCAGCCCCCCCCTCGCCGAGTCCCACCCCACGTCGACGGCACGTCGAAAGAGTTGCGTGGCCGCTTCGTAGGTCCACTCATCGCCGGGGCGATTGAGCGTGTTCAGACTGAGGAGCAGTCTCGACCATTCGAGGAGGTGCCCGACGGTCACTCCGTAGGGGCGAAACGGGTCGTCCTTACGGTCGTAGTTGTACGCTCGCTGTTCACTCCACTCGGCGCCGTAGTGCTCGGGCAGCATCCAGTCGTTGCGCCGAGCGAGTTGGTTAATCAGTCGCTCGGCGATTCCCGACGCCCGTCGAGCGTGCCGGTCATCGCCCGTGGCGTCAAAGGCCGCCAGGGAGGCTTCGAGCAGGTGCATGTTGGAGTTGGCCCCCCGATAGGACTCGCGCTCAGCCCACTCATGGTCGAAGTTCTCTCGGGATGCCCCCGAGTCGCTTTCGACAAAGTGCTCATCGAGAATCGTGGTGACCTCATCGAGCACCGTTCGTGAGTCGTGGCCGGCCATCAGCGCCGTACTGGCGGCGAGGAGGACGTGGGCGTGCCCGTACGCCGTCTTCGAGCGATCGCGCGGTCCCTCCGGACCCACGATCTCCCACCACCCGCCGAGGGCCCCGTCGTGGTGTCGCTCGAGTGCCCGCAGACCCCGATCGACGAGACTCGCACATCCTGGTACCCCGAGGAGTTCACCCAGAGCGAAGGAGTGGGTCACCCGAGTGACGTTGAGCAGCGTCTCACCCTCCTTCGAGGCCGACGTTCGGGGGTGCCCATCATCGTCGAGTTCAACGATCCAGTCGTCCGGGCCCACCGCCGACCGGTGAAAAGCGAGCAGACCCCTGCTCTCGTGAGTAAGCCACGACCGGTGTGAGGGGCTGGTGATCCACGAGAGTGACTGCACGACTCACCCCTTCGTAGGGTGCACGATGTCGAAGAGTTCGGCGAAGAGCTCGGTCGCCTCTTCGATGGGCCGTTGCCAGAGGCGCCGACCAATCGTCACACCCTTCGCGCCGGCGGCCATGGCTTCGCTGACGAGTTCGTTAAGGGGTTGGGTCGCACCCTCCGCGGGCCCGCCGAGAATAACCACCGGCACGCCCAGTTCGTCACACCACTGGCCGAAGAGATCGGCGTCTCCGGGGTAGGCCACCTTGATAATGTCCGCCCCGAGTTCCGCGGCCATCCGACACCCGTCCCCCTCGATCGCCACGGCGTCGGCGGGTCGCGGTGAGGAAAGAACGATGGGTTCCACCATCACCGGTAGGCCGAACTCCTCGGCCTCGGTGATGATCTGACCAATGAAACTCGCCCGGTGGGCTCGCTCACTCGCCGGAACGTCCCAGGGCATGAGGACCTTGACCGCGTCGACACCCAGGTAGGAGGCCCGCGCGAGGGAGGTGGAGAGCACGCTTAAACCGACGTCTGGACCGCGCCAGTAGGAGTCGATGGTTAAGAGGCGCGCCGGCGCCTCTCGACGAGCGAACCAGGGAGCGGTGCGCTGAATGATCCCGGGGCTGAGCAAGAATCCGTCACAGGGCAGGGCGAGAAAGCGGCGGACGAGCTCGATCGGATCTTCGAGCCCCTTGACCCGTCCGAGCATCGTTCCGTGATCGGCCGGTAGCACGAGGGAGCGCCCGTCTTCACCGAAGATGCGTCCCAGTCGGTAGTTCTTGCCACTCGACGCGGCCGTCGTATCGGCGGCGCCGTAGATCTCGTGATCATTCGTGAGCCAGGGGCGTGGGGTGATGGTCATGGTGTTCTCCTTAGATGGGTTTGCGAGGGCTGGAGGGGTCAGTAGGTGAGTGACTAGCGCGGTGGGGCTCAACAATCTCGAAGGGGGGGTCGGGAAAATCTTCGACGTGGGAGAAGGCTCCCCCGGCGAGACCCGACAAGAGCGCTGATCCACGAATTCCGGCCTCCTCCACGAGGGGATAGGTCAGGGGAGGAAAAACCCGGGACTTTAGGTAGCGCAGGAGTGGGTTCTTCGACCACCCTCCGCTCGCCACGACCTGGGTCACGGGGCCGCCGAGTTTCTCCAGACCATCGAGCAGGTCGTGGGAACTCGTGACGGCGGTCTGCATCACCCGCCACCACAGTTCTTCGGGCGGTTCACCGTGATGTTCGGTGAACCAACGATCCAAATTGATCTGGTCGCGCAGGGAGCGGACCGACTCGTGCAACACCGCCGCCTCGTCCTCGTGCTCGGTCGCCAAGACGAGAGCCGGTGCGTCCAGGGGCGTGCGCCCGTCTCGACTCTCGACCCCCAAGGTCTCGAGAACGGGGATCAGGTTCAGTCCCAGTGAGAGCCCCCCGAGCAGGGCGTAGTGGTCCGGTATCACGTGCCAGCCGACCTCGACTCCGAGGTGGTGACCCTCCCCGAGATCATCGAGAGTTCCGGTGGGGACTGCTCGTACGAGGGCTTCGGCGGTCCCGCAGGAGTCCATCACCTGGCTCGACCGATTTACGCCCACACCCACCGAACCGCAGAGATGATCGTGTCCCGCCGTGGTCAACGTCGCCCCACCGAGTCGTTCGAGACCCTCGAGGTCCTCGCGCACTCGGCCGTAGGAGGAACCAGCGTGACGAAGCGGGGGCATGTAATCGAAGTCCAGTCCGCACCACTCCAGCGCGTCGGGCCACCACTCCCCCGCTCGAACGTCGAGGAGTCCCGTTCGCGACGCGAGGGATAACTCGCAGGCCCACTCGCCCCCGAGGCGATGAACAATCCAGTCCGAGACGCTGGTGCACGCCCGGGCGTCGCGACTCGCGCTGAGGTGATCTCTCAACCAACGCACCGTCGGACCGGTCGGTATCTGGGACGTATTGAGTCCCGTCGTTCGCGCCACGCGGGTGTCTAAGAGTTCGGACTTCATCCTCGCGAACTCGTCGCGGGCGCGAGTGTCGTACCAGGCCACGGCCGGACCGACCGGAGCCCCGTGGGCATCCACGAGGACCGCGGTTTCGGCCATGCTGGTGACACCCACCCCGAGCACTGAACCCTCCGGAACGTGGGCGAGCGCCGCGGTGGCACAACTCACCACCGCTCGAAAGAGGGTTTCGGGATCGATGGTGGCCCCGGTGGTCTCCCGGTTCCACGGGGTGGGGGTGACCGCGTGGGAGATCTCTCGACCCCCCACGTCGATCAACCCCACCTTGGTCAAGGTGGTGCCGATATCAACCCCGAGTAACAACGCGGACGCCACGAAATCCGCTTAGAAGAAGTCGGTCCAGGGCCGGGCGCGCCCGGCCATGGCGGCCAGCGACGCCTGGAAGCGAGAACGGGCATCTCCCCCGAGGAAGTGTCGACGATCCTCCCCCGCGAGGGCGACCGCCTCCTTCCAGTAGACCCGACCCGCGATGAAGCCCGACGCTCCGCCCTCGTCGCAGGCCAGTTGAATAGCGTCGAGGAAGTTCTCGAGGGGCATGCCCGCCGAGAGCATGGCCCAGGGTCCCGTCACAACCTCCGCCACGCCGCGACAGCCCTGCGCGTCACTCGGGAACTCCAACTTCAAAAGGTCCGGCTCACACTCGTTCAGAATTCGTGCGGACTCGACGATGAGTTCGGCTCGACGACGATTACTCAAGGGCTCCTCACCGGGCAAGGAGTACAGCAACGTCTCGACCACGGAGGGAATACCGACGGCTCGACAGTCGGCCACGACCGCCGAGACGACGTCAACGACCTCTTGAACGAGGTCCGGCTCTCCGGCACCCCGGGGCCGATCGGGGCGTAGCTGCACGAGAAACTTCACGGCGTCGCCCCCCATGTCCTTCACCCACTGAGCGTTACGGGCCGGGTCGCGCGTGGCGCGTGGCTCACCGTTGTAGGTGTCTCGTTCCGGCGGCTCGGCCGCGACGAGGTAGGCGCACCCGGGAGCCATGGCGTCGGCCTCCTTCACCGCCGACACCCCGAACTCCGGGTCGAGCAGAACGGCACTGGCGAGGGGGCTGAGGGCCCCGGTCACGTCCACTTTGAACTCGCGCATCTCCTCGGGAGTGGTGGGTCGGTCGACGGCGGCGAGCATCCGCTTCAGCGTGTTGCGCTGATCCATCGCCACGACGGCGAAGGTCCCGTCCTCGCGGGCGATGGAGGTGAGTCCCTGGCGGGGCTGCGTCGGGGTGGGCTGGCTCATGCTGTTTTCTCCTGTGTCGTTGAGAGGGGTCGAAAGATCGGCGGGCGAATCTCACCCGATCCGCGGACCACCAGAGTCGTCGAGAGCACCAGGCGCTCGGGGGGGCGTTGATCGCCCCGAATACGACTCACGAGGGTGTTAGCGGCCGTTCGGCCGATCTCCAGCGGATCCTGACGGACCACGGTCAAGGGAGGGTTCAGTGATTCGGCGACGACGAGGTCGTCGAAACCCACGTACGCGATATCGGTCCGGTTGATCTGGTGCAGAATGCGCACGACGTCGAGGGATCGTCGAGCGTCGGCGACAAAGATTGCGGTCACGGGATCGGGCCCGGAGAGAAGAAACTCGACGTGGGACCGTTCGGCCGGTGACTTGTATGGGGTGACCGCGACGATCGACGGATCGAAGGCGATGTCGGCCGCCTCGAGCGCCGCTCGGTACCCGGCGAGTCGCTCTCGCGCGGTGTAACGCTCGATGGTCGTACCCACGAAGCCAATACGCCGGTGCCCGTGAGCAATCAGGTGGGCGACCGCCCGCTGCGCACTCTCCGAGTTGTCGACGAGCACGGTATCGACGTTGAGGTCCTCGAGGGGTCGGTCGACGACGACCAGGGGAACTCCGCGTGGGCCGAAGGGAGAGGTGCTGGCGTCGTAACTCAAGAGACAGGGCACCAAGATGAGTCCGCTGATGGATCGGTGGAGCAGACTGTCGACCACTTCGCGTTCTCGGGTGGCCGAGTCACCGGCGTTAGCCACGATGAGAAAGAGTCCGGCCTCTCGAGCGACCTCCTCGACCCCCTCGGCGAGCGCCGCGAAGAATGGGTCCGAGATTGAATCCACGACGAGGGCAATGGCCTGATCTCGGCCGGTGCGAAGCGAGCGCGCGTGCGGATTGGGGGTGTAACTCAGTGCGGTGATGGCTTTCTTCACCCGTTGAGTGGTCTTGTCCGTCACGGCCTGGTCTCCGTTGATGACCCGCGAGACGGTCTTCGCACTCACTCCGGCCAGTTCGGCGACGTCTTGGAGTGTGACCGCGGACTTCACCGTCCCACCTCCGCGGTGGTGCCCCACACGGTCCGTGACGGCGCCATGCTCATCAGAAGTTCCTCGACTCGCCGCACTCTCACGCCACCCGCGAGAGCTTCTTCGCAGGAGGCCGACGCCGTAGCGAGTCCGATGCGGACCGCCCGGGGCCAGGGCTCTCCAGCCTCGAGTGCCCGTACGAGTCCGCCGACGAGGGAGTCTCCGGCACCGATGGGATTCACCACCTCGACCTGAGGAGCGTCACACCAGCTGACGTTCGAACCGTCATCGAACGCCGCCCCGTGGCTCCCCGCACTCACGATCACGTGAACGGCCCCGAGTTGACGTAGGTCAGTCACTGCTCGCGCGGCCCGTTCGACGACGTCCGGGCCGTCAGGATCGACTCCCTCGGAGTGGCCCCGTCCGAGAAGTGCTTCCGCTTCGGCGAGGTTGGGGCTCACGACATCCGCACCGGCGCTCAGCGCGTGAGCGAGCACCTGACCCGAAGAGTCCACCACGCACCGACGACCGCGCTCGTGCGCGATCGTCACCACTCGGGCGTAGGCGTCGAGCGGCGACCCCGGGGGCAGACTGCCCGAACACACCACGGTGACGTGGTTCACCAATAGTTCGTCGATACACGCCAAGAGAGCACGCCAGTTCGTCTCGTCCACTGCGGCACCCGGTTCGTTCAAGACAGTGACACGACCGGTGTCTTCCAAGATGATGGTGGCTCCTCGGGCGTCACCCTCGACCGTGATGCCCACGAGGGCAGCACCCTCGGCGTCGGCGAGACGCCGAAGACGTTCTTCATCTCGGGAAGGTAGGAACGTGACGACCTCCGCGACGTCGCCCCCGCTGCGAGCGACTCGAGCAACGTTGACCCCCTTACCTCCCAGAGTGTTCACTCCAGTGCGGGGCCGTTGAACGTGACCGGGGAGAAGTTCGTCCATCACCACCGTGTGGTCGATACAGATATTGGGGTTTACGACGAGCACGTGAGCCTCCCGGGCTCGCGCGCCGCGGCGCCGAGAGATTGAAGCACGGCGTGCGTCTCACTCTCCGGGTCGCCGGTACCGTCGACCACGAAGTGGGCCACACCAGGTGCGGGACGAGGACTCTCCTCGACTCCCCGAATTTTAAGGGCGTCTCGAGGCTCGCCCCGAGTAGCGAGCCGCTGCGCCAAGACCGCCGGGGGACTCGACAGATAGATGAGGGCCACTCCTTCTTCTCCGCGGGGAGACAGTGCGTCGCACCACCGGACCCACTCCGAACGAGTGGATATCTCACGAGTGCAGGGGGCCGCCACCACCACTCCCACGTGGAGATTAGCCCGGGTCACCTGGGCCAGAGTTCGATACCGCGAGTCTCGTATCTCTCGACCAAGGTCTTGATCAAGGGCGTGAGCCGGCTCGCCGAGGCGGCTAAGGAGTTCTTCGACGAGGGGGCCCGTCACTTCGTCGAGATCGGCGAGAGCGTAGTGCAAGCAACCCGCCAGAGTCCGAGCCAGCGTTGTCTTACCACTGGCGGCGGGACCGGCCACGACCACGACGATCGGTGGCGTCCTCTGGGACTGGGGGTCGGGCTGTCTCATGAAGTTTCGTTCAGTCTGGGCGCGTGACACCCGAGAAGTGGTCGATCACCGGCGGGACCCTCCCCCAAAAAGGGGAGAAGAGGGAGGGTCCCACCGGCGGGGGGTCTTTAGCCCTGCAACGACGACTGGTAGTAGTACTTCGTCACCGATGGGTTGGACGCCGTAGCGGTCGTCGCCACGATGTTCGGGACGAGCGTCGCCTTCGGAACCAGGTTCTTGTGTCCGGTCAAGATGTCGTAGGCGTACTTGACGGCGTCAGCACCTTCGAGGGCGGGCTGCTGAACCACGAGGACGTTGATGACGCCCTGCTTCAACAACTTCACCGTCGCGGGCTCCGCGTCGTACGCGGCCACGAAGACCTTGCCCTTCTTACCCGCCGAGGCGACGGCCTGTCCGGCACCCTGAGCTCCGTAGAGGTTGGTGCCGAAGATGCCCACCAAATTGGGGAACCGGAGGACCAGGTTCTTCGTCTGGCTCGCCGCCAAAGTCGGACTGTCCTGGTTGTACTCCACCGCCGCCACCGACATCTTGGGGTACTTCTTGATCTGGGCGAGGAAGCCCGCTTGGCGCGCGTCCGTCGTCGAGATACCCGGGTTCACGTTGTCCACGGCCACTTGACCCTTGAACTTTGACAACTTGGCGATGGCCATCGCTGCGGCCTGGCCACCTTGAACGTTGTTCGAGGTGATCCGAGCGGCGAGAATCGACGTGTCCGTCAAGGTGGTGTCCACGGAGATCACCGGAATGCCCGCGTTCACGAACTTCATGATGGGCGCCTTCAGGGCCACCACATCGGTCGGAGCGATCAACAGGGCGTCTGGGTGCTTAGCCAGGAGTGCGTTGACCACGGGGATCTGCTGCGTAGCGTTGAAGGCCGGGGCCCCCTGCCAGATCAGGTTCACTCCGAGCTTCTTCGCTTCGGCGGCCGCTCCGTTGTGCATGGTGATGTAGAACGGGTCCGTGGTGAGTCCCGGCACGAGCGCGATGGTGAACTTCTTCGCGTGAGCAGTGGGCGACGCTCCGGAGGACGTCACGGCAAACGCCGCCAACGATCCAGCCGACACCAGGGCTGCCGCGGCGACTTTAGTCATCGCCCGACGTGACAGAGCCCCGAGGGCCCGGTCGTGTGAATGCTTCATTGCAACCTCCATTGTTGTGTTATTCCCCCCCTAATAGAGGAACTCTTGGCATCCGGCCAAGAACTGGGCGCGGGTCGAGGGGCGGCACTAGTCCGTCCCGACTTTGACGCGAACGCGATCGATGGCCACCGCGGCGACGATGATCGCGCCGATGGCCACTTGCTGCCAGAAGGGTGCCACGTTGGCGAGCACGAGGCCCGTCGTCAAGGTAGCGATGATGGCGGTTCCGATGACCGTTCCGAACATCGTGCCCCGGCCGCCGAAGATGCTCGCTCCACCAATGATGACCGACGCGATGGCGTACAACTCGTCGTTGGTTCCGGCAATCGGTGCGGCGGCCGTGAAGTTGGCGGTCACCATGAGAGCAGCCAGTCCGGAGAGGAATCCGGAGATCATGTAGACACGAATGAGGTGCCAGTCGACGTTAATTCCCGAGCGGCGAGCGGCAATTTCGTTGGAACCCACCGAGTAGGTCCTCATGCCGAAGCGAGTTCGTACGAGGACGACTCCCCCAATCAGGGCGGCGAGACCTGCGATGAGAACCGGAATCGGAACCCACCCCGAAATAATTGTCGCGGTACCGAGGGTCGACATCGCCCCGGGCAAGTTCGTTACCTCGGCCCCGTTGTTCAACAGGTCCGTTCCCCCCGTGATTGCGGTGAGCATGCCCAGAGTCACGATGAAGGGTGGAATCTTCATCTTGGTGATGATGAATCCGTTGACGAATCCGATGAATGTGCCGACCACCAACATCACCACGATGCCGAGGGTCATCGCCACGGTTCCGCTGCTGTGGTGGTTGAGAAGATTGGACATCACGAGAGATCCGGCCATTCCGGAGAATCCGAGAGTGGCGCCGTCGGCGAGGTCGATTCCCCCCGTCAAAATGACGAAGGTCTGGCCCACCGCCAAGATGAGATACTCGACGCCGTAACTGGAGGTCGCGAGCCACGCCGCCTTGGTGTAGATCTCCGGGGCGACGAACCCGAAGATGAGAACCATCAATATCAGGACTCCGAAGGTCCAGAAGGTTCCAATGCGCTCCATGAAACGTTGGAACACCGAGACGGGGGCGTCCTCGTCCCTCGCAACTCCCACCGAGATATTGACGTCTTCACGCTTCTTCAGGAGAGTCATGAGCGGGGCTCCGGTTGATTCGTAATCGAACCCGTGATGTAGCTCACAATCTGATCGATGGTCGTCTCCGAGGGACGCAGTTCGGCGACGATCCGGCCGCGAAAGAGCACGACAATTCGGTCACAAATCTCGTAGACCTGGGGAAGGTTGTGACTAATGAGCACGACCGGGATGTTGTGATTCGCGACCGTTCTGATTAACTCGGCCACCTTGGCCTGCTGCTCGACGCCGAGAGCCGCCGTTGGCTCGTCCATGAGAATGACTCGAGACCCCCAAGCCACCGCCCGCCCCACGGCGACCGCTTGGCGCTGACCCCCCGAA
>JABEUS010000029.1 GCA_013044285.1 Acidimicrobiaceae bacterium
CAAATCGTCTTTAACGCCACTCACGACGATCTCACGGGGCTGCCCAACCGGCGGGCCCTGATCCAAGAGTTAGTGGAGCGAATCTCGGCGGGCCGAGACACCGCCATCATGATTATCGACCTCGACCGTTTTAAGGTCATGAACGACTTTCTCGGCCACGCGAGTGGCGACCGCCTGCTCGTCACGATCGCGGACCGACTGCGCACCTCCATTCGGGCGAACGACTTCGCCGCCCGCCTCGGGGGTGACGAGTTCGTCTTTCTCGTCGATCAGATCACGAGTGAGATGGAGGTCCTCGCGACCGCCTACCGCCTCCTCGAGGTCATCTCGGAGCCGGTCGATATTCACGGCCAGTTCTTCAGCCACACGGCCAGTATCGGGATCGCCATGGCCGGGTCGGAGCAGCCCGACGCGCTCGAAATGCTTCGCTGGGCCGACGTCGCGCTCTACAGCGCGAAGTCGGGGGGGCGTAATCAAGCCATCGTCTTCGACGAAGGCTTACGCCGGGCCGCGCACGAGCGCAGTCAGTTGGAGCTCTCCCTGCGTGACGCGATTGACGCCGGTCAGCTTCGCCTGCACTTTCAGCCCGAAGTGAATCTCGAGACCGGTGCCCTCCTCGCCTGTGAGGCACTGGTGCGTTGGGAGCACCCGGATCGGGGGATGATTCCGGCGGTCGACTTCATCTCGGTCGCCGAAGAGACGGGGCTCATCGTTAATATCGGTCGCTGGGTCTTCGCGGAGGCCTGTCGCACGCTGGCCGATTGGGATCGTCGCTACGGGCCCCAGGACCTGGTGATGCGTATCAACATGTCGCCGGCGGAGTTCTTGATGGAGGACATCGTTGAGTTCGTCGAGGGCTGTCTCGTCGTCAACGGCATCGCCGGAAATCGACTCTGCATCGAGATCACTGAGTACACCGTCCTCGATAAACCGGAGAAGACCGCCTCGATCCTGCGTGGTTTTCAGGAGTTGGGCGTGGAGGTGGCACTCGACGACTTCGGAACCGGTTTCGCCTCGATGACCGAGTTGAAGAACCTCCCGGTGAACGCGATCAAGCTGGACTTGAGCTTCGTGCAAGGAATTAACCGAGACCCCTACGACCGCGCCATCGTGGAGTCGATCATTCTGCTCGGACGGGCCCTGCACTTGACGGTGATCGCCGAAGGCATCGAGACCCCCGACATCACCGACACCCTGGTCGAGTTGGGCTGTCACCGGGGACAGGGTTACCTCATCTCTCGTCCCGTGCCGAGTGAGCGCCTGGACGATCTGTTGCGTAAGAAGGTGCTCGACGTGTCGATGCTGCGCACGAAGTCGGCGCTCGGTCGAGGAGTACGCGGATGACTGAAGTCACCTCCCTCGCGGAGAGTATTCCCACCGACGGGAACTACGAGCCCTGGCTCTTTCGAGCGATGCTCGAAGAACTCGGCCACAACGAACTCGGCATCGGGTTCATCTACACGGTGTTGAACGCTCTCGCCAAGCGTCACGAACTTTCTGACGTGGTGGTGGTGCTCGAGCACGAGAATCTCTCGACCCAGGAGTTTCGACTCTCGGGGGCGCAGATGAATGGTGATACCGCCCAGTTTCTCTCTCGCCAACCGGGCGTCTACTGCGTGCCCGACGTCGTCGGTGACACCGAGAAGCAGGCGGTGCAGACCGCCTGCCAGTTGGCCCTGTCTCTTCACCTGGCCCGCTTCACCGCGGCCCACGACGCGCTCACCACGATCGCCAACCGTCGCACCTTCGACATCGCCCTCGCCAACTCCGCGGTGCGCTCGGCGCGCTACGGCTGGCCCTTCACGCTCGTGCTCATCGACCTCGTGGGCTTTAAGAAGATCAACGACCAGTACGGACACGACGCGGGGGACCGACTGCTGCGCCAGTTCGGGTTCTCGCTGCGCCTCTCAATCCGCCAAGGGGACCTGGCGGCCCGGATCGGCGGCGACGAGTTCGCCGTGATTTTGAATAACGCCGAGGGACACGAGGCGATGGGCTTCGTGGAGCGGCTCCGGGCTGAGATGCTGAAGTCCGGTGAGAACATCGCCTTTACGACGGGTACGTCGACCTCGCCGCGCGACTCGACCGATCCCCTGGAGCTCACGAGAGTCGCCGACGCGCGGCTCTACGCCAAGAGAGGAATAATCCACCAATGATCTCCCCCACCGAAGAAGATTTCGAACTCGAACTGCGAGCCCTCCCGGGTGTCGTGAACGTGGGCTTTCGTTACTCCGAGAAGGGCGACGTGGAAGCGGTGTCCCTCGTCGTGCGCGGTACCGACACCGGACCCCTTCGGGTCGTCGCCAAGCAGATCGTCAGCCTCTACTACCCCGAGGCCTCGGTGACAGTGGAGGAGATGAAGACCGACCTCACGCACGACGTGCGCGCCGAGGGAAGTCGCGTCATGCTGGTGCGCGCCGAGTTCAACTCCCACGAGGGGTTCTGTGAAGTCCAACTGAACTACGACGGTCGAGTCGGCGTGGGACGCTCCGAGTCGGGTCCCCTCATCGGGGGGGCCGAGGCGACCCTCGACGCCCTGAAGGATCTGGGACTGAGCGTGCCGTTCTATCTCGTGAGCTCGATCAACGTGGCGACGGTGCGGGGCTGGCCGGTCGTCGTGACGCTTCGTCCCCAGACCAACGAGCCGGACCGGCACGGCATCGCCCAGGCCGAGACGGAGTTGCTCTCCTCCTCGAAGGCCACCCTCAACGCGCTCAACCGCTACATCGCGCGCCTGGTCGATTAGGCGGATAGCGAGTCGACCTGTAAGCGGGGTTCTGTACGCCCTTGACGGGCGTGGTGGCCATCCATCTGAGCAACCTACCTTGGGACGCCCTTTCGAGCACGCGGGCCGCGATCCCAGTTTTGGTCTTGCTCCGAGTGGGGTTTACCGAGCCGTCGCGGTCACCCGCGGCGCTGGTGCGCTCTTACCGCACCCTTTCACCCTTACCTGTGCTAACGCCATCGGCGGTCTTCTCTCTGTGGCACTGTCCTGCACGTCACCGTGACTCGCCTTTCGCGAGCACTCCGCCCTGTGGAGCCCCGACTTTCCTCGCGCGTTGCCGCGCGCGACCACCCGGTCGACTCACTATCCAGCCTCATTCTGTCACGGAATCGCCCGAGTGTCACGCGGTCGCCCGATAGCCTGCCTGCGTGAGTCTGCGTGAGTCCGATCCGGTCATCCTCGACGTGGGGCAGTTCTACGACGTGCTCGAAGCCCACCTCGAGGAGTCCTTCGGCAAGCGTCACCCCCTCTGGGTGCGCGGCGAGATCACCAAGGTCTACGAGAAGGGCCACCTCTACCTGGACCTCGCCGGATCACTGCGCTCCGACGGCAAGCGTCCCACCCTGAACGCCCACTGCTGGACCTCGGTGTGGGGACGCCTCAAAGCCTCCCTCGCCGCCGAGGGGGTGCGTCTCAGTGAGGGCGCCGTCGTGAGCGTCCACGGCTTCGTCGACCTCTACGCACCCTCGGGGCGCATTGGCTTCACGGTGACCGGGCTGGACCTGAACGGACTCGTCGGGGACCTCGCCCGGCGCCGGGCCGAGCTCATCCAGCGCCTCGGAGCCGAGGGTCTGCTCGAGGCCCAGCGCGCTCGCGTTCTTTCGCCGGTGCCCCTGCGGGTGGGACTGGTGGCCAGTCCCGGGACGGAGGGCTACAACGACTTCACCGGACAACTCCTCACCTCGCGCTACGGCTTCGACGTGCGACTGGTGCGCAGTCTGGTGCAGGGAGACGAGGCCCCGGCGCAGATCGTGCGCGCTCTGCAGCAACTGGGTGACGAGAACTGCGACGTGATCTGCGTCGTGCGCGGGGGAGGCTCGCGGGCCGACCTCGCCTGTTTCGACGACGAGCGGGTCGCCCGGGCGATCGCCACTCTCTCGACCCCCGTCTGGACGGGCATCGGGCACACCGGGGACGAGTCGGTCGCCGACCTCGTCGCCCACACCCGGGCCATCACCCCGACCAAACTGGGTGAGGAGTTGGTGACTCGGGTGCGTGAGGCCGAACTGCGCGGGGTCCTCCAGCCGGCCGGAGCGCTCCTCACGGGGGCGTCCGCGGTGCTGGAGGAGGCCGAGACGACGCTCGCCGAACGGCGTCGCACCCTCGTCTACGCGGTGCGCGACCGTCTACGGGGCGAGTCTCGCCACCTGAACGGCGTGAGAGAACGACTGGTGGTGGAGTCTCGCCGGGTCCTCGACGGAGCCCGCCGGGACCTCGAGACCCGTCGCCAACTACTCGGCGCCTACGACCCGGCCCGGCGCTTCGCCCAGGGCTGGGCGGTCGTGGTGGGAGAGTCGGGACGAGCGGTGACCTCCACCACGGAGGTCGCGGTGGGTGAACCGTTACGAGTTCGAGTCGGAGACGGCGCCTTCGGCGTCGTCGTGAGTGAAAGGGACGACGCGTGAGTCAGAGTTGGAACGAGGCGACCGAGGAGTTGAACGCGATCGTGGCCTCCTTCGACCAGGGTGAGGTATCGGTCGACGACCTCTTCGCCAAGTTGGAGCGAGCGAGCGCCATCATCGAGGAGTTAGAGGAGCGTCTGCGGGGTACGAGTGCGCGGGTCGAGGAGCTGACCCCCCGTCTCAGCCGGGTGCTCGACGGTGAGTGATATCTACTTTCGCCAGTGGCTCTCCGGGCGCGACTTCGCGCTCGACAACCCCCTCGCACGAGAGATGCGCAACTTCACCTACGCCCTCGGAGACCCGACGAGTCGCGAGGCCGTTCTCGTGGACCCGGCCTACGACCCCGAGATGCTCCTCGAACTGCTCGAGAGAGACGGAATGACCCTGGTGGGCGTCGTCGCGACCCACTACCACGCCGACCACATCGGGGGCAGTCTGCTCGGTCACCCGGTCGCCGGGATTAAGGAGTTGACCGATCGTCGCGAGGTGCCGGTTCACGTGAACGTGGAGGAGGAGACCTGGGTCCATTCGGGCACCGGTGTTCTCTCACCCCCCGTGGTCGCCCACGCCGACGGGGACGTCGTGCGGGTGGGCTCGCTGGAGTTGCGTCTTCGCCACACCCCCGGACACACCGCGGGATCGCAGTGCGTCGAGGTCGAGGGGCGCCTCCTGACTGGAGACACCCTCTTTCTCGACGGCTGCGGACGTACCGACCTACCGGGATCGGACCCCCGCGAGATGTACCGCTCCCTCCAGGTGCGCTTAAGCGACCTCGACGACGACCTCGTCGTCTACCCGGGTCACTTCTACTCACCCGAGACCAGCGCGACCCTGCGCGCGGTGCGCGCGAGAAACCAGGTGCTCGCCGGACGTAGCTCCGAGGAGTGGTTGAGGATCTTCTCGTGAGTGTGACGGCCGACGACCACGTCGTCGTGGTGGGGGCGGGACTCGCCGGGTGGCGCTTCTGTGAGGAACTGCGTCGCCGGGGCTACGCGGGAGAACTCACCTTGGTTGGAGAAGAGCCCCACGAACCCTACGACCGGCCCCCCTTGTCGAAGCAGGTCGCCGAGGGCAAGTGGGGACTCGAGAGAACGAACCTCGTCACCGACGAGCGTCGCCGGGCGACGCCTCTCACCTGGCGCCTCTCCGAACGGGCCGTGGAACTCAAAGCCGAGGTGCCCCTGGTGCGTCTCGACTCCGGGGAGATGCTCTTCGCCACCCGGGTCGTCATCGCGACCGGCGTCCGGGCGCGCACCCTGCCCTGGGCGAGCGCCGAGACGATCACGCTACGCCGACGAGAGGACGCCGAACGACTGAACCGGGCGCTCTCAGTGATGGACGCGGGTGACCAGGTGGTCGTCGTCGGGGCCGGTTTCATCGGGGCCGAGGTCGCGACCGCCCTCGTTCGTCGAGGAGTCCCCGTTACCGTGCTCGAGTCGAGTGACCTGCCCTTAAGGGGGGTCCTCGGAGAAGAGGTTGCCCGGGCGGTGCTCGCCAAGGCCGCCGAGGCCGGCGTGAGCGTGCGCACCAACGTCACTATCCTCGATATCCAGAGCGAGGGCGGCTACTCCCACGTTCACCTCGCCGACGGCACCCAGTTACGGGCCCGGGTGGTTCTCGCCGGGGTGGGGGCCGAACCCGCCCTCGAGTGGATCGCCGGGTCGGGCCTGGCCCTTTCCCAGGGAATTCTCGTGAACGAGCACTTCGAGGCGCGCGCCCGGGTGGGGGCCCTCGGAGATATCGCGCGCTTTCCCTGGCGCGGTGAGCCCACGAGGCTCGAGCACTGGCAGGTGGCCCACGACTCGGCGATGACCCTGGCTGCCTGGTGGGCGAGTGGCGAAGCGCTGGCCCCCCTCGTGCCCTACTTCTGGTCCGATCAGTACGGGCACAAGATTCAGGTCCTCGGTCGACCCCGCGCGAGCGCCACCGTGCACGTGGTGCGCGGAGAACTCGGCGAGGGGCGCTTCGTCGCCCTCTACGAGGAGTCCGACGAGGTCACGGCGATCGTCACCCTCGATCACCCCCGGGCCCTCATGCTCTCGCGGGACCTGCTCGTTCAGCCCACCTCCCTCGACGAGGCCCTCTCCCGCGCTCCCTGGGAGGGATAGGAGTAGGTTCGTTCCCGTGGACTTTTCCCTGAGTGAGGAGATGGAGGGCCTGCGCGACGTGGTGCGTCGTCTGGCCCGCGAGGTGGTGGCCCCCCGGGCCCGCGAGATCGATCGGAGTGGCCAGTATCCCGCGGAAGTCTTCGAGGCCCTGCGCTCGGCCGACCTGCTCGGGCTCTGTATCCCCGAAGAGTACGGGGGATCGGGCGCCGGGATTACCGGCCTCGTTCTCGCCATCGAGGAGGTGACGAAGTACTCCAACGTCATCGGACTGATGCTCTTGTTGACTCGGCTACCGACGGGCCCGATCATGATCGCGGGCACCGAGGAACAAAAGCGGCGCTACCTACCGGGTATCGCGCGCGGGGAGACCCGGGCCTCTTTCTGTCTCTCCGAATCCGGCGCGGGTTCGGACGTGGCCGGGATGACGACCCGGGTCGAAGAGGACCCCGAGGTCGAGGGGGGATTTCTCCTCTCGGGGACGAAGTGCTGGATCTCCGGGGCGATGCAGGCCGACTGGTTCGTCGTCTTCGCCAAGCGCGGTAGTCCCTCCGAGCGCAGTCACCGCGACATCGGGGCCTACCTCGTCGAGGCGGATCAGGCCGGGGTCTCGCGGCCCCGGGTGGACCACAAGATGGGGGTGAAGGGCATCGACACCGCCGACGTCGTCTTCGACCACGTGAAGATCTCCCCGGACCAGGTCATTCCGGGGGACTTTCGGCTGATCATGCAGTCCCTCAACGCCATGCGACCGGTGGTGGCGGCCCGCGGACTCGGACTCGCTGAGGGGGCCCTCATGTACGCCACGCGCTACGTGAAGGAGCGCCCGGCCTTCGGGGCGACCATCGCCGACCTGCAGGGAATTCAGTGGGAGATCGCGAAGATGGCGACCGAGATCGAGGCGGCCCGGCTGCTCACCTACCGGGCGGCCTGGCGAGCCGACCAGGGTCACTACCTCAAGGCCGACGTCCCGGAACTCTCGATGTCGAAGTACTACGCGAGCGAGGTGGCGGTGAAGGCCTCGGGGCTCGCCGTGCAACTCCTCGGGGCGGCCGGGTACATGGAGGACCACCCCACCGAACTCTTCTACCGCGATGCGCGCCAACTCACCATCGTCGAGGGGACGAGTCAGGTCCAGCTCGGTTTGATCGGTCGCGGGGTTATCGCCGAAGACCTCTGGTGGGACTAAATCTCCCCAGAGGTCGTCGAACCTAGATGTTGACGACGGGACAGGTGAGGGTCCGGGTGATGCCGGGGACCTTCTGGATCGCGCCCACGATGAACTTGCCGAGACTGTCGACGCTCTCCGCCTCGCAGCGCACGATCACGTCGTAGGGTCCGGTCACCTCGAAGGACTCGATAACGCCGGAGACGGCCCGCGTCGCCATGACGACCGCCTCACTGGAGCCAATTTCGGACTGAATCAAGATGTACGCCTGCACCGACATGGGGGTCCCTTTCGTGGAAGTCCCCTCTATTGTGCCAAACGCGGGCCCCACGGGGGAGCGGGACCCTAGTCGCGCCGGCTGGAGCCGCCGATATGCCACTGGTGGCAGTAGTCGCAGCGGTAGGCCTCGAGGTCGGCCCGGTTTATCGTCCAGGCCAGTTGGGCGGCCGAGAGGGCCTCGGTGCGGGTCCGGTAGGCGACCTTCGGGCGACCCTCGCGGGTGACGTGGCCGTTCCAGGGACCGGCGCCGCTGGGGGTCGGGGCCCGGCGTCGTCGCTGCGTCACGGGAGTGAGGTTACAGGTTGGGACTTAGGTCCTTGCGAGAGGGGTGAAATCTCATATACCCTGGGGGGTATCAAGTTTGTCCAGTGAAGGGAGTGCCCATGGCACGCGTCGTGATCTTGGGGGCCGGCATCTCCGGCCATACGGCGGCGCTGCACCTGCGCCGCCAGTTGTCCTCACAGCACGACGTCATCGTCGTCTCGCCGAACTCGAAGTGGAACTGGATTCCCTCCAACATCTGGGTCGGGGTGGGAAAGATGAAGAAGGACCAGGTCACCTTCGCGCTCGCCCCGATCTACCGGCGCCAGCACATCGAGTTCCACCAGGCCCTCGCGACCGAGATCCACCCCGAGGGCACTTTCGAGACCAGCCAGCCCTACGTGAGCGTGCGCTACACCGATCCGGCGCGCGCCGGAGAGGTCGCCACCCTCGACTACGACTACCTCGTCAACGCCACGGGTCCGCAGTTGAACTTCCAGGCGACCCCCGGACTGGGGCCCGACGGGGGGCACAGCGTCTCGGTGTGTAGCGCCGAGCACGCCACCGAGGCCGACGCGAGGCTGCGCGAGAGCATTCAGTTGATGCGCGCCGGACGGCGCCAGACCCTGGTCATCGGGATGGGTCACGGAACCTGCACCTGCGAGGGGGCGGCCTTCGAGTACGCCTTCAACGTCGAGCACGAGCTGCGCGAGGCGGGAGTTCGAGAACTGGCCGACGTGGTCTACTTCACCAACGAGGCCGAGCTCGGCGACTTCGGCGTCGGGGGGATGACCTTCGGTCAGCGGGGCTTCGAGACGACTTCCAAGCTCTGGACCGAGTCGCTCTTTAGAGAGCGTGGGGTCCGAGCGATACTCGGCGCCCACGCCGAACGTATCGAGGAGGGGCTCATCACCTACGAGCAACTCGACGGAACTCACCACGAGTTGGCCTTCGATTTCGCGATGCTCCTACCCCCGTTTCGGGGCGCCGGACTGAGCGTCTTCGACCGGGCGGGAGAGGACGTCTCCGAACGGGTCTTCTTGCCGAGCGGGTTCATGCGAGTCGACGGACACTACGAACAAAAGCCCTTCGAAGAGTGGCGCGCGAGCGACTGGCCGGAGACCTACGAGAGCCCGGCTTACCCCAACGTCTTCGCGGTGGGCATCGCCTTCGCCCCGCCCCACCAGATCTCTCGGCCGCGCACCAGCCCCTCGGGGACGGTAATCACGCCGGCCCCGCCGCGCACCGGTATGCCCTCGGGGGTGATGGGTAAGACCGTCGCACTCACCATCGTCGAGCGCATCACGAAGGGGGCCCGGGCCTCGTCCCACCGCGCCTCGATGGCGAGCATGGGGGCCGCCTGCGTCGCCAGTGCCGGGACCGGACTGCGCAGGGGCTCGGCCGCCGCGATGACGATGTACCCGGTCGTCCCGGACTACCAGACCTACCCCTCCAGTGGACGAAGCCTGAAGGACACCACCGGAGAGATCGGTCTCGCCGGTCACTGGATTAAGTACATGCTCCACGTCATGTTCATCTACAAGGCCCAGGCGCGTCCGCTCTGGTTCCTCATCCCCGAATAACCCTAAGGAGTCACCGTGATCAACCTCAACGCCGAGCAGGCCATTAGGGAAGCCCCCCTCCCCACCGAGCAGACTCTGCGCCGCCGGCGCAACCTGATCTTTCAACTGTGGCGCTTTATCTCCCTCAACACCCGGATGTATCTCATGGTGCTGAAGGGCCACCACTAGGCCGACGAGTCGTCGAGCCCCCTATCGAGTACGTGAGTAAGGACCTGAGATGAGAGTCGTGATTATCGGAGGCGTCGCCGGCGGAATGTCGGCCGCCACGCGCCTACGGCGCCTGAGCGAGGAGACCGAGATCGTCGTCCTCGAGCGCAGTGGTTACGTGAGTTACGCCAACTGCGGCCTGCCCTACTTCGTCGGGGGAGTGATCGAGGACGAGTCCGATCTCTTGCTCCAGACCCCCGACTCACTCCACCAGCGATTTAATCTCGACGTGCGGGTGCGCTCCGAGGTCACCGCGATTACGCCGGCGACGAAGTCACTCACCGTGCGCACCCTCGACGAGGGGGCGGACTACACCCTTACCTACGACGTTCTGGTCCTCAGTCCCGGGGCCCAGCCGGTCATCCCACCCCTCCCCGGCATCGAGCGGGCCCTACCAC
>JABEUS010000030.1 GCA_013044285.1 Acidimicrobiaceae bacterium
GGGCCGAACGACCTTGTCGTACACGGTGTCAAGGCCGCGATCGAGGGCCTCAAATAGCGAGTCCACGACGTCGTGTTCGGGGAGTTCATCTTCCACACCTACGAATGTAGTGCCCCTAGGAGGGTGTAGAACCCAGCCAGGCGACTCCGATGAGGCCCGGTCCGGAGTGGGCTCCGATAGTGGGCCCCACGGCGGCGTGGAGGATGGGAATCTCAATTCCGCGCGCGAGGAGTAGGGCGCTCAAGCGATCTCGAAGGTTCGACTTCGTATGGACGACGCACAAGGACTCTAGGGGCTGGTGACGGCAGACTTCGTCGACGATGGCCGTGAGAGCCCGTGCGGGGGTTCGCTGACGACCGGCTTCGCACACAACCCCGCCGCGCACGCTCAACAGAGGCTTAATCGAGAGGATGTTGCCGACGAGGGCCCGCGCCCCTCCAATGCGACCCCCTTTGACCAACTGATCGAGGGAGTCGAGCATTCCAATGACCCCCGCCCGACGCAGAGCCGATTGACCGACCTCGAGAACGGTAGCGATGTCTGCGCCTTCGCGGGCGGCTCGGGCCATGGATAAAGCGATCAGCCCCTGGCCCATGGTTGCCGTTTCGGAGTCGAGCACTCGAACGTCGAGTTTTCCTCGGAAATCTTCGGCCGCTACCATCGCGGATTGGAAACTCGCGGAGAGTAGACGCGAGAGGGTCACGATGACGACGGACTCCGCACCGCCGTCACGCTGGGTGCTAATTGCTTCCTGGAAAGCACCGGGAGACGGGGCGGCGGTCTGGGGTGGTTGGGGGGAGATACTGGCACGACGCCAGAAGTCCTCGAGACTCAAGGTCACGCGGTCGAGAAACTCGTCTTCCCCGAAGCGAATACTGAGGGGAACAACGGCAATGGCGGCATCGTGGGCGAGATCGTCGGGGAGGTCCGCACCACTGTCGACGATGACCCCTACCCGTCCCACGACTCTCCTTAGTGTCGTTCTAATCTGCCACGGATCGAGGACTCCGCGCTCGTCGACGCCCCACTTCGACGGCTAGGACGTAGGTGACGGCTCCGGCTCCGGCCGCGGCGCTTAGGCGAAATACCAAGAGGACGCCGTGAGTCCACGACGGCGTGGCGTAGACCGCCGCCGCCACGACCCCCATCAAGAGAGTGGCGGCGAAGGAACGCCGCACGTGAGAACTCCATACAGCGGACCCCACCCGGACACCTCTCCACCACAGAACCCCTAGAGAGAGGACTGCGGCGAAGGAGTAGGCGACCGAGACGGACGCAGTGAGTCCCGACAGCGAATGGTGACCCCACCACAGTGCGAGAAGGATGTTGGCCGCGTTTTCTACCACGTAGAGCCCGAAGACATCCCGAGCTCGTTGGAGAGACTGAAGCCCTCGAACGCACAGTTGGAAGACGGTGAAACCCGGTAGTCCGGCCGCCAAAATCGCCAAGACGCTGCCGGCCGGGAGGACGGTGGAGGCGTCGAGGTGGTGGAGGAGAACAGCGACTAGCGGTTGGGCCAGGACGATGAGACCAACGGCGGCCGGGAGAATGATGACCAGTGACTGACGAAGTCCCGTGGCCAGCTGTCGCGTGAAGGAGATGTCGTCGTCGAGGGCGGCGTGCTCGGCGAGACGGGGGGTAATGACCGACATGACGGACACCACCACCACCGCGAACGGCATCTGCATAAAGGACCAGCCGTAGGTGTAGGCGCTTACCGGTCCATTACCCCCGGTCGCGAACGCGAGGGCGAGGACGACGTAGAGGGACGCTTGATTGGTGAGTACGACCAGGAAAGTCCATCCCCCGAGGCGCCCAACAGCCCGGAGGGCCGGGTCGTGGATGTCGAGGTGGAGACGAAGCCGAGAGAGAGAGGCTCGTGCGAGAGACGGAAGCATAACGAGAAACTGGACGACGACACCCGCCGTCGTCCCGATACCCAACCACGTCAACTCCGAGCCGGACGTGACGGAAGCGACAGTCGGGTTCGGGTCGACGAGGTGAAACCAGACCAGCACCGCCACGGCGACCACGTTGTTCGCCACGGGTGACCACGCGGGTGACGCGAAGCGTTGGCGAACGTTGAGGAGAGCACCAGCCAGTCCGATGACCCCGTAAAAGAAAATTTGGGGAATAAACCAACGAAGGAGACGAACAGCAATGTCCTCTTGGTGGTTCAGGGCGAGTCGAGCCGCCGCCGTTCCCGGTCGTTGAAGAAAGGTGAAGCCTCGGATGATCTCGGGGGAGGCGAGCCACGCAACAACACTCGCCAACGCGAGGACTATGAGGGCCGCACTCATGATGGTGGAGATTGACTTCCAGGCACGGCGTTCACCGTCGAGGGCGAGACGCTCAATCGCGACCGGAATGAAGGTGGCACTGAGGATTCCGCCCGCCACGAGGTCGAAGAGCATGTTGGGAATGGTGTTCGCGAGGTTGAACGAATCGGCGAGGGGGGTGAATCCGAGTACCCACGCCAGAACGAGAACCCGTATGAGGCCCGTGAGGCGCGAGACCATGGTTCCACCCGCGACGGACAGAATGCTTCGACCATGGGTCTGAGTCATCGAAGGTGTCGACCCTCGCTACGGCGTCGGTGCGTGCGAATCCACCACCACACGAGGACGGCCAGAGAGAGGAATGAGAGGGCGTAGCCGACCCAAGAAATCCCCGAGACGTGAACGGCGAGGGCGGTTCGCGTGAGTTCGAGTCGGTTGTCTGGAGTGGTGAGCACCACTCGCAAGATGAGGCTGGAACCGGCCGCTCGAGATACCGCAATCCGGACGGCCGTGGTGGGCCGACTGAGCGTGATGGGAATCTGTGATCCGTCGGGAAAACTCAGGCGGTCCGTGATGAGATGGGCAATCACGGTGATCGGGTAGTGGAGTGAAGAAAAGATGGTGATGGGTAGAGATGTTCCTGATCCGGCCAACGTCACCGTGGAGTTGTCCACGCGCACTCCGAGGAGCTGACCGTTCAAGGCGGCGAGTGCATTCGCCATCGCGGCCTGACGAATATCGGGGCCACCAAGAATCTCAGAACTCTCTACTGATGCGGCGAGAGCTCCCGCTCGACTAGGGATGTTTACTGCGCCGATGAAGGACTGGGAGTGTTGAAGGAGCGTGGACAAGGTGGCCACGTTGTGGTTGCTCCAGTCTTTGAGAACTGGCGTCGTGAGCGTGCGCTGGGCCGGTGCCCCGTTGGAACCTACGAGTGAGGATGAGAAGGACGGGGTGAGACTCGAGAGAGTGATGTACGGGTCATTCGAGAGATCCGTTATGAGTTCGTTGACGAAGACAGGGCTGAGAGTACCCATGACGAAGGGTATGACGACTGTACGCACCGCGGGGTCGTTGGGGGCTTCGAAGTGGAGGAAGTTGAGGGTTCCTGCGACGAGGGCGGCCCGCTGACCGGCCTGTAGTGAGGCGTCGGTAATGAGGTGTGCGACGCCGCCATCCGTGGCCAGGGCGGTTGCGGCCGGAGCCCCCGAGACCTCGAAGGGTGAACCCCACGTGAGGGTGGTGGAGGGAGCGGGCGACAGTGCGGCGTCGTCGAGAACGACGTCGTGAGACCCGCTCGCCGCTACTGCCGCGACGGCTTCTGGACTCACCCCCCCCTGGAGAAAAACGGGAGAGTCAGTGGAACGCCCCGCAAGATCCTGGAGGAGTTGGCCAGCCAAGTTGATTTGCTGGCTGACCTGGCCGCTAAATCCATTGCGCGACAGTCCCGCGTAATCGATATTCGGTGGGGGTGCGGCGATTGCCCGATGGAGTGGACTTTGAAAGACAGCGGAGAGTGCACTGCGCCACCCGGAACCTCGGGGCACCGAGACCGCCGCCGCGAGAGCCCGATAGTCAAGAGCGAGAGTGAGTGGAGATGAGGGGTGAGCCGCAAAAGAAGAGAAGTCCGCCACGGCGAGAGCGGGGGTCGTCCAAGAACTCGGATTCACGATGCCGACGAGGTCGGCCCTCAGGGGTTGGACGATGGTGCCGTTGGTGAGAGTGAGAAGGGACCAGACCGTGGTGGTGCCCCCGGCGTCACTGAGTCGTAACTGGAGGGGGTAGACCCCCGCGCACTGGGTCTCAATGCATGCCAGGTGGAGTGCTACGGACTGAACTCCGCAGTGAGCGGGAGTGCCGTGAGATCCGAGAGAAAAGACGCTCACCGTGACGGTGGTTTGTAGTCCGGGAGTGCAGGTTAAGTTGACCGGTCCGGTCGTGGTGGTGGGAGAGCCTACGGCGGGCTGTGTGGTTAGTAGTGAGTCAATTTGACTGCGGTACACCAGGGGGGAGTAGAGACTGACGGTGACCGTGGTGGGACCGGGGTGGGAGATAACCAAGCGGAAGGTCCCCACACCATGGTGAGTGAAGCTGAGGTTTTCGTCCTGGTGCACGACGGCCAGGGCCACCGGCGAGGCGGCCGAAGCGAGGGGTCCGGGCCAGGCGACGAGGGCGAGAAAGACGACGCCGAGCACCCGCCACCAGGTCGGTATCCGCTGGCGCATACGCTCCCAGGCTACCCTTCGATTCCCCCGTGAACCCGCGACTAGCCTCGAAGAGCCGTGAACGTCAATCCCCTCCAGCAACTATCGAGAATCGCCACGTTGGCCGCACCGCTCGCCTCCGAGTTCGCCGCCGCGGGCTTCCAGCTGTACGCCGTCGGGGGGTCGGTCCGTGACGCCCTACTCGGAATCATTGAACTAGACGAAATCGACTTCACCACCGATGCCCGTCCCGACGATATTGCGCGTCTGATGTCGCGCGTGTGTGGCTCGCTGTGGGAACAGGGCCGCGAGTTCGGCACTATCGGGGGCGTCCTGCGCGCGAACGGTATCAAGGCCGAAGTGACTACTTTTCGCTCGGAGAGTTACGTGGATCACTCGCGTAAGCCCGCCGTGGAGTGGGGCGACTCCCTGCGAGCCGATCTCAGCCGTCGGGACTTCACCCTCAACGCCATGGCGCTCGACGTCGTGGCCCTTCACGAAGGTCGAGAGGGTGTTCAGACCCTCTTCGACTTCTTCGGTGGCTACCAGGACCTGGTGGAGCAACGTCTGGTGACCCCCATTGATCCCGTCGTGCTCTTTCGAGATGACCCCTTGCGGATGCTGCGCGCGGCTCGTTTCGCGTCGCGCTTTGGTCTCCAGATTGATCCGGCGATTGAGGTCGCGGCTCGTGAAGTCGCCGACAAGATCACCATTGTGTCGGCCGAACGCATTCGGGGCGAGATTGATCTCCTCATGGTGACGGCCCAACCTTCGCTGGGTTTGGACTTCATCGTACGGACGGGGTTGGCCGATTACTTCCTCCCGGAGTTGCCGGCGTTGCGGTTAGAACAAGATCCCATCCATCGCCACAAGGATGTGCTGGCCCACACGTGGGCCGTGGTCGATAAGACATCCGTCGATCTCGTCTTGCGTCTCGCCGCCCTCTTTCACGACGTGGGCAAACCGGCGACGCGCCAATTCACTCCGGCGGGCGTCACGTTCCGGTTTCACGAGGTGGTCGGGGCGAAAATCACTCGTAAGCGGATGACGGCGCTTAAGTACCCGACGCACGTAATCGAAGACGTATGTCGATTGGTGGAACTCCACTTGCGCTTTCACACCTACAAACTGGGTTGGTCGGATTCCGCGGTTCGCCGCTACGTCCACGACGCCGGCCCACTCCTCGAGCGTCTGAACGAACTCACACGCTGCGACAGTACGACTCGTAATCAACGTAAGGCCACGGAACTGGCGGGGCGCATGGATCACCTCGAGGAACGGATTATTGAACTGCGTCGCCGTGAGGACCTCGACAATATGCGCCCCGCTCTCAACGGAGACGAGGTCATGGCCATTCTCCACATTCCGCCGAGTCGCAACGTGAAACGGGCCCTCGATTTTCTGATGGAGATCCGTCGTGAAGAGGGCGAGATCTCGAGGGCTGAGGCGACTCATCGTCTCCTCGAGTGGTGGAACGACAACGACCCCCCCACGCCGTGAAGCGCGGGGGGGTCGTGAGGTTCGATTAGGGCCAGACGGGGTTGTCGGCGCCTTCGGCGAAGGCCTCCACCATCTGGTGGGCGACGTCGTCGTGGAACTGCACCGGAGGCGACTTCATGAAGTAGGCGGAGGGCCCGAGAATCGGACCACCGATCCCACGGTCGAGGGCAATTTTGGCGCAGCGCACGGCGTCGATAATGACTCCCGCTGAATTGGGCGAGTCCCACACTTCTAACTTCAACTCTATGTTGAGCGGGACGTCACCGAAGTTTCGGCCCTCGAGGCGGATGTAGGCCCATTTGCGGTCCTTCAACCACGGAATGTGGTCGCTGGGGCCGATGTGGACGTCGTCGGCGGCCAGGGTGTAGTTCTCCACCTGAGAAGTCACGGCCTGGGTCTTCGAGACCTTCTTCGACTCCAGGCGCTCACGGTCCAACATGTTCTTAAAGTCCATGTTGCCACCGACGTTCAACTGGTAAGTCCGGTCGAGGGCGAGTCCACGGTCCTCGAAGAGTCGAGTGAGGATGCGGTGCACAATCGTCGCTCCGACCTGACTCTTGATGTCGTCACCGATAATCGGAACGCCCGCGGCGCTGAACTTCGCGGCCCACTCCGGATCCGAGGCGATGAAGACCGGAATCGCGTTGACGAAGGCCACCTTCGCGTCGAGGGCGGCCTGGGCGTAGAAGCGCTGGGCATCTTCGGAACCAACCGGCAGATACGAGACGAGGACGTCGACTTGGGCATCGCGCAGAGCTTGGGCCACGTCGACGGGCTCGGCGGGAGACTCCTCGATGACGCTTCGGTAGTACTTGTTCAATCCGTCGAGGGTCGGGCCACGCTGCACGGTGCAGCCGAGTTCTGGGACATCGGCGAACTTCACCGTGTTGTTCTGACCACCTTCGATGGCTTTAGCCAGATTCTGGCCCACTTTGGTGGCGTCGACGTCAAAGGCGGCGACGAACTCGAGATCGGCGACGTGGTAGTCACCCAGAGTGACGTGCATGAGCCCGGGAACGGTCGTGCCAGGTTGTGCGTCCTTGTAGTAGGTCACACCCTGAACGAGGGAAGAGGCGCAGTTTCCTACGCCAGCGATGGCCACGCGGATCTTGCTCATGGCTCTCCTTTCTTAGGACTTCGCCGGATCGGCGAAGTGATGGTCGTGTTGTTCGGCACGCAGGAGTGAGTCAATCCACTCCAAGTCGAGCTCAATTCCTCGAGACGCGTGGGTGACCACGCTCCTCGCGTAGTCGTCGAGATGGTCACGCTGGCTCGTTGAACGCAACTCGCCAAGACGTTGCACAAGTTCACCCCGGCGACGTTCGAGCAAATTGATGCGTAGTGCCGGAGTGAGGTATTTCGCGAGAGCGATTCGAAGGGAAAAGTCTCTCGAGTCGTCACCGGCGGAGGGGTCGGCCAACAGTTCGTTGAAACTGAGACGTCCCTGGGCGGTAATTCGGTAGACCTTTCGCCCCCTTCGCCCGAGTGCTGCGCCGGCGCGCAGAGTTCGCAAACTGGCGCGTTCGCCGGAGAGCGAGCCCGTGGAGAGGCGACTCGCGAACCCGCTCGTGGTGTCGGCCACCTCGACGAGGCCGGCACGCTCAAGACGGGCTAGAGCGGGGTAGATCGACCCGAAGGACAAGGGTGCCCCGAAGGTCAAACGTTCCCGGACTTCAGTGCGGATCTCGTAACCATGATGCTCACGCTCCATCAGGAGTCCGAGAATGGCGAGGTCCAACACGCGAACAATCATATCAGTTCGATATATCGATGATGCACAAATGGTCGTGGTGCGGGGTATGGGTCACGTAAGCGGTAATGTCAGCCGACATGGGCCGGACCTCGTCTCACAAGTCAGCGGGTAGCGCCGTGGTGGAGTACGGGTTGGTCCGCCACACCCTGGTGTCACGACTCGCCGCGGGAACCGTTGGTCGGGACGAGATTTGCGACGCCCACCCCGAACTACTGCGGGCGGCGCGAAACCTCGGTCGGCCCGCCGGCGAACGATGCCCCGTGTGCGACGAGAAAGATTTGGTCGAAGTGACCTACGTCTTTGGGGCCCGGCTTCCGGCGGGGGGGACGTGTCCGTTGACCCGTGCCGAGTTGGCCCGTCTCGAACGACGCGCCGAACCCGTTCAGTGTTACGCCGTCGAGGTCTGTACCGGGTGTCACTTTCACCACTTAGCTCGCCGTTGGAGTGCGGGGGGCCGGTCGTCTCGGCGCGCCGGACAGGTCAACTCGTGAATACCCAGGCCATCCGCTCGCGTAAGCGCTCGACGGGAGGAGTGCCCCTGGTCATGGTGACCGCGTACGACGTGGCGGGGGCGTATTTTGCTGATCGGGCCGGCGTGGACATCCTCCTGGTCGGAGATTCGTTAGCCAATGTGATGTTGGGCCATCGGGACACTCTTCATCTCACGATCGGGGACATGGTCCGCCATGTCGAGGCGGTGGCCTCGGTCTCGCCACGTGCTCACGTCGTCGCGGATCTACCGTGGCCGACGTATCACGAAGGTCGAAACGAAGCGGTTCGCGCCGGTGCCGCCCTAGTAAGAGCGGGTGCCCAGTCGGTGAAACTAGAGGGGGGAGCTAAGCGAACCGACGTGGTGCGGGCCCTCCTCGACGCCGAGATTCCGGTGATGGGCCACTTGGGACTCACCCCCCAGAGCGTTCTCACGATGGGGGGTTATCGAGTTCAGGCTAAGTCTGAAGAGGCCGCGCGGTTACTCGTGGAAGACGCCCGGCATTTGGAGTCGCTCGGGGTGTACTCCCTCGTTTTAGAGGGTGTGCCGGCGTCCGTCGGAACGCTGGTGACGGCGACACTCGACATTCCGACCATTGGCATTGGGGCCGGACCCGACACCGACGGCCAAGTCCTGGTTTTCCACGATATTCTCGGTCTTTCTCTCGGACCGACCGCGAAGTTTGTCCGGCGCTACGCCGAACTTGGTGAGGCGATGACCGAGGCTCTCGCCCGGTACGCCGACGACGTGCGTTCCGGTAGTTTTCCCACTCTGGCCGAAAGCTACGAGATCGACCCCGATGAGCCGTCGGCGACCTCCTCCGGGCGAACAGGGTAGACTCGTGGCCCCGCACCGTGCGGAAACAAGAGAAGTCCCCCTGCCCCGTTGTCCGCGGGGCCTGGCGTAGCCAGTCCGGAGGGAGAGAGGACCCCTTATGGCCCATCGGCCGTACGAGACCATGGTGGTGTTTGACACCACAGTCGACGCCCAGTCCATTCAGGTGGCACTGGATCGAGCGTTGGAAACCATACGTAGCCACGGCGGAGTCGTCGGCTCCATCGACCGTTGGGGTAAGCGACCGCTGGCGTACGAAATCAAGAAGCGCAAAGAGGGTTACTACGTCCTGGTGGAGTTCACCGGGGAGTCGGTGACCGTGGACGAGTTAGATCGAATTCTGACGCTGTCCGACGAGGTGTTGCGCTTCAAGATTCTGCGTCGCCACGCGCCCGCCGGGCGAGTGGCGGCGAAGGCCTAACGGCGCATCCGAGTAGAGGAGAGCCACCGTGGCCGATAACACCATCACCGTCGTGGGTAACGTGACCCGCGACCCCGAACTGAAGTTTCTGAACAGCGGCCAAGCGGCTGTGCGAATCGCGGTGGCGGTTTCTCGCCGCTGGCAGAATCGCCAGAGCCAGGAGTGGGAGGAGAAAACCTCCTTCTTCGACGTCCAGGCTTACGGACCGTTGGCGGAGAATGTTGCCGCGTCCGTGACGAAGGGAGTCCGCGTTGTCGTCACTGGTCGAATGGAGCAACGCTCCTGGGAGACCGAGTCGGGCGACAAGCGCAGTGCCTTCGAAATTGTCGCCGACGACGTGGCGCCCTCCTTGCGGTGGGCGACTGCGACCGTGACCCGCACCCCTCGAGAGGGTGGCTCCGACGGTGGATACCGGCCGGCACCGCGCTCCGAGACCCCTACGTACCCCTTTGATGAGGAGCCCTTCTAATGCCCCGTAAGAATATGCCCACCCTGCCCAAGCGGGCACCAAAGATTGACAACCGTCGCAACGTCAAGAAGAAGCCGTGTGCTTTCTGTCAGGCCGGAGTGGCGTCGGTCGACTACAAGGACCTGGCCCAACTGCGCAAGTACATCTCCGACCGAGGCAAGATCCGCGGCCGCAAGGTTTCGGGCAACTGCCAGCAGCACCAGCGCGACGTGACGGACTCTATTAAGACCGCGCGCGAACTCGCGCTGTTGCCTTACACCCAGCGCACGGTGACGGAGCGTCGAGGTGGACGTCGAGACGATCGTCGTGGTCCGCGCGCCGAGCGTCCGGACGCCGAAGTTGAAAATTCTGAGGTCACCATGGACGACACGGCCGTGTCGGACCAGACGTTTGAGCAAGTCGACAACGACGAGGCGGGTGAGTGATGAAGGTACTACTGCGTAGTGACGTAAAGGGCCTCGGACGCCGGGGAGACATCGTTGAGGTGAAGGCCGGGTTCGCTCGTAACTTCCTTTTGCCGACCGGAGCGGGACTCGTAGCGACGACCGCGACCGAAACACAAGCGACGGCGATGCGCCGAGCCCGCGATTTGCGCGAGGCTCAGGACCGTAAGGCTGCCGAAGCTCAGCGCAGCGTCATCGAGGCCGCCACGGTGGTCGTGGCGGCGCGAGCGGGAACCAACGGCCGACTCTTTGGTTCTGTCACTGAGGCCGATGTCGTGAACGCTTTGCGCACGGCGACGGGCATCTCGCTGGCTCGTCACCAGATTCACATGGAAGAACACCTGAAAGATGTGGGTAAGGCCTCGGTCGACGCTCAGCTCTTTGAAGGAGTGGTGGCTCGGGTCTCCCTGGAGATTGTGGCCAAGTAATCCCTCTGTAGTGCAGTGACACGCCGGGGCGCTATCGCCCCGGCGTTGCCATGTCACAACCCCGGGGCACAGTGGTAAGTGTCGTTAGTCACAGGCAATCCCCAGGTCGCGGTCGTGATTTCCCCAACATCGACCGCTTGTTTAGAACAGTCGATCCCTGACAGCGTGGAGTTCAGATGAGCCAGACTGATTTCGACCGACCTACTACTTCGAGCCCGGGGCGAGTGCCGCCGCACGCAATGGAGATGGAGGAGTCCCTTCTGGGAGCCATGTTGCTGAGCTCCGAGGCGGTGTCGGTCGCCTACGAGACGGTGGAGGTGGCTGACTTTTATCGTCCCCTCCACGGTCAAATTTTTGCGGCCATCATTGCCCTGGCCAACGCCGGCGAACCGGTGGACTACGTGACGGTTCAGTCGAAGCTGCAAGAGCAGGGAGCCGCCGCGGTGGAAGTCTCACTGCTGTCGTCACTTCAGATGAACACCCCCTCGGCAGCGAACGCCCGACACTACGCCGAAGTGGTCCGTGAGAAAGCGCAACAACGCCGGTTGATCGCGGCGGCCTCTTCTATCGTTGACGAGGCCTACCAACCGACTGACGACGTGGGCGCGTTAATTGACGACGCGGAGCGGCGTATTAACCAGATTGGTGACGAGAACAAGGTCGACTCGGTGTCGAGCCTGCAGGCCCTCCTCGTCAAGGAAGCGGACATCCTAGAAGAGCGCGGTGAGACTCGGGGTCAAATTAACGGCCTCGAGACGGGATATCGATCTTTGGATCAGGTATTACAAGGGCTGCAGCCCCACTCGCTCACCATTGTGGGAGCCCGCCCGGCCATGGGTAAGACGGCGTTCGCCCTCGGTATTTTGACTCACGTGGGCTCAGTGGTCCAGCGACCCGCCCTGTTTTTCTCACTGGAGATGAGTCGCCAGGAGTTGGCCGAGCGCATCCTGGCGTCTACCGCGCGCATTGATTCGTCCCGGTTACGTACCGGTGACCTGTCTGACGCGGACTGGCGGCGCGCCCAAGACGCCTTTGGCTACTTGCAGAGCGCGAAGATCTTCATCGACGACAATCCGTCACTTACGGTGATGGATATCCGTAGCCGGGCCCGTCGAATAAAGCAGCAGCAGGGAGACCTCGGGGTCATCGTCATCGACTACCTGCAACTCATGAGTTCTCGTTCGAGAGCGGAGAATCGCCAAGTTGAGGTCGCCGAAATGAGTCGCTCCCTCAAGATTTTGGCACGTGAATTGGCGTGCCCGGTGATTGCCCTGTCCCAGTTGTCGAGAAAGCTAGAGGAGCGAGCCGACAAGCGACCGATGATGAGTGACCTACGCGAATCGGGTTCCCTCGAGCAGGACGCCGACGTGGTGCTCTTCCTCTTTCGCGCCGAGCAGTACGGCGAGGTTTCCAACGACAAGAAATCTGACGCCGAAGTCATTGTGGGCAAGAACCGCAATGGTCCGACTCGTACCGCTCACCTCACGTGGCGCGGAGAGTTCGCGCGATTCGACAACGTCGCCGATACCCGAGATTTTTAGCGAGGTCGCAACACTACTGCTCTTGACCTCACCTCGGCGGTAGTCGGGACTCGAGCAGCGACGTCATGCGAGAGATGGACTCGGCACCGAGAGGGCCCGGGCCATTAATTTTGCGCGCGATTGCTTTCGGCCACGAGATTCAGACTGAGAGATGTTGGAACGGCTTGCTGGTCGCCAGACGAGGAATGGTGGCGTGACTCCAGTCTCCATCAATGAAGACGAGAGCCGGGTGAAGGCTTTTGAAATGCGAAAGCGGGTGCATCTCCGAGTTACTTCGGGGGTAGGCGTGCTCCGCCGTCAAGTCGTACGTACTCCGCATTCAGATAGGAGTTGGTGAGGAGTTCGACGGCGAGGTGCGCGAATTCAGTACTCATGCCGAGGCGTCGGGGAAAGAGCACGTTGGACGCTAGTTGGGCCTTGAAGGCCACCGGGTCGGGAGCGAAGTCGTAGATGGGGGTATCAATGAGTCCGGGAAGAATTGTGTTCACGCGGACTCCGACCACGGCGAGGTCACGGGCCAACGGCAGCGTCAGACCCAAAATCGCACCCTTCGATGAGGCGTAGGCGACCTGTCCGATTTGTCCGTCTTGTGCCGCGACGGACGCAGTCATTACGATGGCGCCCCGGCCACCATCAGGGTCAGGGTCGTTGTGAGACATTGCGGTTGCCGCGAGCCGACCCACGTTAAACGTGCCAACGAGATTGACCTCGACAATTCGACGAAACGTATCGAGATCGTGAGCCGAGGAGTACTCCCCGTCTCGACCGAGAGTGCGCTGGGCCCACACAATCCCGGCGCAGTTGACCACACTCCAGAGCGGGGCGTGATCTTGGGCGAGCGCGATTGCCCCCTCGACGTCGGCGGGAGAGGTCACGTCACAGTGGGTGAAAGAACCCCCAATATCGTCGGCTACTCGTCGACCACGCTCGTCGTTGAGATCCATCACGACTACGTGTACCCCCCGATCCGCCAGCGCGCGAGCGGTCGCTTCACCGAGACCCGAGGCCCCGCCCGTTACTAGGGCTGACGTTCGAACTAACTCCATGTCTCCTCCTTCGTCTCTTTGAGTCAAGCAGACCGAGCGCCCGAGCGCCCGTTAGCGTGGGTGGGTGCCCTCACCTTATGATCTGACCCGCGAGGAGTGGACGTCCCATCTCGCCAATCTCCCTCGCTTTCGCGCGGACCAGGTGTGGCGGGGTTTGTGGGAGGAGGGGCGCGACCTGAGTGAGCTCACGAGCGTTCCCCGAAGTCTGCGCGACGAACTGACGCACTCGTTCCCGCCGTCGCTCACCGTTCTCTCGTCTGTGGAATCGGACCGAGGCTCCACCGTGAAATGGGCGTTTCGCTTGCCCGATGGTGCGACGGTCGAAACGGTACTGATGGTCTACGCCGACCGCGTGACGGTGTGTGTCTCTTCGCAGGCCGGGTGCGCTATGGGGTGCACTTTCTGCGCGACGGGTCAGGCCGGATTCACTCGACACCTCACCGCAGGTGAGGTTTTAGAGCAGGTGATGTTTGCGGTTCGGGCGGCCGCACCCCGGCGAGTGAGCAACGTCGTCTTCATGGGAATGGGCGAGCCTCTGGCTAACTACGCGGTCACGTCCGAGGTGTTACGGCGACTTCACCACGATCGGGGAATGTCGGCTCGTCACCTCACCGTGTCGACCGTCGGCGTCGCTCCGGCAATCGAGCGACTCGCTCGAGAGGGTCTGCCCGTCACCCTGGCGGTGAGCTTGCACGCGGCTAACGATGAGACTCGTAGCGAGTTGGTTCCCCTGAATCGACGGTATCCCATCGCCCGGTTGCGCGAAGCGTGCGAAACATGGATCGATGTCACGGGACGTCGAGTGAGCTTCGAGTGGGCCCTTATCGATGGCGTCAATGATACGGATCGTTCCGCTGATGAGCTCGCCGCGCTCGCCCGACCTCTTCGAGCGCACGTGAATCTGATTCCCCTCAATCCCACTCCGGGGTTCCTCGTTCGGGGTTCGACCCGGGAGCGGGTACGAGAGTTTCGAGACGAACTCCGAGACCGGGGAGTGGCGGTCTCGGTTCGCGACACCCGAGGTCGCTCAATCGCCGCGGCCTGCGGGCAGTTGGCGTACGTGACCGAGGGTCGACGACGACCGGTCACGCTCGGGGCGCGGCGTACGCCTGACTCCGACTAGAGATCCCGCGACGTCCAGAAATCTCGCCGACGACGAGCGAGCAGGGCAATACCGGCGAGGCAAGCCAGACCGCCGGAGACAATCGAGAACTCGGTAGAAACGGCTGAAGCCACCACCCCGGACTCGAGGTCTCCGACACGGGGTCCTCCGGTCACGACGGCGAGTTGGATGGACGAGACCCGACTACGCACGTCATCTGTGATGGCGAGTTGCAGAATCGTATTGCGTAGAACGGTCGAAATCACGTCCATGGCTCCGGCGAGGGCGAGACAGACGAGGGCCACCCACACCACGTGGACAAGCCCGAAGGCACTGACCGACAGCCCCCACACACCCACCGCCACGGCGCGTCCTCGGCGGCGAATGTGGGTGACCCACCCCGACGTGAACGCGAGGACGACCGCTCCCACCGAGGGGGCGGCGTAGAGGAGTCCGAGCAGTCGTGGTCCTCCGTGGTACACGCTGAGGGCGACGGCGGGAAACAGCCCTCGAGGTGATCCAAAGACCATGGCGTTGAGGTCCGCGAGGTAGACGAACTGGGCGACTCGATGGTGTCGAACGTAGACCAGTCCCTCACCAATAGCGCGAAACAGCCCCAGGGGGACCTCCGGTCGGGTGGGGGGAAGCGGGCCCATCAGTCCGCCGGCACCCATGATGATGACGAAGCTCAGTGCATCGAGGCCGTAGCACCAGTCGAGTCCCCACGCCGCGAGAACCACTCCAGCGAGGGAGGGCCCGAGAATGGCGGCTAGGTTCACCACGATTTGGTTCAGCGAGTAGGCCGGGACGAGGTCGTCGGACGAGAGCATTTGGGGTATTGCCGCCGTGCGAATCGGCCCCCCCAATCCGCCGCTGAAGGCCGAGCCGGCGGCGAGCAGAAGCAGCCATCCGAGTGCCCCGTGGCGGATTGCTCCGAGGGCGAGAAAGGTACTGGTAAGCGCTGAGAGGGCAGAGGCCGCGACCAGGAGCGGTCGCTTGTCGAAGCGGTCGCCGAGGGCACCTCCCATCAGTGATCCCGCGATAAGGGCCGGCAATTGGACGATGCTGGCCACCCCGACCCACCAACTGGCGTGGGTGGCGAGGTAGACCTGGTAGGGAATGGCCACCATGGTGATATTGGACCCAATGAGGGAGGCAAACTGCCCACCAATGAGTAGGCGAAAACTACGATTTGAGCGTACTGGCCCCCAGTCCACCCACACTCGAGCCACCCCTTGATGTTAGAGGACTAGTGTTTTCCCGCGGGGGTAGTCAAAGGAGAGTCGATGGGTGACGAGGAACTCGTCCAGTTGTTGACGCCGGAGGGTCAGCGGGTGGAACACCCCGATTACACCTCTTCGTTGTCGAACGAGAAGATTTTTTCGATGTACCGTGACATGGTCATCATTCGACGACTGTGTAATGAGTCCACGTCGCTCCAGCGACAGGGCCAGTTAGCGCTCTGGGCTCCCATCCAGGGGCAAGAAGCCGCCCAGATCGGTGCGGGGCGCGCCCTTAATCCGATGGACTTTACCTTTCCCACGTACCGCGAACACGGCATCGCGTGGTCGCGTGGAGTTCCGCCAGCCAACATGCTCCGTCTCTTTCGAGCGGTCTCGAATGGAGGATGGGACCCCTACACCTATCGTCACTCCGTTCCGACCATCGTGCTCGGTAACCAGGTGTTGAACGCCGTGGGCTACGCAATGGGTATTCAGCGTGACGGCGCCGAAGAGGCCGTGATGACCTTCTTCGGTGACGGGGCGTCCTCCCAGGGCGACGTACTCGAAGGCTTTGTCTGGGCCGCGTCGTTTAATGCTCCCGTGGTGTTCTTCTGTCAGAACAACCAGTGGGGTATTTCAACACCTATGTCCACTCAGTCCAAGGTGCCCCTCTACCGCCGTGCGCGAGGCTTCGGCTTCCCCGGTATACGCGTGGATGGCAACGACCTGTTGGCGGTGTACGAGGTAGCCCGTACGGCCCTCGAGAACGCCCGAGCGGGTGGTGGACCGACGCTTATCGAGGCGTACACCTATCGCATGGGTGCTCACACCACGTCGGACGACCCGACCCGGTACCGGGTTGAAGCTGAAGTCGAGGTCTGGAAGCACCGCGATCCGATCGAACGAGTGAAGGCCCTGCTCGTGCACGAAGCTCACACGACGCAAGCCGAGTTTGAGGCCGTCGACGCCGAAGCCGAAGAGTTGGCTCTTCAATTGCGCGTAGACGTCCTAGCGATGGGTCGACCGGACCCGATCACCATGTTCGACAACGTGTACGCCGAAGCACACCCTCTCATTGACGAAGGTCGCCGCGAGATGGTGGAACTGGGTATCTCGGGAGGTAGCCACTGATGGCCACGACAACGATGACTATGGCGAAGGCCCTCAACGAGGGACTTCGACGCGCCATGGAGAAGAACGCCAAAGTTCTCATCATGGGTGAGGACGTCGGTAAGTTGGGCGGTGTCTTTCGTATCACTGACGGATTGCAGAAGGACTTCGGGCCGGATCGTGTGGTCGACACCCCCCTCGCTGAGTCAGCGATTGTGGGCACCGCGGTGGGGTTAGCGATTCGCGGGTATCGCACCGTGTGCGAGATGCAGTTCGACGGTTTCGTCTTTCCGGCGTTCGACCAAATTGTCTCGCAAGTGGCGAAGTTGCGGAAGCGTTCTGACGGTGCGTACACCATGGGCCTGGTCATTCGGCTCCCCTTCCAAGGGGGAATTGGGGCGATTGAACACCACTCCGAGAGCCCTGAGGCTCTCTTCGCCCACACCGGAGGACTGAGGGTCATGGCGTGCTCGACGCCCAATGACGCTTACTGGATGATCCAGCAGGCCATCGAATCCGATGATCCGGTGATTTTCTGTGAGCCCAAGAGTCGCTACTGGGAGAAGGGCGAGGTCGATTTTGAGAATCCGCCCGCCGGACTCTACGACGCCGTCGTTCGCCGCCCCGGTACAGACGTCACGGTGGCGGGTTACGGTTCGACGATGAAGACGATTCTGCGCGCGGCTGATACGGCAGCGGCTGAAGGAGTCTCGCTGGAGGTTCTCGACCTGCGGGGGCTTTCCCCCGTAGACACTGCGACGTTGGTGGAGTCCGTCTCGAAGACGGGACGCCTCGTCGTGGTCCAAGAGGCTCCGGTACACGCGTCGATTGGCGCGAGCATCGTCGCCGACGTGACTCACCGCTGCTTCTACTCGATGAGGGCTCCCGGTCTAGTGGTGGGCGGCTACCACATCCCCTACCCCCCGACACGAATCGAGGAGGACTACCGCCCGACGGTTGACCGAATCCTTGATGCAGTGGACCGAGTGATGGAGTTCGACTAGTGGGCCAGCAAGTATTTCTCCTACCCGACGTGGGCGAAGGTCTCATCGAGGCCGACATCGTGAGCTGGAAGGTTCAGGTGGGCGACATTGTCCAGTTGAA
>JABEUS010000031.1 GCA_013044285.1 Acidimicrobiaceae bacterium
CCCAGGCGAGGGGGGCCCGCCTCAACGACACGACGGTGACCTCGACGCCGGCCATGCGTTGGGCGTTCACGATGGTGGCCCGGATAAATCTCCGGGCCAGGTAGAACAAGACGACGGCGAGGGGAATCTCGGCGAACACCGCCGTCGCGACCGCGGTGAGAAAGTCCCTGCCCGAGCGAGCGGTCGCCATGTCGAACCACGCGTCGATCACGAGCATGGTCGCCCCCACCAACGCCGCGGGAATGGCCAGTTGGCGGTGTCGCCAGAGCGCCCAGGCGCAGACCGAGAGCACGAAGAGCATGGCGAGGTCGTAACCCACCCAGGCGAGGACCCACCCCTGGGTGCGGTAGTCGACCGGGAGGGCGTAGGCCAGGTAGGGGATCCACACCAGCAGCACCGCGACCGCGACCACGATGAGCGCGATCAGGGTGCGGACCCGGCGGGTGTAGGCGAGCGGTTCCACGACTCCACCCTAGAACTCACCCGAAGTGGCGAACGCGGCCCCGCAGCGCGTAGGCGACTCCCCCGAGGAGCAGAAGAGTACCGACGAACTCGTCCCCCGACGAAAAACCCAGCGGTAGGGCGACCGGGATGAGGGCCCCCACGACCCAGGCCAGTTGCTGGCGAACGGCGAACCTGGCAAATATTCTCCCCTGGGCCCCCGCGGGCACGAGACGCTGGGTGATGGAGTCAAAACTGGGTTGGGCCGTCGCCGCCCAGAGTCCGAGCCAGCCGGCGAAGGCCGCCTGGGCCCCGAGAGAGGGGTGCTGAGAGGCGATGAGGGCCCCGAGGCCCGTCGCGAGCAGAGCGATGACGAGTTGCAGGGACTCGGCGATTCGGGTGCGCAACCGGGTCACGACGGCCAGACCCAGTAGCGACCCGAGCGCGCTCGCCCCGAGGGCCACCCCGTACCACCCGAGCGCCGCGTGGAGGCGGCGCAGATTGAAGGCCACGAGAAAAGAGGCGAAGCCCACCGCGAAGCGCATCAGTCCCGACGCACTCAGACTCCACGAGAGCTCGACACCCACTCCGGGAGCGAGGTGAGCGTGGGCGTGGCCCGATCCTCGCTGTCGACTCGTCTGCGTCGGGCGAGCGAGTCGGGTCGCCAAGACCGTCGCGAGCGCGAAGACCGCCGAGGCGACGAGAAGAACCGCCGCGGCGCCCAGGGTCTTCAGCACCGCCGCCCCCAGCACTCCGGCGAGCAGACCGCTCACCGTTCCGAGCAGGGTGAGTTGGGCGTTGTAGCCGGCGAAACCCCCGCGCTCACCGCGGTCTTCTCGGGGCCAACCCGCCGCCGAGACTCTCTGGGAGCCCATCTGATCACTCCGGGCCATTTCGGGAACGAGAGCCCCCCGGGTCACTCCGTAGAGCTTCGAGGAGACGAGCACCACGAAGGCCAGCGGGAAGAGCCAGAGCGACCCCAGATTCTGACTCATCAACCAACACATCACGATGCGCACGGCGGCGGCCGCGGCGACGAGGACTCGTCGCCCCCCCGCCGCGCGGTCGATGAGGGGTCCGAGTAGTGGCGAGACCACGGCGAAGGGCGCAATAGTGAGAAAGAGGTAGAGGAGCACCTTCGACTTCGCCGCGTCGGGAGTCACGGAGAAGAAGAGCGATCCCGCGAGAGAGATGGTCACCAGGGTGTCGCCGGCCATCATCACCACGTGCACGAGGGCGAGACGCCCGAAGGCGGTGTCTTGATCGAAGAGATCGCGCAGAGCCGTCTGCACCAGAGAGACAAAGCCGCGCCGACCCACCTCTCCACCCTAGGAGACCCCGAGGACACGGCCCGGTGAGTAGGACCGTAGGCTCACCTCGTGTCGAGTTCTCCCGTCATCGAAACTCACGCTCTCACCAAGCGCTACGCCAACTCCGACGTCGTCGCCGTCGACCACCTCGATCTCGCGGTGATGTCCGGCGAGATCTTCGGGCTCCTCGGCCCGAACGGGGCCGGAAAGACGACCACCGCCGGGATGCTCACGACCCGAGTACTGCCCACCTCGGGAGAGGCCCGGGTCGCCGGCGTCGACGTCGTGGCCCACCCGGCGCGGGCGAAGGCGCTCCAGGGGGTCGTCAGCCAGGTCAACACCCTCGACCGCCAACTGACCGTGAGCCAGAACCTCTACTTCCACGGCCGACTCTTCGGGATGAACGCCCGCGAGGCGCGCCGGGAGACCGACGCGCTGCTGGAGAAGTTTCACCTCGCCAAGTGGGCCAAGGCCTCCGTCTACGCCCTCTCGGGCGGAATGGCCCAACGCCTCATGGTGGCGCGCGCCATCATGCACCGACCGGCGGTCTTGTTCCTCGACGAGCCCACCGCGGGGCTCGATCCCCAGAGTCGCCTGGCCCTCTGGGAGGTGCTCACCGGTCTGAACGACGAGGGTCAAACGATTCTCCTCACGACTCACTACATGGAAGAGGCGGATCAACTCTGCGACCGGGTCGCCATCATGGACCACGGACGAATCCTCGCCCTCGGCACCCCCGAGGAACTGAAGCGCTCCACCGGCATTGACACCATCGTGACCGTGAGCGCCACCGGTGATCTCGCCCGCCTGGCCGACTCGCTCAGTCAACTCGAGGGAATGGGTTCAGCCAAGGTACTCGACTCCACCATCGAACTCCACGTGGCCCAGCGCGACAAGGTGCTCGCCCGAGTCATCGACTGCGCCGAGTCGGTGGGGGTCGAGGTGCGAGACGTCGCCGTCGCCTCGCCGAGCCTCGAGACCGTCTTTATCACCCTCACCGGAAAGGAACTCCGCGACTGATGACCACCCTCGAGAACCCGGGAACGCGTCTCGCCCCCTCCACGTGGCGGGCTTCTCGCGCCGCCTTCTGGGCGCTCATCGTGCGCGACGCCACGGTCATTCGAAAGGACCTCAAACTCTTCGTCCTACGAACCTTGATCCAACCCTTCCTACTGAGTTTCGTCTTCCTCTACGTCTTTCCGAAAATCGGCCAGTCGGTGGGCGGGGCGGGTGCTGAAGGGCTCTTCGCGACCACTCTCGTGGCGGGGGTAGTCGGTATCTCCATCATGTTTCAGGGCGTCCAGTCGGTCGCGCTCAACATGGCCCAGGAGTTCGGTTTCACCCGCGAAATTGAGGACCGCGTCCAGGCGCCCTGTCCCATCTGGTTGGTCGCCCTCGAGAAGGTGATCTCCGGATCTCTCCAGGGCCTGATCTCGGCCTCCCTCGTCCTCCCCATCGCCGCCCTCGTGCACGCGCCCGGGGTGCACGCGTCCCTCCACATCCACTGGCTCATTCTGGTCACCCTGGTCCCGCTCGCCTGTCTCGCGATGAGTTCGCTCGGGCTCGTTCTCGGGACCAGTTTTGAGCCGCGCAACATCGGACTTATGTTCGGCTTCATCATCTTGCCGATTACGTTTCTCGGCGGCACCTACTACGACTTCAGTCGACTAGCCCCCGTCCAACTCGGGTCCTGGCACTGGCTCCAGACCCTGGTGCTGTTCAATCCGCTCCTGTACGTGAACGAGGGCATGCGGGCGACGTTCACGAACATCCCCCACCTTCAGCTCTACGTGATCTACCCGGTCCTGCTGCTCTTCGTCGGAGGGTTTCTCACTCTCGGACTTCGGAACTTCTCTCGCCGGGTGCTCTCCTAGCGATAACGAATCTTTCCTCTCGAAGGCAGCTCTCCCCACCAGCACCCCGGTGCGCCTCTGACCTGCACCCCGAAAATTACGCCACTGGCTTAGTTTTCGGGGTCCGGCCAGTTCGGCAATCTCATGAATAAACCCTCCCAGCACACCGAAATTCGAAGACTGTATCAACGAGATCGCGCCTCAAACGTTGCGCCCCAGTCGAGGAACTACTGACAGTCGCTCTGCGTGACCCTTCCGAGTCACGAACAGGGAGCGGACAAGTACTCCGACTCGGTACCGGCCACACCCTGGTCTAGAGTGCTCCGTCTCGGGTGCCCTGACGGCGTCGCCAACGATGCATCACCCAGCGCCATCCGCCGAAGAAGAGATAGAGGAAGGCGAGGGCCACCATGATGAACGCGACGGCGGTGCCCTGACCAGAGAGCACTCGCAAGACCATCCCCACGGCCACCGTCATGACGACGATGACGGCCGCATCGACGAGAGACTCCCCGCCTCGATGAGCGACGAACTCGACGATCCAGGCGACGAGGACCCCGACTGCGAAGGGCCACCACGTAGACAGGACCCCCACCAGGGTCTCGCCGTGGTGGTGATTGTGGCGTCCGATAATGACAAAGAGGAGCGCTCCGAGGAGATCGAACCACACGGCGCGCTTCACGGAAGAAGTCTACGGGGACCAGTTAAGAACGCCACGTCCGGAAGGTCTTACCCGTCATCAACACTTTCGTGGTGCGGAGATCGGGGTGAAGGAGTTCTGGCGCGCCGGGGGTCGGCCAAGACTCGGTGACCCAGCGCCCGACGTCACCCACGCAGGTCCGTGACGTGTAACTCAGCGAACTATCGATGGTTCGAGTAATCGGTTCTAGTCGCCGGCACGACAACTCGGCCCGAGTGTCAGCCTGGAGATGTCCCGTGCGCGTCGAACGGAGGATGCAAGAAGTTCCACCTGGTCATCCACCCGAGGGTGGATGACACTGGCGGTGGCCGCGGCGAAACTGGCCCGTGACCTTTAGCGACTACCTCATCGATCTCACTCTCATTGGACTAGTCCTACTCCAGATTCGAGGACGACCACTTACGAACAGGTCTCTCCTCCTGCCGTTGGCCATCGTGGCCTACGTGGCTATTCACTATTTAAAAACGATTCCGACGTCCGGCAACGACCTCGGACTGATCGGTGCATGCGTGGGCGCGGGTGTGTCGCTCGGAATTTTCTCCGGCTGGTTCACCGCGGTGTACCACGACGCCAACGGGACCCCCATGGCCAAAGCTGGTCTCGTCGCCGCCACGTTGTGGGTACTGGGAACCGGTGGGCGCTTCGCCTTTCAGTTCTACGCGACTCACGGAGGGGCAGCCACCATCGAACGCTTCAGCGTCTCCCACTCGCTCTCCGGAACTAGCGTGTGGGCGACTTCTCTCATCTTGATGGCGATCTGTGAGGTAGTAGGGCGCACCGTGGTGCTGGCGACACGTCGCGCACGTCTAGGGAGCCATGAAGCGGTGAGGGTAGGTGCATACCGAAAAGGCCGCCCCGAGACTCGACCGACGTCCATACTGGAGGTCGGTGAGGAAAATTATTAGGGTCCAATCGCGCGCGCGCGGTCGCGCACCTCGACCGGGCCTGGCGTCGTTGCTGGGTCTCATCCTCCTCCTTTGGGGCGTAATCAGCGGCCTTCTCTCCACTTCGCGAGGCGCCTTTCAACCTCTGGCGGACGCGGTCCTCATCGTGGCCGCGGTGGCGTGGATCATGGCCCTCGTGATACACAATGACGACTCACTGGTCTCGCGAGTGAGTATTTTCACGATGGCTCTCGCGGGCGGTGTCCTCACTTCGTTCACGCCCATCGCAATAGTCTTCTCCGCCGTAGCCGCCCTCTACGCGGCGATACATTGGCGTCTCGCCGTCGCGACGCTCACGGTAGTCGTCGGGTGGGCAACGGTCTTGATCTCCCTCGCGATCAGTAGCCCCTCGAACGGCTGGTCCACGGGGGACCTGGCGACCTTACTCGCCGGCCTGATCATTGGCTCAACGCGTCAACAATCCATCAGGCAAGCCGAGGTGGCCACGCAAAAGAAGATCGACGAAGTGCGCACGGAAGTGGAGCACGAACGTGCGGAACTTCTCGCCGAGCGCAATCACCTCGCGCGCGAGATCCACGACGTCCTCGCTCATACGCTCGCCGCCCTCTCGCTGCAACTCGAGGCGTTCGACACCGTGGTCGACGCCGAACCCGAGACCGGACCCGGCGTCCGTGAGCAATTGGCCCGCACCCGTCGCCTGGTCCGTAGCGGGCTGGACGAGGCCCGTCGCGCCGTACAAGCACTCCGCGACGATTCGGGACCGCTCGACGAGCAACTACGAACCTTGGCCGCGGTGCACGACACCACTTTCGAGGTGGTGGGTGCTTCGCAACGTCTTCCACCCCAGATCACCGTCACTCTCTATCGCGCCGCACAGGAGGCACTGACCAATGCTGTGAAGCACGCCACCGGTTCCGCCAAGACCGTGCGACTCATCTACCGTGACGCCGACGTCGTAGTCGAAGTCATCAACGATGGTGGTACTACCTGGTCGAACCTTGCCCACTCCGGGAGTGGCTACGGACTCCAGGGCATAGCTGAACGTCTCGCCCTGCTTGAGGGACGCCTTGACGTCGAGTGCGTTGACGAGTCCAAGGGTGGGGGGTGGCGAGTAGTCGCTTCTGTACCCACCAACCTCGTGGAGGGTCGGGAGTCCTTTACCCCCTCCCCCAACCAGCGATAGTTTGGGCGCGGTGATTCGAGTGCTGATTGTCGACGATCAGCGCGTGGTGCGCGAGGGACTCGCCACCATCGTGGGAGGCTTTCCCGACGCCGAAGTAGTGGGTCTCGCCAACAGCGGTGAACAAGCCCTCGAACTAGCAGAGACGAACTCCCCCGACGTCGTCTTGATGGATCTCCGAATGCCGCGAATGGATGGCGTTGACGCCACCCGCGCTCTGAAGGCGAAACACCCGTCACTACCAGTGGTGGTCTTAACTGCGTACGCCGATGACGAGTCGATTCGCGACGCCCTCGAATCCGGGGCAACGGGTTACTTGACGAAGGACGCCGCGCGCGACGACATCCGTCGGGCCCTCGAAGGTGCCGTGGCCGGACAGTCCGTACTGGATCCCATTGTTCGTGAAGCCCTGTTGAGGACTCCCACTCCTGCGCACGCTCCACGCGCACTCCCCGACGGACTTACCGAGCGCGAACGCGAAGTTCTCGTCCTCATCGCCCATGGTCTCTCGAACGACGAAATCGCGGCGACTTTATTTATCGCCGAAACGACCGTAAAGACCCACATCAATCGCATCTTCGCTAAAACCCACAGTCGGGACCGCACGCAGGCCGCGATTTACGCCCACCGGTTGGGCTTGGACACGAACTAGGTTTCTGATGACTCCAGTGGACTCCGCGAGAGACAACACGTTGCTCGTCGTGGGACGCGGCGTAGATTCTCGACCGGAATGTCTTTCACTCCCGTGGAACTACTTCACCCTTCACACAGCTCAAAGTAGCCTCTCGAGACCGTCGGTGACCAGAAAGTAGGGTCAAATCCGTGAACCACGCTCGTCGCCTCGTGACTCCACCGAAGCTGCGAGCCGGAGACCGCGTCGCCATCCTCTCTCCCTCTTGGGCGGGGGCCGGGGTGTTCCCCCAGGTGCACGAAATTGGCCTACGCGTCCTCCGTGAGCGATTCGAACTCGTGCCGGTGGAGTACCCCACCACTCGCCAGGTGGGAGCAAGCCCGGTCGAACGAGCGCGGGACCTGAATGCGGCCTTCGCCGACCCCGACATCAAGGCGCTGATGGCGGTCATCGGCGGTTCCGACCAGATCACCGTCCTGCCCCATCTCGATCCCGACATCATCCAGGCAGCGCCGAAGCCGTTTTTCGGCTACTCGGACAACACCAACCTCCTTAACTACCTCTGGAACCTCGGCGTCACGGGCTATCACGGGGGCTCGACACTGGTCCATCTCGCTCGCCCCGGCGGTGTTCACGAGGTAGCGATGTCATCACTGGGTCACGCCCTCTTTGACCACGGAACCTACGAGATCGAACCGGTGGAGCGGTTCACGGATCTGCAGTGTCGGTGGGAAGACCTCTCCACTCTCGAAGAATCCTTGGCGACCGTCCCGGAGGAGGGTTGGCTCTGGCACAACGCGACGCGCGTCGTGAGCGGGCCCACCTGGGGCGGGAACCTCGAGATCCTGCATTGGAACTTGGCGGCCAATCGTTGGGTCTTACCAAGCGAGGCCTACGCCGGCTGCGTACTCTTGCTAGAGACCTCCGAGGAGATGCCCCCGGCAGACGAAGTCTTTCGAATGTTGCGCAATTTCGGCGAGCGGGGACTCCTGGAACAGTTTCCGGCGGTGGTGATGGCTAAGGCGAAGGCGTGGCACGACCACGCTCCCTTCACGGAGTCCGAACGCCAGGCCTTTCGAGAGAGTCAGAGGACTGCTGTTCTCCACGTACTGGGAATGTACAACCCGGACGCGCTCTTCGTCTACGGACCGGACTTCGGTCATACCGACCCCCAGTACGTTCTTCCCTACGGTGGACAGATGACCGTCGACGGACCGGCCCGACAACTGTCGGCGACGTACTAAGAGTCCGCCACCTCTCATTTGGCCCTCGACGTCACTGACGCCTCGTGACGATGCAGGTGAAGTAGAGACCGGTTCACGTCGCTCGGCTCGGGATCTGGGGGCACCCGTTGAGTGACGGCGATCATTCGACCGACCGAAGCTGTTTGAGCTGGGCTTTGACAATTGTGACCAGCTTCGCTGGCACACCTTCGGTCACTTCGCGGGCGAGGCCAAGCGCAGCGGGAGCCCTCTCCAGAAGATTGACGACAATCTCAGTCGCGCGGCCGCGCGACATTCCCCAGCGCACCGCTTCATTCACGATTCGCTCCATCGTCAGAAGATTCGTTCGACGGACGTTGTCGATGCACATCGCCAACCGATCGTCTCCGTAGTACAGCGTGCACATGAGGTCGTACAGGGGTGTCAGCGTCAGCGCACCATCTTCTGTGCAACAACGAGAAGTTCTTGGCGTGTGCGTCTCCGTTTCCGATGAGCGCGTTAACAGTGACCGCTTTAAGAAGTCGCTCCAAGGAGTCCGGTGCGCCAACATTCCGTAGAATGCCAGCGATTCGCAGAAGCGACGGTCCTCCGTCCTCTTCGTACTTTGTCTCCGGCGCCACGCCAAGACCTCGATGAATTGGAGCGCGACAGGATCCACGATGTCCTCCGGGGCTCGAAGCAGCCGGGGTTTCTCAGTCACCGTAACCGAAAACTCGGGCGGGACACCTCCAGCACCGCACTACTAATCTCGACGGGATGAATCCAACGGCGACGCGCTCGCGATTGTCGAGATGGTTGCACTTCTCCACCCTCTGGATGATGCTCGCGATCATCGCGATCGTCAGTTTTTGGCGCCAGGAATCTTGGGTGAATCGAATTATCATCGCACTACTCGGCGCCCTCTGCGCTGGCGGCATCGCCGCAACCCGCGATGCCGGTCACTTGGAGCGAAGTCGAATCGAAGACCCTCTCCTCGCCCTTGGTGGGGCGATCAGTTCGATGGCACTGATGCGCGCCGGCGGAGTGGCACCGATTCTCGCCGCCACCGCGACGGGCTTGATCGGCGGTCTCAGCGTCCGCTGGATCAAAGGGGCTCGCGACTATCACGGCGCGCCGATCTACGCCGGGGCGTTCGTGGGCATCACGTCAGCGCTGGTCTTGCCCTCCTTCTGGTGGGTCCTCCTGGCCGGTGTCGTGACCGGCTTCATCTGGTCGCTCAGTCGTGACGCGTGGGTCGGAATCGGGGGGAAGATGGGCACGATGGCCCTCATCTCCACGTTCGCGGTGTCCTTAGTAGCGCGCAGTGTGCACCAGCGCGGACCGGGCGCACACCCCCTCGAGGCCCACTCCATTCTCCTAGCGGCTTTCCTAGTCGGAGGTGTCGCGGCGCCAGTGACGCACTACCTGTCGCACCAGCGAGGCTGGGGAGCGGTCCTCGGCTCTTCGGTGCCCACCGCCGCCTTCTCGCTGGTGATGGCCCTGCTTCCCGCTTCCTCACTTCCTCACGGCAACGTACTCTCCTACCTTTGGTACGGCTCGAGTTTCGTGGGGATGACCACACCCGAGAGAGTCGCCCGGTCCTTCTGGGCTATCGCGCTCACCGGACTCTTGTTCACCTGGCTGGCGTTACGCTTCGGCCCCGTTCTCTCGGGCATGGGCGGTACCGCAGGCGTCGTAGCCTTGGTGTCGGTCTTCACCATGCGCGGCATTCAGTCACTCTCGCGTCTCAAGCGGACCTAGTTCGTACCGTTTCACCACTCTCAGCGTGGTCGCATCGCACCCTGCGCGAGGAGACGCCAGTCCACAACAAAGAACCTCTAGAGAGCTTGGGCGAGCGTGACGAAGCCCAGCCGGGTTCTCAGATCCGACACCACTCGAAGGATCATCCCCAGGACAACGGTGAACACCCCCATGAGCAACCCGCTCAGCGCAGTGGAACCCGCTTGGTGCAGACGTCCGTCGAGGACCAGCCCACCACGAGGCCGGTACGAAGGCCCCAGGCTGAGTGGTTTAGGGGTTGCCAACTGATGTCACACCTCACCGCAAGGTTGTCATTTCTTTCTATGTGCCGGGGATGAGATCCCTTGAGCGTAAGGACACCCATTCAGTCCAACACGCACGTCGAGAGGAATCGGAGTAGATCCGTCGCATCGTCCCTTGAAAACAGGACGTCAAGAGCCTCATTGAACTCGAGTTTGAACCGGCCTGGGTATTCCGGAGACTCTCCCGCTTGGGAGAGAGGATGGAATCATGGACAAGAAGCAAGCAGGACAGACGAGGTATCCGTCTGA
>JABEUS010000032.1 GCA_013044285.1 Acidimicrobiaceae bacterium
CACCCTGATCGAACTCCTCATCGTTATTGTCGTACTCGGAATTCTCGCCGCGGTTGTGGTGTTCTCCCTCGGTGGAGTCACGACCTCGAGCGCCCTGGCCGCCTGCCAGAGCGACGGCGCGACCTACGAGACCGCTCTCGCCGCAGCGACCGCTCAGGGAACCACTGTCGCCAACGCCGGCCCAGGTTCCTCGCCTGCCGCAACTATCGACCAGGTGTTGGGGTCCTACATTGCGACGGCGCCCGGTAACAGCACCCACTACCAGTTCGCCATCGAGACTGGCAAGTTGTACGTCGGTAAGACTGGCCTGAAGACTGCTCCTCTGACGGGCAGCACGCTCAACACCGGTTGGGCTGCGTGGAACGGTTCGTCGGCCTGCACGGGTATCGCGAGCTAATCACTCCCGGTTACTAGGTAACCGAGACTCAAGACGTTGTACGCACCAGGTGCCCGGCCCAGTGGGTCGGGCACCTGGTGCGACGAGGCAGAAAGATGGAGGAGCGAGATGACGACTGACTCCCTCGCCGGTATTGAGAAGTGGTTAGAGGTTCTCTGGGAACACAAGGGTTCCGACCTTCTCCTCTCCCACGAGTCGGCCCCCCGAATCCGGGTCGACGGAGCCCTGCGGCCCGTCGAAGGTGCCCCGATGATGACCGGTGACGAGATCCGCGCCATGGCCTGGCCCTTTCTCTCGGACGAACAGCGCGAGACCTACGAGTCCGAGTACGACGTGGACTTCGCCTTCTCCTTTAGGGACCTCGCCCGCGTGCGTGGTTCGATCTTCACCCAACGGGGCCAGAGCGCGCTCAGCTTGCGTATTATTCCCTCGAAGATCCCCGACTTCAACCGGCTCGGTCTGCCCCCGGCCGCCGAGTGGGTCTGTAAGCAGCCCCGCGGCTTCGTCCTCGTGACTGGTCCGACCGGTTCGGGTAAGTCGACGACCCTCGCCTCCATCATCGACCGGATTAACGAGAGCCGCCCGGCCCACATCCTCACCATTGAGGACCCGGTCGAGTACGTCCACCACCACAAGATGGCGGCCGTCTCCCAGCGAGAGATCGGTCTCGACTCACCCTCCTTCCAACGGGCGCTACGCTCGGCGCTCCGCGAGGACCCCGACATCATGCTCATCGGTGAGATGCGCGACATCGACTCGATTCAGATCGCCCTCACCATGGCCGAGACCGGTCACCTCGTCTTTGGCACCCTGCACACCAACGACGCGGCTCAGGCCATCGACCGAATCATCGACGTCTTTCCGGCCTGGCGCCAGGAGCAAACCCGGGTTCAGTTAGCTTCGTCGCTCACCGCGATTTTCGCCCAGCGCCTTATCCCTAAGATTGGGGGCGGAGTGGTGGCGGCCTTCGAGGTGTTGGTCGCGACCCCGTCGGTGCGAAACCTTATCCGGGAGGGTCGCTCCAACCAGTTGGGCAACATTATGTTCACGAATTCGAAGGAGGGCATGCAGATGATGGAGAACTCCCTCGCCGAGCTCGTCGCCTCCGAGACCGTGACCTACGAGGACGCCATGGCGGCCTCGGCCCACCCGAAAGAGCTCGTGCGAGCCATCGACACCGTCAAGTCCCGGGGGAGAGGGTCACTCGGGCGTTGAGTTCCAGGGGTCCTAATCTTCCCTACCGGATTGTGGCCGGGGTGGTGCCGAGTGCCAGCGCCTGGCTCGTCGCCTCCGCGAAGATCGCCGGGGCCACCTTCGCGCCGGATGAACCGAAGCTCTACTCCAGTTTCATGGAGATCGTCGACGAGCGACCGATGTTCGACGCCCTGGTGATCAACGTCCCGGTCGGCTACCTCGACACCGACGACCTGCACCTGCGTACCTGTGACCAGATGGCGAAGGAGTTGCTCGGGCCCCGCGGCAACGTCATCATGCACACCCCCTCTCGCGCCGCCATCATGGATCCCGAGCACCCCCACGACAACCTGGACGCGGTGACCGTGATGATGCTGCCCCGCTACCGCGAGGTGGCCACCGAGATGGCCCCCTACCGCCAGCGTCAGATCTACGAGGGACACCCCGAACTCAGTTTTCTGGAGATGAACGGGGGAGTGCCCATGCAGTTCGGACGATTCACGGGGGCCGGACATAACGAACGGCGTAACCTCCTGGTGCAAAAGATGCAGGGTATCGAGCGAGTCCTCGACGTAGAGATTGACCGCGTGAAGTGGCACCACCTCCAAGAGGCGGCGGCCCTCATGTGGTCGGCCCGGCGGGCCTTCACCCGCACCGCGCGCCGGATCCCCCTCGACCCCGAGTGGGACTCGGAGAGTCTGCGCATGGAGTACGTCTACTAACTAGCTCTGGGGCCAGTGGTGCCAGTGACTCAAGAGAGCGGGCGCGAACCACAGGGCGAACAGGGTGCCCGAGGCGAGATAGACCCCGTAGGGGATGGGTTGATCTCTCCGGCGTCGCTTGGTGAGAATCAGGGTTCCCCCCACGAGGACCCCGAGGACGTTGCTCGCGAAGAAACCCACCAGCACTTCTCCGAGTCCCCACCAGCCGAGGATCAGTCCGAGCAGGCCCCCCAGTCGGACGTCCCCGAAGCCGAGGGCGCGCGGACTGGCGAAGTTGATGAGGAAGAAGACGAGAAACCACCCCGCTCCCGAGACGAGGGCGAGTACCAGGGGATGAATCTCACGGGAGTAGAGAGACGCCACGACGAGCCCGAGGGCGCTGAGCCCGACTCCCCAGTAGACGAGGGTTCGGGGCAACGTCATGGTCTCGGCGTCGATGAGGGCGAGTGCGAACAGGATGCTCGTGGAGACGAGGACCGCCCCGAGAACGGGGTGAAAACCAATCCGCAGAGCCCCGATCACCCAGAAGACGGCGTTCGCTACCTCAACGAGGGGGTAGCGCGCCGAGATGGGGTGGTGGCAGTGCCGGCACCGTGCGCGCAGCAGCAACCAGGAGAGCACGGGAATGTTGTCTCGTCCGCTGATGGGAGTCGCGCACTGGGGACACGCCGAGCGGGGACGTACGACGGAGAGACCACGGGGCACCCGGTAGACGACGACGTTGAGAAAACTGCCGACGAGTAAGCCCATCACCGCGACGTACCCCAGTGCCCACGCCATGACTCTCCTCGACGACGGTGCCAGTAGATAGAACGTCGTTATGCCCGTGAAATTACTTTCTCATCATTATGCTAGGGCTGTAATTACACGAACGTGATTTAGATAACGAACAGTCAGGAGAAGTGGTGGCTCACTCCGTGAACCGGCGTTACCGATTCGGGGCGTACTTTATCGATGAGGCGTCGGGTATTCGCTTTGAGGGTCACCACCCCGCCCAGCGCCCCGACCTCTGGAAGCAGTACCTCGACGGAGCGGAGGGTCGCTACCGCAGCCGCGGGGTCGAAGAAGCTTTCCACCGTGAGGAACTCGAAGCAGGCACGGGGGTGTCGCTCTTCTTCTTGGGGTTTGACCCCAGTGGACACGTAGTGGGAGGCATGAGAATCCATGGTCCCCTAGAGAATCGATTTGACGCGGCCATTATGGGAGAAATGGCCGCCTCTTCGGAGATTGGTCTGATTGGTGAAACAATCGATAAAGAGTGCCGTCTCGGAGCTATCGAAATAAAGGGAGCATGGTCGGACGGTGAGTCAAAGTTAGGACACCGCCTACTTGGCATATTTGAACGCTGCGCTCTTCACGCTATGAATTGGCTCGGAGTTGAGTTTGCAATTATGGCTGTCGCAGACCGGATGATCTTCAGCGGTGACCTAACAGCATTCATTCGTGTAGGTGAGACGTCAGTATCCTTCCCGGACGAGCGTTACCGTACCGTCGCTATCTCTTACCGACGAGCGTTAAGCGTCGAGATTGCTTCCCCCGAACAGCGGGATTGTTTACGTCGCGACGCTGAACAATTGGCTAGGGGCCCCCGGGAGCAAGATCGTGTCGATGCCGACCAGGGCACAATCTACAAGTCCTGGCGAGCTCTCGTTCTTGATGTCAGGAACCGCGCTGACCGTGAAGTTCTGCGAACGCTCCGAGAGGATGGTGACCTTCAACTGTTAGACCGCTTCGACGAGCAAGTGAATCAGCTCACCGCGTTGCCAGATTCGGCGTTGAATGAGTTTCGACAAGAGGGTCAGAGGTGGGTCTACTATCCGTGGCGCCGAGCACTCGTACGACTCATTGGCCCCAAGAGTTTTGAGCATCTTCGATTGGCCCGAAATCGACACAAAATCACAATGCGCGAACAGAATCGCCTCCGAAGCCTTAAAGTCGGCGTCGTAGGAGTGAGCGCGGGACACTCCATTGCCCACGTACTTGCCATGGAAGGTTTGATTGGCGAACTTCGGCTTGCTGATTTTGACGACATCGAACTAAGTAATCTGAACCGCATTCCGACCGGAGTTGTGGACCTTGGATTGAACAAGTCGCTGGCCGCCGCTCGACGAATTGCGGAAGTTGATCCATACCTCAAAGTTCACACCTTTACTCACGGTCTGTCTCCCGACAATGTCGAAGAGTTCCTCGACGGCTTGGATTTGGTGGTCGAGGAGTGCGACTCGCTTGATATGAAGGTTCTCGTACGTCAAGTGGCTCGAGAGAAGAGGATTCCAGTCATCATGGAAACCTCGGATCGCGGAGTTTTGGATGTTGAACGTTTCGACCTTGAACCTGATCGCCCCCTCTTTCACGGACTAGTCGGAGACATTGACTACGCCATGCTTTCTGGACTCTCAACGGAAGAGAAGGGCCCTTTCGTTATCCAGATTCTCGGTGCCAAAGAACTTTCTTCTCGAGGGGCGGCGTCACTCTTAGAAAAA
>JABEUS010000033.1 GCA_013044285.1 Acidimicrobiaceae bacterium
GCGACGAGTCGGTAGGTCGGCGCACTCACCACGCGCCCGACTCGTGAGGCGAGGAGAGCCCCCACGACCCGCCGCCACCCCCCGGAGGCCCTGAGGGCTCTCGCCACGGCACGCTCGGCCCCACAGACCCCGTGCTCGTCGACCCACCAGACCTGGCGAGTGGCCTGGTCGAGAGTGAGACCCACCTCGGCGAGACCTGATTCGCCGAGTTCTTGAAAGGAACGGGCGACGGCGACGTGAGCCGGCCAGCGTTCCTCGATCCACCGGGCGCTACGGGTGCAGAATCCGCAGTCGCCGTCGTAGATGAGGAGAGATCCGTCCACGAAGTCGGAGCGTACCGTGCGCACCGTCGCACGAGACTCGACATCGACCACCAGCCTCGATCTCTCGGTCAACTACCAGAGACGCGGTCAGGGATTCACAGGAGTCCGAAGGTTCATCCGTCCCGGACAATCCGTCCCATCACCCGGCACACACTGGCTCCCAGAGCAGGACTCGAACCTGCAACCTAGCGATTAACAGTCGCTTGCTCTGCCAATTGAGCTATCTGGGACCGCGCCCGAAGGCACCTCACATTATCACCGAGCCCGGCCGGCCCCTCCCGGTTAGCGGCGATCGAACCAGGCCTGTAAACGTTCGGCCTCCGGACTTTCGCGCACGGCGCGCCGACAGCGCTCGAGACGCTTCGAGAGAGCCTGGCGAGACATTCCCCTCCCCCGGGCCATCTCCTCGATGCTCATTGTTCGAAAGGTCCACTGCCAGAAGGCGTCGAAGTCATCGCCGCAGAGCCGTTTCAGAGTCTCGATAATCCAGTGGGGGGCGTCGTCGACCGACGGAACGCTCTGGGCGAGGTCACCGACCTCCCGGTCCGATTCGACAATCATCCGGTTGACGAAGGTTCGTTCCAACTCGCGGATCTCGCGTGCGCGTTCCGGGGTGATCTTGAGGGCGCTCGCGATGTCGCGCGCCGAGAAGGTCTTCGTCAGATCACTTCGGCGCAGCCGTTGGAGGGCGAGGATGTGCTCCATCTCCGACTCGGTGAGCCCGGCCTGTTGGCGGATCGCCTGGTTCACCATCTTCGTGATCCAGTAGTAGGCGTAGGTAGAGAACCGGGCCCCCGAGCCGGGATTAAATCGTTGGAGCGCGTTGACGAGCCCCTCCACTCCGGCGAGTTCGAGATCCTCGTCGGAGAACCGGTACCCGCGCTCAACGACTCGGTGACGCACGAGAGCCAGGGTGGACTGGATGAGTCGGGACTCGGCGCGCTCGCCGCGATCACGCTCGGCGCGCAACTCGCGGCGCCGCTGGGGGTCAGACTCGAACTCGAGCTGGTGCGCGGCGACGCGTCCGGACTCGATATCGGCCAGGACCTCGCGCTCCTCCTCGGCGCTCAGCGGGGGCAGTATTTCGAGGCCCCCGACCCGGCGCACCATCACGTGACTCTCCGGGCCACCAACCACTCGCGCAGTTCCGCCGTGGCCGTACCCCGGAGGGGTCCCTCGAGTTCGTTGACCCGCTCTTTCACGTCGCGAATCACCGACATGGCGACACCCGGCTCGATCTCACCGAGTCGTAACTCCCGTTCCATCTGGCGTAGCTCGTGGGCGACCGCCGACCGGACCAACTGGGAGAGAACGGCGTCGCGGTCGAGTTCGGCCGGCTCATCCATCACGATCAGTGTTTCGAGAACCTCGGCCGTCTCCGTCTCCTCGCTCGCGCGCAGGGCATCGATCGCTCGAGACACCGAGCCCTGCTCGATCAAGACGCGGGCGGCCAGGCGCTGGCGGGGTTCGACGAAGAGTTCGGGGGTTAGGTACTCCCCGGCCAGTGCGGGCTCGGCGAGGAGTAGACGCAGACCCTCGGTCCCCGGTCTCGGGAGGTCTTGTAACGGTGGGTTCACCCGGGTCGACGTGCGGGGTGCGGGGCCCGACGACGCCTCGGACTGGGGAGCGCGCGACATCTGGCGCAGCGTCTCGACGTCCAGACCCAGACGATCGGCCACCCGCACGAGGTACTGGTCGCGCACGAGATCGCTCGGGTGCTCTCTCAGGACTTTCAGGGCCGCTTCGGCCCCCCGGGCCCGTCCGGTCGGGCTGGAGAGATCGGCGCCGAGGAGGACTCGCTCGAGACGGAACTCGAGAAACGGAATGGCCTCGTCGACCGCGCGACGCAACGCCTCGGGATCTTCGCGAGCGAGTTCGGCCGGATCTTGACCCGCCGGAAGTCGGGCGACGACGACGTCCACCTCGTACTGGCGTTCCCACTGGTAGACCGACTCGGCCGCACTCTGCCCGGCCCCGTCGGCGTCGTAGGCGAGCACGATGCGCTGGGCGAAGTTACGCAGGGTCCGAAAGTGCTCCTCTCCGAGGGCCGTCCCGCAGGTCGCGACCGCGCGCTCCAGACCGACTTGAAAGAAGGCGATCACGTCGGTGTAGCCCTCGCAGACGATGATCTCGCCGCTGCGAATAATGTCGTCCTTCGCCCAGTTGAGGGCGTAGAGGGTGCGTCGTTTGGAGTAGATCGGGGTCTCGGGAGAGTTCTTGTACTTGCCCTCGCGACGAGACTCGTCCGTGAGACCGGGAATGATTCGACCTCCGAGGGCGACCGCGCGCCCCGAAGAGTCGAAGATGGGAAAGACCAGTCGAGCCCTCAGAAAGTCCTGGTAGCGCTCGAGACGATTCTTAAAGGCCAGGCCGGTGCCCTCCAACTGGGCGGGACTGAGCGAGAGGGCCTTCACCAGGCGATCCCAGTCATCGGGAGCAAATCCGAGACGAAACCGACGAGCGACGTCGCCGTTGATTCCCCGCGTCTTCAAGTACTCCCGGGCCACTCGGGCGTCGGGGGAGTTCATCAACTGGTCGTGGTACCAGTCGACGGCTCCCTCGATCGCCTCGTAGAGTCGGCGACGTTCTCGGTGCTGAACCCGCTCACTCTCGTCCTCGGTGAGTTCGATACCGGAACGCTCCGCCAGTTGGCGTAGCGCCTCGACGAAGTCCAGCCGCTGGGTCTCTCGCACCCAGGTGATCTGGTCGCCCGACACGCGGCACCCGAAGCAGTGGTAGCGGCCCTCCTCGGCGTTGACGTAGAACGATCCGGTCTTCTCGGCGTGGAAGGGACAGAGCCCGACCCAGCGTCGCCCGACCCGCTTCAGCGCCACCTGCTCGGTAATGAGAGCGACGATATCCGTCGCCGCCCGTACCCGGGCGATATCGTCCTCAGAAATCGCCACGCCACGAGGGTAGCGGCGTTCAGTCCTCGTCAGCCGTTTTCTCGTCCGTCGATGTCGCGGGCGAACTCGGGGGTCCGGAGGTCACGTTCGCCGGGTCGAGGGCGAGTTCGTTCCACCACTCCCGGGCCTCGTCCATCTCGCGATCACGCACGAGAACGCCACGGGAGTGTCCCGCGACCCCCAACCGAAGACTCGCGAGTGACCATCGGTGCTGCCAGGGTCCCCTCACTAACGAGACGGACTGAACTTTGGCCCGGGGAACCAGCCAGATCACCTGGCCAAGGCGACCACTTCGCTGTGAGACGAGCGACGACGTCACCCCCGAGCGCAGGAGGTGGTAACGCAGGGGGCTCTTCCATCGCACGCGACGGGGGGGAGGGCTCTGCGGGGGGGAGGCGCCGGGAATCAAAAGATGGACGACCGACCACGTCGTCTCCCACGTTCCGACCGACAGGAGCGGACGCAGCGAGCTCTTGGTGGACCCTTCTTCGAGACCGGCGACGACCGCATCCAGCGACCACCACCCGAAGGGGCGCCACAGCGGGGCCTGACGAAGAGCCAGAGCCTGAATACGAGAACGGGGGACGGATTGACGAAAGGATTTGGCCCACCCCGAGGTCGTGACCCACTTCTCTCCTTCCTCCACCACTGCCAAATTGAGACGCTGATTCCACCACGTCCACTCGCTCAGCGCCCAGGGAACAACCCACGAGTACGCCAGGTGAGTAAAGAACGACCTCGGGGAGAGAACGACCTTGAGCGCCGTCGCGACGATGAGCAGAAACGGGATGCGGGTGATAGTCGCGAGCACTCCGGCGACGACAAAGTAACGGGCGGAGGCGCGGATGACGAACTGCGTTGGGCGGGACGTGGAGTCAGACGACGTGGAGTCGAGGATCCCGGGCGTAGGGGTCGGAGCCGAGACCGAGGATGGTGCGCTAGCCCGGCAGGGATTCTCGGGAGGCTCCAGGAGGCGGGCCCTCAGTCCTTCGGCGAGTGCCTCTTTCACGAAGGCGAGATGCATCGATCGAGAGACGCCCACCACCCGAAGCCGAACGTCACAGAGTTTCCAGGGACGCAGATGCACCGGTCGAACAAGATCCACGGCCTGAATGCGGGAGAACTCCACCGAGGTCGAAAGTCGACGAAAGATCCCCGTCCGCATCTCGAATCGACCGTCGAGAACCCTCCAGTTCACGAAGAACCACCGGAGGTACCCCACGACCGCGATCACCGCGAAGAGCCCGAGGTCACTGGCCACGAGCACGGGTAGGGTCCCGGGCTGACGACCACGCACGGTGGTGATCACTCCCACCATCATGACGATCAAGACCGCCCACGCACCCCTCCCGAGGGGACTCAGAGGGTGCGTGCGTCGCCACTGCTCCTCCGGGCCGCCACCGCGCACCGGATCAGGGTTGGGGAAGGGAACTCTCACAAGCTCCGCATCGTCGTCCGGGCGCGCTCCTCGAGACGATGTCGAAGGAGCGCGGCGTCGTCGGTGCGCAGTCCGCGAATCGACTCGCGACCCCTCGTTGAGGCGCTCCCGACGCGCAAGGTGGCCAAACCGAGATACCGAGCCACCGGGCCGGCACTCACGCTCAGGAACTGGATGCGTCCGTAGGGGATGACCGTCGTCGCGCGCACCAGGGCTCCTCGAGTTACCACAATCGCGTCGGCGGTTTCGACGAATCCCCGACTCCGAATCTGACGCCGAAGGAGGGTGTCGACCACGACGAGGGCGAGACCAGCCCCGACGATCACGATCGCCCGCTCCAACGTCCGGTGCCCGTGGCCCGAGAGCCAGAGGACTGACCTCGTCGGAAGAATCACGACAAGCAGGACGCCGAGACCGAGTTCAATCCGACGAAGTCTTCCGAGTGCCGGTTCTGGACGAATCCACCCCGTCGGTTCACCCACGGACAATCCCCCGTCGCTGATGTTGCGCCAAAATATAGCACCGTCGTCGCTGAGAATGTAGCAAGTTCGCACCACCGTTTCCCTCGTCGCCCCACGTCTCGCAACTGAGAAAGCCGCAACCCTTAGACTCCCCCTATGTCCGACGCCGCCGTCGAGGTCGACAACCTCACCCGTTCTTTTAAAAAGGGCGATGTCAAGGCCCTGATGGGCGTCTCCCTCGAGGTTCCCCGGGGACAGGTCTTCGGCCTGCTCGGACCGAACGGATCGGGAAAAACCACGATGGTACGAATTCTCGCCACAATTCTCGCCCCGACCTCGGGAACGGCCCGCGTGGAGGGTTTCGACGTGGTCACTCACCCCCAGGAGGTGCGTCGTCGGATCGGACTCGCCGGGCAGTTCGCGACGGTCGACGAGAATCTCACCGGGTTGGAGAACCTCCGAATGATCGGCGCACTGAACCACCTCGATAAGGGGTTCGTCGCGACCCGCTCGGACCAACTCCTCAGTGAGTTCAACCTCCTCGACGCCGCCTCGCGCAGTGCGAAGACCTACTCGGGAGGAATGCGCCGTCGCCTGGAC
>JABEUS010000034.1 GCA_013044285.1 Acidimicrobiaceae bacterium
CTCGCGCTCTCTCCCGGCGGGATGATGTACTGACCGGGACCCACCAAGCCTTCGAGAGAGTTGTTAGCCGGCTGATACGGCGACACCCGCGCCGCGGCGGCGAGGGCCGTCTCGAACTGGGAAGCGAAGGTGGCGCCGAGTTGGCGAGCGAGGTCCTGGCGCATCTCGGGCAGGGTGAGACCAGGCACGACATCGAGGGAGGCCACGTTCGGCCCCGCGCTGAGCTGGGCCCTCAGAGAGGAGAACGTGCTGCCCTCACGAAGCGAGTAGCCACCGGGTAACACGACGGGAGAACCCTGGAGCAACGTGTCGACGTCGAAGGCGAACGCGGAGGCAATCACCCCGGCGCGCTGGAGTCGCGTGGCGATGGTGCGCAGAGAGTCCCCGGGCTGAACCAGCACGATAACCGCCCGACCGGGACCCGACAGGGGGTACGCCTGCAGAAGAAACCAGCTGAGGGGCAACAACACGAGGACGACGCACCCGGCGACGAGACCGCGCCACCACTTACTCAGCACGACGGGCCTCCAGGACCGACTCCAGCAAGACGACGGCGGCGGCCGAGTCAACCCGCGCGCGTTGGGCCTTGGCCGACACGCCGGCGTCTCGTAACTGGCGACTCGCCGTCGCCGTCGTGAGCCGCTCGTCGGCTTGGATGACGGGAATCTCGAGAGCCGTTTCGAGAGCGTGAAAAAACTCGTCGGCCACGTGGGTCGAGGCCGTCTCTTGTCCGGCGAGACTCCGGGGGCGTCCCACCACCACCAGTTCGACCCCGTCGTCATCGCAGAGCCGACGGATCTCCCCGATCAGACGCATATCGACCTCCAAGGCCGGTCGGGGAAAGGCCAACGTCTCCTCCGTATCCGACAGGGCCACCCCGCACCGACGGGTGCCCGGGTCGAGAGCCAGTATTCGCGCCACGCAGTTACCTAGAGTTGAGCGGCCGAGTGAAGAAGGGCGTCGAGACCCCCGGCGTCTCTTCCTCCGGCCAGAGCCAGTTGAGTCGATCCACCGCCCCCACCACCCACCAGGGCGGCCAGGTCCTTCACCGAACGAGCAGCGTCGAGGGAGCCGTCGCTCGCCACCACCACCGCCACCTTGTCCTCCACGAGTCCCGCCAAGACGACCACCCGTCGTCCGGATCGCTGGAGACTCTGGGCGAGGACGCGCAACTGGTCACCGGGGTACCCGTCGATCCGGGCCACAATGCGATCACCCTCGGACTCGCGGCTGAGGGCGGCGCCCATCTGGTCGAGCTGGGCCTGGCGAGCGCTCTGAATCTCCTTTTCGAGGTCGCGTTGACGCTCGAGCACCCGTCCGAGGGCGGGTACGACGTCGTCGAGAGAGGTGCGCAGGAGCGTCGCCACCGCACCGAGTGAACCCTCGAGTTCCCGCGACCGCTCGAGGGCCGACATCGCCGAGATCGCCTCGATGCGTCGAGTGTTCGCCCCAATAGAACCCTCACTCACGACTTGAATCTGTCCGATGTCCCCGAGGCGTGAGACGTGGGTCCCCCCGCAGAACTCGAGGGAGTGTTCACCGGCTCGCACCACCCGCACGACGTCACCGTACTTGTCGCCAAAGAAGGCGATGGCCCCCATGTGCTCGGCCTGCTCCTTCGAGGTCTCGACTGTCTCGACCTCCGGGTTGTGAAGGACGTCACCGTTGGCCCGGGCGAGAATCTCACCCATCTCCTCGGCGCTGACGGCGCCGCCGTGCGCGAAGTCGAAGCGGAGACGGTCGGGCCCGACGTAGGAACCCTGCTGGCGCACGTGGTCTCCTAAGACCTCGCGCAACGCGGCGTGCAGAAGGTGCGTCGCCGTGTGGTTACGACGCGTGGCCTCACGACGCAGGGGGTCGATGGTCGCGACACCACTCTGTCCGGGCAGAATCTCTCCCACGAGTCGTCCCCGATGGGCGATCAGTCCACCCGCCACGTTCTGGGTGTCGTGAATCTCGAAACGGCCCGACTCGGTGACGAAGGTACCGCGGTCTCCCACCTGGCCCCCGGACTCGGCGTAGAAGGGGGTCAACTCGAGGAAGAGCTCGCTCTCCCCGTCTTCTCCGGCCAAGACGGCGAGCGCGGTTGTTTCGATGGAGTAGCGCGACACGTCTCGACCCACGAACTGACTCGACCCGTGACGCTCGAGAATCTCGTGATAGTGACCGTCGTCGGCTCGGCGTAGGTTCTTCGAGTTCGCTCGAGCCCGCTCGCGCTGCTCGGTCATGGCCCGTTCGAAACCGTCGTGATCGACGCCGAGGCCCGATTCGGCGGCGACCTCGCTCGTCAGTTCAATCGGAAATCCGTGGGTGTCGTGAAGCCGAAAGGCGACGTCGCCGGGGATTTCGGTCGCTCCTTCGGCGACCAGACGGGTGCGCGCCTCGTCGAGCAGCGTCATACCAGCCCGCAGGGTGCGAGAAAACCCCGCCTCCTCGCGCAGCAGGGTCTCGACGATGAGGTCTCGGTCGTTCACGAGGACCGGATAGGCCTCCCCCATCTTCTCGAGGGTCGCGTTCACCAGTGGCTCGATCAAGGACTGAGTCGCGCCGTGACGACGAGCGGCGAGGATCGCCCGACGGATCAGGCGACGAAGGACGTAACCGCGACCCTCGTTGGAGGGAAGGACCCCGTCCGAGACCAGAATCGTCATCGCCCGGCCGTGTTCGGCAATTCGGCGAATCGCGACGTCGGACTCCTCGTCTCGTCCGTAGGGGGTATCGATCGCCCGCGACGCCGCGTCGAGGAGCGGGGCGAAGAGATCGGTGGCAAAGACCGAGTCCACCCCGTTCAAAATCGAGAGAACTCGTTCGAAACCGGCCCCCGTATCGATGTTCTGTTGGGGCAGTTCGGTCATTTGACCCCCGGGGGCCTTCTCGAACTGCATAAAGACCAGGTTCCAGAACTCGATGAAACGGTCCTCACCACCCGTGGCCGGACCTCCGTCCGCCCCGAACTGGGGGCCCTTGTCGAAGAAGACTTCCGAACACGGTCCGCACGGCCCCGTCTCTCCCATGTCCCAGAAGTTGTCGGCCCCGAGACGCTGAATACGTTCCGGTCGCACCCCGACCAGGTCGCGCCAGAGAGTCTCGGCCTCGTCGTCGCTGTGGTGAACGGTCACCCAGAGCCGGTCGGGGTCGAGACCGAAGCCCTCGGTGATCAGGCCCCAGGCGAACTGAATCGCTCCCTCTTTGAAGTAGTCCCCGAAGGAGAAGTTCCCCATCATCTCGAAGAAGGTCAAGTGTCGCTGAGTGGTCCCGATGATGTCGATGTCGGGAACGCGAAAACACTTCTGAATCGAGACGGCCCGCGGCGAGGGCGGGGTCTGTTCGCCGAGGAAGTAGGGCTTGAAGGGAACCATCCCGGCCACCGTGAAGAGGAGGGTCGGGTCGTGGGGAATCAGGCTCGCCGAGGGCACCACACGGTGCCCCTCGCGGGCGAAATAGTCGAGAAAGGTTGACCTGAGGCGGGCGGCGTCCACCGCCTCATCCTACCGGGCGGTCCTGATCACTCCCCGTGAGAAGAGCGTCGCTCCCGCCAATTCTCGACGACTCGCCGCTCGGAGCCGTGTTCGCTCGGCTGGTAAATCTCGCCCGGCTCGACGCCCTCGGGCAGGTAGCGCTGCTCGACGTACCCGCGCGGATCGTCGTGGGGATACTGGTAACCCTGTCCGTGCCCGAGATCAGCGGCCGCTCGGTAGTGCGCGTCGCGCAGGTGACTCGGCACCTCCCCGTTCGCGCGCCGTAGGGCCGAGAGGGCTGCCCCCAGAGCCATCGTCGCCGAGTTCGACTTGGGTGCGAGAGCGAGAGCCAGCGCCGCGTGGGTGAGGGTGAGCCGGGCTTCGGGTAGTCCCACGAACTCCACCGCTCGAGCCGCCGCTTCGGCGAGGAGTAGCGCCTGGGGATCGGCGAGACCGACGTCCTCGCTGGCCAAGATCACGAGACGCCGCGCGAGAAAGCGAGGACTCTCTCCCGCTTCGAGGAGTCGAACGAGCCAGTAGACGGCGGCGTCGGGATCCGAACCCCGAATCGACTTAATGAGCGCGGAGGTCTGGTCGTAGTGAGAGTCGGGACCCTGGTGAAAGAGACGTCCGTCCCGGGCTCGCGAGACCATCTCGAGGGTCACCTCGGACTCCTCTGCGCGCAGGAGCGCCGCCGTCTCCGCACTCGTCAGCAGTGCCCGGGCGTCACCCTCGGTGGCGTCGATGAGGGCGTCTCGCGCGTCGGCGGCGAAGGGGACGCCCAGAGTCTCCTCGGCCCGCTCGAGAACCGACTCCAAGGCCGCGCGAGAGAGGGGGTGGAGCCTCCACAGAGTGCACCGGCTCATGAGGGCCGCGTTCACTTCGAAGTAGGGGTTCTCGGTGGTGGCCCCAATGAGGACCACCTCTCCGTGCTCGGTGGCCGGGAGAAGGAGATCCTGCTGGGACTTATTGAACCGGTGAACCTCGTCGATGAACAGAACGGTACGGCGCCCCTCGAGACCGAGTCGATCCCGGGCGCTCTCGAGTGCGGCGCGAATATCCTTCACCCCGGCCGACACGGCCGACACGGCCTCTACGTGGTAGCCCGCCCCCTCCGCGATCAGGCGCGCGAGAGTCGTCTTCCCACTGCCGGCGGGACCCCAGAGAATCATGGAGACGAGGCGCCCGGACGCGACGAGGTGACGTAGCGGTCCGTTCGCCCCGACGAGGTGATCTTGGCCGACGACGTCGTCGAGCGAGCGCGGACGTAATCGATCAGCCAGCGGCGACGACTCGCGTCGACGTTGCTCGGCGGAGGCGTCAAAGAGGGACGTGGCCTACCCCTTCGCTACGGGACGCAGACGTAGTTCGCGCATCTGGCGCTCCGGAATCGACTTCGGGGCGCCGGTCATGAGGTCGGCACCCGACTGGGTCTTCGGGAACGCGATGACCTCGCGAATGTTGTCGACCCCGGCAAAGATGGCCACCAGTCGATCGATGCCGAAGGCGAAGCCGGCGTGGGGCGGAGCGCCGTAGCGAAACGCACCGAGCAGAAAGCCGAACCGGCTCTCCGCCTCCTCGGGCGTAATACCGAGCGCCGAGAAGATGCGTGACTGGATATCCGAGCGGTGGATACGCACCGAACCCGATCCCAGCTCCCAACCGTTAAGAACGAGGTCGTAGGCGGCTGAACGAACCCGGAGGGGGTCGGTGTCGATGAGATCGAGATCGTCGGGGTGGGGCATCGTAAACGGGTGGTGCGCGGCGACCAGGTGTCCGTCCTCGTCGACTCCCTCGAACATCGGAAACTCGGTGACCCACACGTACTTGTAGGGTCCTTCGGAGACCGGGGGGGCACCGAGGGTGAGCCGCAGTGCGCCGAGGACCCGACTGGCCAGAGCGAACTCGTCGGCCACGACCAAGATGAGGTCACCGGGAACCGCTCCGTCTACTCCAGCGAGAGACGCCGTCTCGGTCTCGTTCAAGAAGCGAGCCAGCGGAGAGTCGAGACCGTCACTCGTGACGCGGAACCAGGCCAACCCCTTCGCCCCGAGTTGGCGAGCCTGCTCGGTCAAGGTGTCGAGTCGAGCGCGCGAGAACTCCGCCCCACCGGGAACGCGCAGCGCCTTCACGGCCGGCGCCTGGAAGGCCTTCACCTCCGTACCGGAGAAGGACTCGGTCAGGTTACGCAACTCCAGGCCGAAGCGCAGGTCGGGCTTGTCCGTACCGAAGCGGTCGAGGGCCTCGGCCCAGGTCATGGTGGCGAACTCACCGGGGTCCTCCCCGGTCGCCACTCGGGCCGCCTCGGCGACCGCCCGGCTCACGAATCCCATGATGTCCTCTTGTGTCACGAAGGACGCTTCGAGGTCGAGCTGGGTGAACTCGAACTGGCGGTCCGCGCGCAGGTCCTCGTCGCGCAAGCAGCGAGCGACCTGGAAGTAACGGTCGAAGCCGCCGACCATCAGCAGCTGCTTCGCGATCTGGGGGCTCTGGGGCAAGACGTAGAACTCCCCGGCGTGCAGTCGAGAGGGCACGACGAACTCGCGCGCGCCCTCGGGCGTCGGGGCCCAGAGAAGCGGAGTCTCGACTTCGACGAACTCCTGGGCCGACATTGCGGCGCGCAGGGTGGCCGTCACACTCGCGCGTAGGCGCAGCGCGCGCTGCAGGCCCTCGCGGCGTAGATCGAGGAAGCGGTAGCGCAGTCGGGTCGATTCGTCGACCTCGGTGCGCTCGTCCAGGGGAAAAGGCACCGGTTCAGCCACCGAGAGAATCTCGAGCTCACACTCGGTCAGCTCCACCGCTCCCGTGGCGAGCCGGAGGTTGAGCGTACCCTCGGGTCGACGAGTGACGGTTCCGGTGACCCGGACCACGTACTCCGATCGCACGTCGAGAGTTCCCTCCACGACGCACTGGAGAATCCCCGACCGATCCCGTAGGTCGAGAAAGGCTAGGTGCTCGCCGTGCTCGCGCCGACGCGCCACCCACCCGCACACGTTGATGCGTCGACCCACCCAACTCTCATCAATCGACCCCACGAGGGCGTCTCTCATCGACGTTGCGTCCACTCTGTCCATAGTTCTTCCTACTTGCCTAACCGTCGCCCGAGGTCCGCGATCAGACTCTCGAGGGACACACTGTCTTGTTCGACCCCACTCGTGCGCAGGTCCCGCACGGTCACGGTCGCGGACTGTTCTTCGCGCGCACCGATCAACAGCGCCAGTCGCGCCCCGGACCGGTCCGCCACCTTCATCTGAGCCTTCATGGAACGCTGATCGTAGGCCCGCTCGACGGCGAATCCGGCACCGCGCAACTCGTCGACCACCCCGGTCGCTCGGTCGTGACCCGTCGTGTCGACGACGAAGACGTCGAGTCCGCGTTCGAGAATCGTCTCCGCCACCTCTTCGGCGACCCGAGCGAGCAGGAGGCGCTCGATGCCACTGCCGAATCCAATGCCACTCGTGGGGTCACCCCCCAGCTGCTCGGCCAGTTTGTCGTAGCGCCCTCCCCCACCGACGGCGTTCTGGGCCGTACCGAGGGCGTCCGAGATGAACTCGAAGGTCGTGCGGGTGTAGTAGTCGAAGCCCCGTACGAGGCGCGGGGCGATCTCGGAGGCGATTCCGATCGACTCGAGTCCTCCGCGCACGGTCTCGAAGTGACTCCGACAGGCCTCGCACACGTGATCGATCAACATCGGACCACGGGAGGTCACCGCGACGCAGGCGTCCTTCTTGCAGTCGAGGAGGCGAAGGGGGTTCTTCTCCCAGACCTCGCGATGCTCGTCGCAGAGTTCGCTCTGGTGGGCGCGCAGGTGCTCAACGAGGAGGCGAACGTAGTCCCCCCGGCACTCGTCGTGGCCCATCGAGTTAATGAGAAGTCGTACCCGGCGAAGTCCGAGGGCCGCGTAGAAGCGGGCGGCGAGCGAAATGACCTCGACGTCGAGGGCCGGATCGTCGGTGCCGAGGGCCTCGACTCCCACCTGGTGGTGCTGGCGGTACCGGCCGGCCTGCGGGCGCTCGTAACGAAAAGCCGGCGTCACGTACCAGGCCTTGAAGGGCGAGAGGGGGTGGTGTTGGACGAAGGCCCGCACGACCGAGGCCGTGCCCTCCGGACGCAGCGCGAGTCGACGACCGGCCCGGTCCTCGAACACGTACATCTCCTTACTCGCCACCTCGGACTCTTCTCCGATGCCCCGGTGAAACACCCCCACGTCTTCGAACATCGGAGAGAGAATGAGGGAGAACCCGTAGCGGTGGGCGAGAGTGGCGAAGAGGGCGACGAGACCCTCCCACTGGGCCGACTCTGGAGGGAGAACGTCGCGAGTGCCGATGGGGGCGCTGAAAGTGGGGGTGTCGCTCACGTGGTTTTGTGGTGTCCTGGTAACTGGCGGAAGGCGTCGAAGACTCCGTCAACGGCCTTGAGGGCCGCCACCAGGCTACTCAAGTGACCGGGATCAGCCAGTTCCACGTCGAAGATCATCCTCACGATGCGTGAGCCCGAGGTCGCGGTCGAAGAAGAGATGATGTTGAGGTGGTATTCGGCCACCACGCGTGACACGTCGAAGAGGAGCCGGGCTCGGTCGAAGGCCAGCACTTCGAGCACGACCCGGTACTGTCCCCGAGTACCCCCGTCCCACTCCACGTCGATCACCCGTTCTCCCAGCCGGTGAGCGAGCGCCACCGCGTTAGAACAGTCGTCTCGGTGCACCGAGACACCCCGGCCCTGAGTGATGAAGCCCATAATCGGGTCGCCCGGCACCGGCGAACAACAGCGCGCCAGGTGAACCATGACGTCGTCGAGGCCCTCGACGTAGACGCCCGCTCCCCGTCGAGAAGAACGCTGGGTCCGGGGCGCTCGGGTGACGGTCGTGGGTAGTTGTTCGCTCTGACCGCCGTGTAGTTCGCGCTCGAGGCGCTGCACCACGGCCAGGGCGGAGATCTGGTGCGAGTCGATGGCCATGAAGAGACCGTCGAGGTCCTCGACGTTGGAGGCGGCGATGACTCGCTCGAGGGCGTCGGACGACAAGGAGGTAGCGACCGGAAGACCCTGGCGACGCAGGGCTCGCACCAACTCCTCGCGTCCGGACTCGATGGCGTCTTCGCGACGCTCGCGTTGGAACCACTGTCGGATCTTGGAGCGAGCTCTGGAGGACTGCACGAAACTCATCCAGTCCCGAGAAGGTCCGGCCGAGTCACTCTTCGAGGTGACGATCTCGACGACGTCGGCCGAGTGAAGGACCGTGTCGAGCGGCACGAGTCGACCATTGACCTTGGCCCCGACGCAGTGGTGACCCACCTCGGTGTGCACGGCGTAGGCGAAGTCGACCGTGGTCGCCCCCTCCGCGAGAGCGATGACGCGTCCCTTCGGTGTGAACACGTAGACCTCGTCGTGTCCGAGGTCCAACTTCATCGCCTCGAGGAAGGCGATCGGATCGCTCTCCTCCTCGTGAACGTCAGCCAGGCGCTGCATCCAGGCCAGTTCGCGAGAACTAGCCCCCTCCTTGTAGCCCCAGTGGGCGGCCACGCCGAACTCGGCCCGACGGTGCATCTCCTGGGTGCGTACCTGGACCTCGACCGACTTGCCGCGGGGTCCGATCACCGTCGTGTGAAGTGACTGGTAGAGGTTGAACTTGGGCGAGTTGATGTAGTCCTTAAAGCGCCCCTGAACCGGGGACCACAGGGCGTGGATCGCTCCGAGTACGGCCCAGCACTCTCGGTCGTCGTTGACGATGACCCGTAGGCCGACGAGGTCGAAGATTTCGTCGAACTCCTTCCCCCCGACGACCATCTTTTCGTAGATGCTCCAGAAGTGCTTCGGTCGACCGGTCACCTCACCATCGATACCGAAGTCGTGCAACTTACTCTTCAGAGTGTTCATGACTTCGCTCAGGTAGTCCTCACGCTCGGGCTGGCGCGTCGCCACCATCTGTTCAATCTCGGCGTAGCGCTTGGGGTGAAGGGTGGCGAAACAGAGGTCCTCTAACTGGGTACGGACCTGCTGAACTCCGAGTCGGTGGGCGAGCGGGGCGTAGACGTCGAGGGTCTCTTGGGCGATGGCCCGCTGACGCTGCTGGGGCATGACCGAGATGGTGCGCATGTTGTGGAGCCGATCGGCCAACTTAATCAGTAGTACGCGCCAGTCCTTCGCCATGGCGATGAACATCTTGCGAATGGTGGCCGCCTGCTGAGCCTCCTTCGAGTCGAACTCCAGTCGGTCGAGCTTCGTGACCCCGTCGACGATGTCGGCCACCCGGTCTCCGAACTCCTGTTCCAGCCACTCCCGGGTTACCCCGGTGTCTTCGACGGCGTCGTGCAGCAGTGCCGCCGAGACCGTCATCGCGTCCAGTCCCAACTCGGCCGTGATGTCGGCCACCGCGATGGGGTGAGTGACGTAGGGCTCACCGGTGCGGCGCAGCTGTCCCTCGTGGGCGTTAATCGCCACGAGACCGGCGCGGCGAATCATCGACGAATCGGCGTTCGGGTGGTGGCTCTCGAAGCGCGCGACCAGGCGCTCGACGCTACTCCAGAGGACCGGGTCAATGGCCGAGTGCGAGGTCAGACTCACCACGGGGCCAGCCTACGGCTCAGCGTCGCTTGGTTTTGCGCGCGCGGGGTTGCACCGAGGACCCCGGGGCCACGGTTACTCCCGCGATGCGCTGGGAACTCTCCGTCGCCAGTCGCGCCGCCTCGCTCGGCGACAGGGTGTGGTGTCCACTTCGCCCGAGCACCCGCGCCGCCAACTCCTGGTAGCGCGGCTCGCGCTCCTTAATGACCGCGAGCAACGGAGAGGCGATGAAGATCGAGGAGTAGGCCCCCGAGAAGAGTCCGACCACCAGGGCCAGACCGTAGTTCTCCAGGGTGATCGCCCCGAGGATGTACGCCCCGACAATCAAGACCGCCAAGACGGGGAGGATCGCCACCAAAGAGGTGTTAATCGAACGGGCCAGGGTCTGGTTCATCGAGAGATTCACCATGTCGGAGTACGTCAAGTCTCCGCTCTTCAAGATGTTGCGACTGTTGTCGCGCACCCGGTCGAAGACCACCACCGTGTCGTACAGGGAGTACCCGAGAATGGTCAACACCGCGATCACCGTGTCCGGGGTGATCTGGAAGCCGAAGAGGGAGTACACCCCCACGGTGACCAGCAAGTCGTGAACCATCGCCACGAAGGCGCTCACCGCCATCTTGAACTCGAAACGCACACTGATGTAGAGAACCACCGCCCCGAAGAACAAGAACAGGGCCAGCAGGGCCCGGTTGGTGATCTGAGAGCCCCAGGTCGGTCCCACGCTCGAGGTCGAGACGGAGTTCTGCGTGACGTGGGCCGCGTTGGCCATCGCCGCCACGACCTTGTTCGTCACCGCGACCTGCTGAGTTCCCGAGAGGGAGTTCAGGTTGGCCGTGACCTGGTAGGACTGGCTCCCGAGTTTTTGCACCGTGGGGTTAGAGAGTCCCGCCGACTCGACCGCCTGGGTCATCGCCGAGATCGAGGTCTGGCTGGAGTTGACCTCCCAGGAGCTTCCTCCCCGGAAATCGATGCCGAAGTTGAAGCCCCGCACACCGAGCGACGCCAAGCCGATCAAGATGATGGCCAGCGAAACGCTGAACCACACCTTACGCCGTCCCACGAAGTCGACCGTCGTAAGCCCCCGGTAGAGACGACCGAAGCCGTTCATCTTCGCCGGGTTCTCGCGGTCGATGTTGACGTCAGTCATGCGCGCCTCCCGCTCCCAGTCCGGCCGCCATCGAGAGCATCGACGAACCCTGACCCTGGCGGCGTCCGAGGAGAATCACCAGGGGTCGCGTGAAGTACCAGGTAAAGAAGATGTCCATCAACGTCGAGAGTCCGAGGAAGAAGGCGAAGCCTCGCACGTCGCCCACGGCGACTAGGTAGAGCAGGACCGCGGCGAGTAGGGAGACGGTGTCGGCCGCCAACACGGTGCGCCAGGCCGACTTGAAACCTCGATCCACCGAGGTTCGTAGGCTCCGTCCGGAACGGGCCTCGTCTTTTAATCGTTCGAAGTACACGATGTAACTGTCCACCGTGATACCGATGGACACAATGAGTCCGGTCACCCCCGAGAGTGAGAAGGTGGGAGCGAAGGCGGTATGTCCGAGGGCCGAAATAATCGCCCACAAGAGGGCGGCGGTCGCGCCGAGACCGACCAAGATCACCAGACCGAGCAGTCGGTAGTAGACGATCACGTAGAGCATCACGAGGGCGAGTCCCGCCAAGCCCGCACCGAGAGCGGCGATGAGGTCGCTGTGACCGAGAGTCGCCGACACCACCTGGGTCGTGAGAGGCAAGAGACGCACCGGCAGGGCGCCGAACTGCATCGCGACGGCGAGTGACTGGGCGCTCTGCTGGGTGAAGTTGCCCGAAATCTGCCCCTGACCACCGAAGGAGGTGAAGCTCGACTGATTGGGCTGAATAAGGGGCGCCGACTGGATGACGCCGTCTAGCTCAATCGCGAGGTACTGGTGGAAGTTGGCTTGGGCCACCTGGTCCCAGAGCTTCGAACCCGCCCCGGTCAGCGTGTACTGCACCGACCAGGCGCCGGCCGCGTCGAGGGTGGCGTAGGCCTTGGAGATGTAACTACCACTCAACTCCGAGGGTCCGAGGAGGTAACGGGTGTTGCCCTGTCCCACCTCGGGAAGAATCACGTAGTGACTCGCCACGTCTTCGCCCGGGGTCGTGGTCGCAATTTTGGCGAAACTCGGGTCGGCCCCGATGGCCGAGTTGATGGAGTAACCCTGCGCGGAGTTATTGGGAGTCACCGCCAGGTTCGCGGAGGACAACAGGTAGTTAGTCCCGCAACTCGGCAGGGTGCCCGCCGAGAGGTCCTTCGCGCCCTTCGCTTGCGGCGCGACCTGGCAGAGAACGGGGCGAAAGAAGAGCTGGGCGGTCTGGCCCACTTCAGCCAGGACGGTTCGGGCGTCTTGGACACCCGGCACCGACACCACGACGTTCGTTCCTTGGAGATTGACGGTCGCTCCCGAGACGCCGAGCCCGTTGACCCGGTTACCAAGAATCGTGACGACCTCTTGCATGTTGGCCTTAGAGGTCGGCTGAGCGGGCTTGTAGACCACCGAGAGTCCCCCGGCGAGGTCGAGGCCCAACTTAGGACCCCACCCGAGGGTGAGGGTCGTCGCGAGAGAACCCACGGCGATCACGATGGTGATGAACAAACTGACGATCAACGTCCGACGGGAGGCCTTCGGCTGAGATCCTCGTTGGCGCTGGCTGATGGGAGTGGCCATTACCGGGCCCCGCCCCCCTCACCCTCGCTCGTTGGCTCGTCGGATATCTGAGCCTGGGGTAGTTCGGCCTCGTCGGGGTTCACCTCGGGGGTGACGGGCTCGATCTTTCGACCAATGGCGCTCGAGACGAACTCCAACTCGACACCCGTCGTGGTGCGCAGAGTCACCGTCGTGTCCGACTGTGCGATCACCGTGCCGAGCACTCCACCAATGGTCTGGCACTGATCGCCGACCGTGACTCGACGAGCCTCGGCCATCTGAGCCTTGCGCTTCTGGGATCGGGGCCGCAGGAAGAAGTACCAGATCAAACCGAAGGCGGCGATGTAGAGCAGCAGGAGCAGTGAACTCGATGAGCTCTTGGACGTGGTGGCTAGGAACAGCAGCATGGAGGGTCCTCCGTCGATAAACATAGAAACCCTACTAGTTCGCGGACTCGGTCCTAGACCAATCCGCCCCCGGGAAAGGGAAGACCCAGGTGGCGATAGGCCCTCTCCGTGGCGACGCGTCCCCGAGGAGTGCGCAGAACGAACCCCTCACGCAGCAGATAGGGCTCGTAGGCGTCTTCGAGGCTGGCCGGTTCCTCCCCGACGGCGTGGGCCAGAGTTCTGACTCCGACCGGGGAACTGGCGAAGGGGCCGCATAACAAATCGAGGATTCGACGGTCGATTTTGTCGAGACCGGACCGGTCCACTCCGAAGAGGTCGAGCGCCCGTTCGGCCTCCGTGGTCCCGAGATGGGACCAGTTCTCGACCGAGGCGACGTCGCGGACCCGGCGTAGGAGCCGATTGGCGATTCGGGGGGTGCCCCGGCTTCGTCGGGCGATCTCTCTCGCTGCGCCCTCGTCGAGGTCGAGATCGAGCAGACGGGCGGAGCGTTGCACGATTCGGGTGAGATCGTCCACCAAGTAGAGGTCTAACTGGGCCACGAATCCGAAGCGATCCCTCAGCGGAGCGGCCACGCGACCCGTGCGAGTGGTCGCCCCGACCAACGTGAAGGGAGCGAGTTCGAGGCGAATCGATCGGGCGGAGGGTCCCCGACCGATCATCACGTCGACCCGACGATCCTCCAGTGCGGGGTAGAGAATCTCCTCGACCATTCGGGGCAGACGGTGAATCTCGTCGATGAACAGAACGTCCCCCGCTCCGAGATCACTGAGGAGCGAGACCAGGTCGCCGGGTCGCCCGAGTACGGGCCCGGAGGTGACGCGAAGTGAGGCCCCCATCTCGGCGGCCACGATGGACGCGAGGGAGGTCTTTCCCAGTCCCGGGGGGCCGGCGAACAAGAGGTGGTCAACACTCTGACCTCGAGCCTTCGCCGCGGCCAGCACGATTCTTAAATGGCCCACCAGTTCGGGCTGGCCAACGAAGTCGGCCAACGTCTCGGGACGAAGTGACCATTCGAGAACTCGATCACTGTCGGGCGCGAGCACCTCCACCTCACGGGGCTCCTCGGACAGTTCCACCTCGCGGCGCGCCATCAACGGGCCAGTCGCGCGAGCGCCATACGTAGAGCGGCCGACTCTTCGTCGGGCCACTCGACTCCCCCGAGGGCGTCGTCAATTTCACTCGTCGCGTAACCGAGGCCCTGGAGCGCGCCGAGAACCCCGTCGGGGATACTCGGCGGGGTCGCCACCACGAGACGGCCGCGTAACTCGAGAACAATGCGTGACGCCGTCTTCGGGCCGATTCCGGGGACCCGGGATAGCTCCTTCGTGTCCCCGTCGTCGAGTGCTCGACGCAACTGATCGAGCGAGAGGGTGCGCAACGCCGCGAGAGCTGTCGAGGGCCCCACGCCCGGGGTGCCGGTCAATAACTCGAAGACTTCACGCTCCGCCGTACTGTCGAAACCGTACAACTGGAGGGAGTCGGCCCGTAACACAGTGTGTACGAAGAACTCCCGGACCTCCCCTCTCGTCGCACCATCGCGAGTCGTGAGGAGGTAGCCCACCCCGCCCACGTCCAGGGTGACGACCGGGCCTCGAGTATCGATCACTCGCCCACTGAGCCAACCAATCACGGCTGGGCCTCGGCGAGTCGGCGCTCGCGCGGAGCGACGCGCAGGTAGGTCAGAGCGAGTCCCAGGGCGTCGGCGGCGTCGGCCGGTCGGGGAGCCTCAGTGAGATGGAGGAGGAGAGTCACCATCTCCTGGATCTGCTCCTTAGAGGCGGCCCCGTAGCCACACACGGCCAACTTCATCTCCTGACTCGTGAACTGTCGAACGATTGCGCCCCGCAGCCCGGCTAGTCCCACCGCGATGCCGCTGGCCTGGGTGACCGGCATCGCGGTACGAGCGTTCTTTTGGAAAAAGACCTTCTCCACCACCACGACGTCCGGGCGAACCTCGTCGAGGAGCTCGGTCAAGTCGCGGGCGAGACTAATGAGGCGGCTCTCCGGGGTCTCCCGAGGCGAGGTCTCGAAGACTCCCGCCCGCAGTGCCCGCACGGTCTCGCCGGGACCGGACTCGATCAGTCCGAACCCGCACCGAGTCAACCCCGGATCGATTCCCAACACGAACATATGTTCGACTCTAGTAGGCCCCGCGGAGCAAACGGGTGACTATTCGGCGTCGGCGCTCGCCAGAATGTCGTCGGAGATGTCGAAGTTGGCGTAGACGTTCTGCACGTCGTCGTGTTCGTCGACTGCGTCCATGAGACGAAGAATCCGCTTCGCTTCCGCCTCTTCTTCCACTGGAATCACGTTCTGGGGAATCAGGGTGAGCTCGGAACTGAGGACCGTCACACCGGTCGCCTCGAGAGCCCCGCGCACGGCCATCAGTTCGGTCGGTTCAGTCGTCACGACGTAGTTGTCACCCTGGGCGTCAAAGTTTTCACCCCCCGCTTCGAGGACCCACTCCAACAGCTGGTCTTCGTCGAGGGGTCCCTTCACTTCGAGGGAGCCCTTACGGTCAAACTGCCAGGAGACGGCCCCAGGTTCGGCGATGGAACCACCGTTCTTCGACAAAAGGTGCTTTATCTCGGCGCTCGTACGATTTCGGTTGTCGGTGAGCGTTTCGATGATGAGGGCCACCCCACCGGGCGCGTAACCCTCGTAGGAGATGGACTCGTAGCGAACCCCATCGAGTTCCCCGGTCCCTCGCTTGATGGCCCGCTCAATCGTGTCGATGGGGACTGACGCGTCACGGGCCTTTTGGAACATGGTGCGAAGGGCCGCGTTGGATTCGGGGTCCCCCCCACCCTCGCGGGCGGCGACTTCGACTTGACGGATTATCTTGGCGAAGACCTTGGCCCGAACCGCATCCTTCGCGGCCTTCTGGTGTTTGGTCGTCGCCCACTTCGAGTGGCCGGACATTATTCCTCCTGCCCGTACTGGGCCCCGCTATCGTAACGCTTCGCTCGCCGCATCCAGGAAAAGTCCGTGAATCCGTGCGTCGGTGGTCAGTTCGGGATGAAACGAGCAACCCCACGCCGACCCCTGGCGCACGAGAACCGGGTGCGTCCCGTCTCCGTGGTCGTAGGTGGCCCACACCTCGACGTCGGGGCCCACTCGTTCGATGCGCGGCGCGCGAATGAAGACCCCGGGCACCGGCCCAACGCCGCGCACGTCGACCGTCGCTTCGAAGCTCGCGAGTTGGCGTCCGTAGCCGTTTCGACGCACGTCCACGTCAAGTTGGTGGTAGCTCCACTGATCGAGCCGTCCATCGCTAATGGAGTCGGCCAACATAATCAGACCGGCGCAGGTTCCAAAGGTCACCAGACCGTTGTTCAGCGCCGCAGCCAGGGGTTCACGAAGCCCCGAGGTCGTCAGAAGATAGGCGATGGTCGTGGACTCACCCCCCGGTATCACGAGGGCGTCCAGTCCGTGCAACTGTTCGGGCCGGCGCACCAACTCCACGCGGGCCCCGAGTCGTTCGAGAACAGCGCGATGCTCGCGTACGTCACCCTGTAGGGCGAGTACTCCGACGCGTCGCACTACCAGCCGCGCTCCGCCAGACGTACTTCGAGAGTCGCGGTCTCGAAGCCCTTCATGGCGGCACCGAGGCCGGTCGACGCCTTGGCGACGATAGCCGGATCGAGGTAGTGCGTCGCCGCCTCCACGATGGCCTTCGCCATACGTACCGGATCGTCACTCTTGAAGATTCCCGATCCGACGAAGACCGCCTGGGCGCCCAGTTGCATCACGAGGGACGCATCGGCGGGAGTCGAAATACCGCCCGCGCAGAACAGGGGAACGGGGAGTTCGCCGGTCTCGGCGACCTCCAAGACGAGGGGAAGCGGAGCCTGCAAATCCTTCGCCAGGGCGTAGAGCTCAGACGTATCGGCGCTGTGGAGGCGACGAATCTGGGTCATGATCGTACGCAGGTGGCGAACGGCTTCCACGACGTTGCCCGTGCCGGCCTCACCCTTGGAGCGAATCATGCACGCTCCCTCGCCAATACGGCGAAGGGCCTCGCCGAGGTTGGTCGCGCCGCAGACGAACGGTACCGTAAAGGCCCACTTGTCGATGTGGTTCTCCTCGTCGGCGGGAGTTAGAACCTCGGACTCGTCGATGTAGTCGACGTCGAGGGCCTGAAGAATCTGGGCTTCGGCGAAGTGTCCGATGCGGGATTTGGCCATGACGGGAATGGTGACAGCCTCTTGAATTCCCTGAATCATCTCGGTGGTCGCCGTATCATTAAAAAAAAAAACATAGAACAACAACA
>JABEUS010000035.1 GCA_013044285.1 Acidimicrobiaceae bacterium
CCTGTAGACGACCGACTTCACGGCTGTAACTTTCGGCGGCGTCCAGGAGAAGGAGAGTATGCCCAGTTGGTGCGGTGTCGAGAATGACGATGCGGTCGGCGGCCCCCGCGACCGTCGCAGCAAATGCCTTGAAGACCGCAATCTCTTCGGTACACGGCGAGCGCAAGTCCTCTTCGAGAACGGCCCGCCCGGCGGCGTCAAGATCAGCCCCCGCCGTTGCCATGACGTCGGCGACGTAGAGAGCAGTCGCGATGTTCGGGTCGACCCGCTCCACCACGAGACTCGAAGGCCACGTCTCAACCTGACCCAAGGTGTCAGTCACGTGCGCCGCCGGATCCGTGGTCGTCAGCGTGACCGCGAGACCACGGCCGGCGAGGTCGACGGCCAGGGCAGCCGCGACCGTGGTCTTACCCACGCCGCCCTTGCCCATCGTCATAATCAGCCCGCGACCCTTCGTGGCGATGCCGTCAGCAATCTCCGCCAGGGTCGTGGTGGTGGGATCGAAGTCCTCTGCGCCAGCGATCTCGGGGCTCAGCCCCTTGCGCAGCCCTCGAAGTGCCGACGGACCGATGGGAGATCCAGAGAGCAGTGGCAAACTTTCGCACCCTAACCTGGCCAACGACGCCGGCATCTGTCCGAGAGATTGACGTTGGCGCTGGGCGAAAGCGTGCGCGGTCGGGTCCCCAGAGTTCTCATCACTGAAGACTCCGTTGATCAACAGGAACTGGTTGGTGAGACCTAAGGATTCCAATTCGCCACGAGCTCTATCTGCCTCACTGATCGCACCACTGTCGGGACGCGTGACCAGTACCAGAGTGGTGATGGAGGGATCGGCCAACGTGTCGAGGGCGACCCGATAACGGTCCTGGGCTTGGGTGAGACCAGAGAGTGGTCCGATGCACGTCGTTCCCGCGGTGTTCGCATCGAGAAAACCTGTCCACGCGGCAGGCAGCGCGAGCATTCTCAACGTATGGCCGGTGGGAGCCGTATCAAACACGACGTGGTCGTAGTGAGCGGTCGCGTGGGGATCAGCCAGCAATGCCGTGAACTCGTCGAATGCCGCAATCTCGACGGTGCACGCCCCAGAGAGTTGCTCCTCAATCCCGCTCACGATGTCATCGGGGAACACCCCGCGCACCGGTCCAACGATGCGCTCGCGATACGCGGCGGCGGCGGCGTTCGGATCGATGTCAAGGGCGTCAAGTCCGGGGACTCCCTCTACCGCGCGGGGGCTCGGCCCGATGGGGCTGGCGAGAACTTCGGCGAGGTTCGATGCCGGGTCCGTCGAAACGAGGAGGACCCGTCGTCCCATATCGGCCAGTGCTACCGCCGTCGCTGAGGACAGCGACGTCTTGCCGACGCCGCCTTTTCCAGTGAAGAACATGAATCGCGTCGGTTTGTCGAGGAGCACTTCAAGCATGAGCGCCCACGATCAACAACACGACGGAGTAGCGCCGGACTTGGTACCGATTGTCACGTCTTCGAATGAAGCACAACAGCCGGCCCCATCTGTCACCTTGACGTCATTCGGGGCGCAGCATTCCACCGAGACGGTGTCCGACTCGGTCGTCGTCTCGCGAGAACCAGAGGCCAACTCGACACCGCTCCACTGAGTCAATTCGTCGCGGGTGGGGAATCGTCCCGAGGAGCGAACCTCTCCGTCGGTCAGCACGACAGGCAGACCTGATACACCCTTTGCGGTCAGAATCTCACGAACCTGATCGTTCTGCGCGAACGCCAACGGCTCCTGCCCGAGGTTGTACCGTCGAACCGTCGCACCAGACGCTGCGAGGTTGTCTAGATCGGCCGCGAAGTGCGCGAGAGCGGGGTCCACGCTCGGTCCGCACACTCCGGTTGAACAACACATTGCGGGATCGAACACTTCAATCTGCACGGGGCCTCCTTGGAACGAACTTTTTATCGTTAATCGACGATAGTCGATTAACTAGTTCTTGTCAACCCCTCTCGAGTGATTCACAGGGCCGCGATACCGACCTTCAGCGCGGCCAGACCCTCCGCGTTCACGCAGTACCTAGTTCGGGGACCCTCGATCTCCCCCTGGATCAATCCAGCCTCGCGAAGAATGCGTAGATGCTCCGACACCGTGGATTGGGCCAGCCCAAGTTCGATGACCACGTCACCGGTCACGCAGGCTTGTCGAGCGTCGAGAACCTTCAGTATTCGTAGACGTGCGGGGTGGGCGATGGCCTTCGCCATCATGGCCAGATCGATTTCGTCGGGCGACTCCGTCGGAATCGCGGCTTTATCGACGATGCAGCATTCTTCAGCGTTCAACGCGACATCGATTGGTCGAGTCACCATGACTCGACGATAACGGAAGGACGCACTTTGCGCCGCGACAGGACCTCGACGAGCGCAGAATTATTACTCAGATGACATCTGACTCTCGGTTGAGGCGAATCATTTCTCAGGGAATCCCGTACCGTCACCTCCCCACTGACGACGGTCGGCTGCGCCATGACTGACGTTGACCCTCGAAGAACCTGAAATCAAAACGAGTACAGGGCCCCGGCGGCCCTCTGGGGAAGGGCCGGATCGAACTCCCCACCGGCGGCCACGCAGGAGGTGTCGTTACAACTGACGGCGTCAAAACCTACTGGGGAACCCTGATGGGGACCGGTCATTGCACCGGCGGCCGGGGCAATCGACAGCACCCGGGGGGTGCCGGTGGGCCCTACCGAGACCAGAAGACCATCTCTCGTGACGGCGAAGCACGTCGTCGTTTTCTCGCACCACAGTCCACTCAACTGAATGGCGAGATCGTGGCCGAGGGCCGTCGGGACCACGTGGACGGGTAAGCCGTTCGTCACCCCGACGATCACCCCGGGCTTGAGTCCGACGTAGGACCCGGGGGGCTCCCCGTCGGCGACGCAGGTACTCGCCCTCACGCAGGAGACCCCCGTCAACTGAGCCGTACCCGGTACCGAGGTCAACGTCCGAACGACACCGTTCACGAGATGGACGATGAGTCCCCGCCCTTGCGTGCGTCCGTAGTAGGGCCGAGTCGCACCCACGAGTACGCAAGAGATCGCCGAGACGCACGCCGGGGTCGGTCCGTAGGCGGTACCACCGTTCGGAGAGTTACTGGACGGACCGAAGAACGCACCCGGAGCGACGTCGCCGACGACGTAGGTTTTCACAATCGTGGAGTTCACCATGTGGACGACGACGGCGTGGGCGAAGTTAGAACTCTCGCCGGTCGCCCAACAAGAGGTCGGACTACCGCACGCGAGGGCGAAGAGAAAAACCCCCGGCACCGGGACCGGTTTCCCGGGCCGCCCGTTAGTTACCGGCACTACCACCGACGGCTGGAGAGTTCCGTTGCCCGTAGCGAGACAGAAGTTCGCGCGGGGACAGGCGACACCACCCAGTCCCAGCGTTCCCGGTACGGACACGGTAGGCCCCGGAACACCGTGACTAATCGGGACGATCACGCCACCACCGTGGGCCCCTTGTCCGACGGCGATACACGCACCCTGGTCGGGGCATCCCACGTCCCAGAAGTTGAACGCGCTCTTCACCACTCTCAACGTGCCCGACGAGGAACGAAGCTGAGAGGTCGCACTCACCGACGAGGACACGCCACTGAGGGAGATCACGCTGAGCACGGTCGAGCTGAGCACTCGAACCAGGGTGTGACGTACCACCCAGCGACGGCGCCTCTCGCGAGAGGAGCGATCCTTGGACCGAACGTGATCCACGGGCTCAACATACTCCCCTCTCGCCTCCCGCGACGGAGACAGTGCGCCGCCGAGAGAAGTGCCCGTTGTTACGAAGTCTGACCAGGTTTTTTCGTATCACCCGGTTCTTTGGCGCTGAGAGAGCGGTTCACTCGACTCCTCGTGACACGCACCGTTCTCGACGAGATCTCGACGGGCGTCGCCCGTTTCGACACCGGGCGGTGGCGACGAACCGCGGACCCCAAAGTGGATGCGGCCACCGAACCCGCCGTCTTCGCCCTCGAATACGTGGTGACACTCCGGACCGACGTCAACGTCGGTTTTGGAAACGCCACGAGGTGCGCGAGTGACGTCCCCTACAGCGAACGCACCACCGTCCTCTCGAGCCTTCTTCGAAGAGGAACGCGAGACGACTCGCCGTCTTCGTCCCCCGCCTCACCCGCCCAATTATGAGAGGGTGCTCGCCGCCCGGTCCTTCAAGCGCACCCTCGGGGTAGCGCGCGCGAGGAACGACACCGCCTCTTCAGTCTGGAGATCGTCCGCGCCGTCTCGCCGATCATCGATCGTCATCGTCGCGTCACCGGATTGACGGGCGACGCTCCAGAGGGCGAGAGCGAAGAGGAGGTAGAGGGGTCCCGAGTTCGGGTCGGTGGCCCGCCCCGAAGTGAGATCACCGGCACCTTGAAAGAGAACCCACGAGGCCAGCGCGAGAAAGGCTCCCAGTCCGGCCGATGCCCGACGGGGGACTCCCCCGAGGAGACCCCAGAGCCCCACGAGGAGAAACACGCCGGCGAGAACGTCGGAGGTGGCCCCGGGAAGCGCTCCGCGGGCGAACCACTGATCGAGACGGGACACCAGTCCGGGTGCTCCCGATTCGGCCTGCGCGGCCATCGCGGAGAGGGACATCGCCCCGGAGTGGACGCTCACGAACTGGAGCAGAGCGTTCAGCACCCACACGCTCGCCCAGAGTGGCGCGACGAGAGCGGAGGAGAGAGCCCGTCGATCGTGGGGCCAGGCCAGGAGTGCGAGGAGTAC
>JABEUS010000036.1 GCA_013044285.1 Acidimicrobiaceae bacterium
ACATTGGTCCATCGCGTCACAGAAGATGTGAAAGTCGGAATCGCTAGGACTGAAGTTTGCTCGCCAGGTCGGGTACCGAAACTGAGGCGATTACCCACGTCTGCTCCTCATCAACTCTGAAGTAGTGGTGAGCCAGGAGGATTCTCAAATTGGTGATGTCACGCCATTCCACATCCGGAAATGAACTCCTTGTTTCGTCAGAAAGGAGGTTGGCGGCTTCGCCAATGATTTCCAGTAGTCGTTCGATGGCTCGCTTGGACACAGCGCTGGCCAAATGTGCATCTTGACCGTCGGCTCCTATCGCGGCCACTTCGCTCGAAGCGTCGATGATGTCAAGAAGGCGAAGGTTGTCAGTCCGGCTCAAAGCGACACGGCTTCAAGACGAATGTGATCATCTCTCTTCTTCAGTCCGCCGACGGAGACAACATCAACATTCCGGCCCAACAGAATTTGAAGGTCGTCCTGCAAATGCAGAAGGTCAAACAACGAACTCCCCTTCTCAAACTCGACAAGGAAGTCAATATCACTATTTGCTGTTTCTTCGCCCCGCGCGACCGACCCGAAAAGCGACGCGGAGATGCCGCGGTGCTTATGCACCAGAGCGTCAATGCTCGCTCGGTTCTGCTCGATCTCTTCTCGGACAGTCTTCATGATGGTCAGATTACTAGGGCTGTGTGACTCCGTAGGTACCGGTAAATCCTGTCACCAACGGAAACCACACCGGCGAACGGCTCAGAACTGGTTCAGACTTCAGTCAAGGAAATACTCGCGGAACTTTCTAGGAAAAAACGATAGACATTCGTCTACCGCGCTTTGGTAGAAGTTAAATGAACCTACGAGGCAACCTGCACGACTGCCACCTTGGCATTTGGGGGCGGGACAACTTCGCCGTGTTCACGCATTACCTCGATGTGCATTTGAATGGCCTCGGCAATGTTCTCCTTGACTTCCTCGATCGTTTTACCCGTCGAGACACATCCATCAAGATCTGGAACCCACGCACCATAATTATTCGGAGAGCGCTCAATAACGACTGCGTACTCAATCATCGCTTTCTCCGTTCTAATCCAGCCTGCCTCATAATGCTACCGAGGAGTTCTCGGTGCAGATCGTCCCCCATTTCACCTGACACCGTCACGGTGCCAGGCTTCGTCGGATGGTGATAATGACGATGACTCCCCCTGTGCCGTACCAGTACCCAGCCATCGCGCTCAAGTTCTCTAATGATCTCACGGACCTTCACTCACCACAACGGTCGGATGGTTTGAAAAACTAGGGAGTGGTCGGGCTCAACAGTTCAACTACGAGAAAGTGTTCTAGGACAACCGGCGTCGAGTCGTCCAGGATAAAAGCTGCACGTCCGAGAGAAAGGTCAGTCGTCAGGACAATGAAACACGGGTCAACCCAACCTCATTGGCCTCACACTCCGAACCAGACAACTCCGAAAATATTGTCAGACAGTACAATGTCGTTCACTGCAAAGTGCGCCCATCGGGTATCACGCGCCCGGCAACGAACCGAGCTCACCTAAGGTGCCAGCGCCACGAATTAGACGCGATGCGTCGTTGTCGAGAGTGGAGAGAAGGCCGTTGCCGGAAATCTCTGAGGCTCGTTGGTCACCACGGTTCTGGGGAGAAGGCACTTCTCACGAGGGTTCACCACTAGGGTGGCGCCCGGCGTCCACCTCGCCTCGACTACCCTCGACCACAAGGAGTCCCTCCGTTGTCCGCGCATCGGCCAAGTCTTCCTCTGCGAACACTTCTGGTCACCCTGACTATCCTGACAACCCCCCTTCTCGCCTCCTCACCCACTCTCGCCGCGACCTCGGGGGCGACTCTCGAGTGGACTCAGTATCACGGGAGTGCCCTCGGTGCCGGAGAGATTCCCGTGAACGCCGTCCACCTACGTACTCCGGTGTGGACATCTCCCACCCTCGACGGACAGATTTTCGGACAACCACTCGTCTTCGACTCCCGGGTCTACGTCGCCACGGAGAACAACTCGCTCTACGCGCTCTCCTCCTTCACGGGTCGAGTGCTCTGGCGAACGCACCTCGGCACACCAGTCCAGGCGAAGTCTCTCCCCTGTGGTGACATCTACCCGACGGTCGGCATCACCGGCACTCCGATCATCGACCCCGCTCGCCACGAACTCTTCGCCGTCGCCTTCGAGAGCAGGGGGGCTCGATTCACTCACGTCGTGGTGGGTCTCTCGACACTGAACGGTATGCCACTCGTCTCCACCCCCGTCGATCCTCCCGGCGTCGAGACCGGAGCCCTTCTCCAGCGCACCGCCCTGGCCCTCGACCACGGTTCGGTCGTCTTTGGATTTGGGGGAAACTCCGGGGACTGTGGCCCCTACCGAGGGCGTGTCGTAAGCGTCCCCGAGATCGGAGGTGCTCCCCGCTTCTTTACGATCGACGCCACGGCCCACCAGCGAGAGGGTGCCGTCTGGATGGGAGCCGCGGGCCCCGTGGTCGACCCTCGAGGAAACATCTGGGTGGAGTCGGGAAACGGTTCGGTCACAACGTCCGGACGGCCCTACGATCGCAGTGACGCCGTTCTCGAACTCTCCAGTTCCCTCCGCCTCGAGCAGTTCTTCGCCCCGAGTGACTGGACCGACCAGAACGCCGCCGACCTCGACCTCTCGAGCTCGGTCGCGCTCTTGGGTAACGGAGCCGTACTCGGTGCGGGCAAGGCGGGATACGTCTACCTTCTCAATAAGTCTCACCTCGGCGGTATTGGGGGCGACCTCGCCCACCTCGACGCCTGTCCGGGCAGCATGGACGGAGGCGTCGCCGTCGCCGGAGCCACTGTCTACTTTCCCTGTCTCGGTGGCGTGGTCGCTGTTCAGGCGAGCCTGCACCCGTTGGAACTGCGCGAACTCTGGTCCAGTGGTCAAGGGGGCTCTTCTCCCGTCTACACCCGCACTCAGGTCCTCTCACTTGGCGGCGACGGCGTCCTCGTCGCCCTTAATCGACGTAGCGGACACCTCGAGAGCTCCTTCACCCTCTCGGGTGTGGCCAACCACTTCCCCACCCCGGGTTTTGGTGACGGCCACGTCCTCGTCGCCCAGAGTCGCTCCGTGGTGGCCTTCGCGACGTCCTAGTCATCTCCTTCGCTCAGGGGCGGGTGAGATGTTCCCGATAGGTCGTGACACTCGGTGTTGTGAGGATGTTGTGCTACCTCTTAACGGGCGCTTAGTCGGACCCGACAAACTCTTCAGGGAGGACTGAGAGCCTGTCGTCGAGTCGTAGAGAGGCTACGGCCCACCAAGGAGTGACTATGTCGAATCGCCTGATCTCACGAAGTGTCCGGACTGGATCACTAGTCGTTGCGTCCGGCGGGCTCGTCGTCGCCGGGGTAGTCGCCGTCGCCCCGTCGGCATTCGCGAAAACCGTGGCTCACCAGAAGGTCAATCACGTACTCCTCCACAAAACTCGACCCCACCCCGTGGTGACTCTAAAGCACCACTCGGGACCGACGACCATCACCATCGGCGGAAGTCTGGGCGCCAGTGGCGCTCACCGAGACGGCTCCGGTGATGGCGGCGGTATGGGTGGCGACGACGGGTCCTCCTTCGGCGTAGGTTCCACCGGCTCGACCACGTCGGGCGTCGGTACGGGGGGTTCCACTGTCACCATCGGCGGAAGTCTGGGCGCCAGTGGCGCTCACCGAGACGGCTCCGGTGATGGCGGCGGTAGTTCCAACTCCGGATCAGACAACTAGGACTTTTCTTCGAGAACCCCCGGGGGACTCTCCCTGTCGCCCCGGGGGTTCTCTCCATTCCCCCTATGACCCTCTTTCGATTCACTCGTGTGTGGGCCGTGGTCGTCGTAGGACTGGCCTGGTTCACCTTTCCGGGCGTGGCTCACGCCTCATCGCCCCGCCTCTGCGGTGGCGGTCAACGTTGCGATATCTCTCGAGTACCGAACGGTCCGACCAGTCGCACGGAACCGTCGGGCGAAGCCCCTCTCGGCTCGCATGCCCTTCGCGGCTACCACCGAGTCTTCGTGGACGACTTCAACGGATCGGGACTCTCGAGAGCGTGGTCGACGTTCGCGGGTCAACCTGGGAGCGATCCGGGAGCCCAGTGGTCCCCCTCCCACGTTCACTCCGGTGGTGGCGTCCTCACCCTCGGCGCCTGGCGCGACCCTTCCTTTAACAACCAGTGGGTCACGGGAGGGCTCTGCGTCTGTCAAGAGACCCAGACCTACGGGGCCTACTTCGTGCGCGCACGCTTGAGCGGCCCGGGCGCCACCTTCGTCGGGCTCCTCTGGCCCACCGTTGGCTGGCCGCCCGAGATTGACTTCACCGAGACCTACGGTCCCGTCTCGCGCTCCATGGCCACCGTTCACTTCGGATCATCCAACCAGCAACTCCACAGTGAGGTCCGAGTGTCGATGACGGCGTGGCATACATGGGGCGTCATCTGGACACCCCACTCCATCACCTACACCCTGGACGGCGTGACGTGGGGACGAGTATCCGATCCGGCCGCTATCCCCGACGTCCCGATGTCCCTGCACCTCCAACAGCAAACCTGGTGCGCCCTCGGTTACGCCTGCCCCCAGTCACCGGTCACCACGAGTGTCGACTGGGTCGAGATCTTTCAGTCCAACCACCAGCATCCCTAGAACGCGACGACTCTCTTCGACTCAACGCCGAAGAGAACAGTGGCTGGCGGAATGACACGCCACCACCGTTTCGTGAGGACGCTCGAGACTGCACTCACGACGACTCGTCGAGCGGAGTGGGGTTCGTGTCGTGAGGAGGTCTCACGTCGTGCTACGCGCTCACCCCTGCGACGTACGTCCGTCTGCCGTGACGGTGAGGGTAAAGGCCCACGTACCGGTGTCCCCGCGAGAGTCCACGGCGTACCCGGTCACGGAGTAGATTCCCGGCGCCACTGAGTGGGGGCGCAAGGAGACTCCCCCCTCTTCGCTCACTGCCACGACGGAGTTCACGGTCTCGGTGACAAAGCGAAGCTCACCACGCGCACCAAGAACGTGGAGATGTCCCTCAAAACCTTCGCTCTCTCGAGAAGAGACGGTCGCCCCGAAGGGGTCCTCCTGAATGAGGTTGTGCCAACCGGGCGCCGTGACCTGAATCTGCGTGACACCGGCGTAGGTCGGGGGCACGACGTTACTCGCGGTGTTAATAGTGGTAATCCCCGCCCCAACGGCGCCGAGAACCAGAAGCGCCACACCAGTCAACACCCGTCTCACGTCGAACCCTCCGCCACGCGCGGAGCCACGGACGACTCACCCCGGTTCGATTCACTCGCGGGTGCTCGCGAGCCCACCGCGTCGGGACCTCGCCGATCGGACGCCGGGCGATACCGGTAGGTCTGAGCGAGGTCGCGCACGAAGAAGACGTGGCCCTCGTCGTCTTCACTGTGCATCACGAGACGACCTTGGAACTCAGCCACTCGTATGAGGTCGTCAATCGAGTTCATCTCCGTCGCGGGAACGTCCCCCCAGTCGTCGGGAGTCCTCACGTTGACGAGAACGTCCCCGTAGCGCGACACAATCTGCGCGTACTCGGGCGCCCGTCGGGCTCGACGGACCGCAAGCCCGAGAATAATCAGTAACAGGAGAATCACACCGAGGCTCCACACCACCACGGTTCGTACTCTCGTCACTCCCACGTGAAGGCCCGCGAAAGTGAGCCGAGTGGGCACCGTCGTCGAACCCGTCAACACCCCACTGAGACTCGGGTGGGTGACGGTCGTGAGGGAGGACGTCGGGGTGTTCACCACCAACTCCGCCTCGGTGGGGAAAAGATTGAACGACAGAGGCGCAGAGAAAGGCGCCAGCGTCACCCGCTGTAACCCCACTTCTCCATTGACCGTCAGACGAGGGGTAATCGCCAACGTGTAGGTGAGTGCCGATCCGATACCCAGGTGTGTTTGGGCCGCGATGCCCGCCAAGTACTGATTGATCTGCAGGAGGTTCACGGTACCGCGCGCCGTGAGCGTCGACCCACTGGCGGGTGTTACTGGCCCGAGAATAAAGACGTGAGACCAACCGTCAGATGCGGAGAGTATTCCCACCAGGCTCGCCGAACCGTGGAGCGACGTCGGTACCGCGGAGGTGAGACTGTAGGCGAATCGTACGGCGACAATGGGGGCCACCGACTCGTAGAGAGGATCGCCCGTCGTCGCGACGTGACCCGGGTACACCGTGCCGCTCGCCGGGGCCGAGTAACTCCAGACCCCCTGTTGTTGGTAGGGGGTCGAGGTCGCCACTCGACTGGTACGGGTGTGGGTGAATCCGTCCGCGCCGACGACCAGGGCGAGGAGGGCTAGCACGATCAGTACCGCGGCCATTGCTTGTCCCGGTACTCCGAGGACCCCCCACGACGCGTCCGTGTTCAGGGGTCGACGCCACGGAGATCCGCCGTCACCCCTCGTCTCGCGACGGCGTCGGTCCCGGTTCCGCCGTCGATCTCGTGCGGTTGGCACTCCCACTAGTCCCACCATAGACAGGCCGACGACGGCGAGGCTAACGTCTCGACCCGTCCTCGTCGAGACCAGCTCACCCACCTTGGGGACGTGCCACACGAGTCGCCCCACCACGTCCGACGGTGCCGGGTGGTACGTATCAACGAAATCATTGTTATCCCCCTTCATGATGAAACGTCCATCCGTCTCACCGATAATTCGGTGGAGCACCACTCCGATGCGCGGAGAGTGATACCCCACGATCTCTCCGATCGTGTACGTCGACGCCGGGCGGAGAACGGCGAGGTCACCGGAGTGAAATCGCGGCTCCATACTGATGCCCGACGTCACGAGGTAGACCGAACTCCCCCCGAGAGAAACCGGTCCAAAGTTCACCCATCCGACGAGGAACAGAACCAGAATCACCGGTCCCATGACCCACCGCAAGCGTCCCGCGCGTGATCGTCTCTTCGCCATAGTCGATGCCTCGTCCCGGTGTGGGGGTTCTCCCCCACACCGGGACCACGGATCAGTTGACCGCCGTCACGTCCAGGTTGGCGACGTCCTTCACCGGCGCGAACCCGTTGGTATTGGCCGTGCAGACCCAGTTCCACGTACCCGCGGTGTTCACGCAGGTGCCGCCTCCGATGGCGCTACCCATGTCGTCGTAGAGGGCGTAGCCCGCCTGCGACGCGGCGTGGTTGAGGGTGAAGGTGACTCCACCCACGTTGGCGTCGTTGCCCATGACCGGCGTGAGGCTCTGGGCCAGTGTGTAGTGCACGTTGCTCACGACGTACCCCGACACCGAACCAACCCCTTCACCGGCGTAGCTGGCACTGACGGAGTTGGACGCGGTGAACGCCGACGCTACTCCCCCACCGAGGGCTCCGAGGAGCACCGTGGCTCCTACCAACTTCGCTACTAGATGACGCTTCATAACTTCTCTCCTTAGTTTGAGGGATGAATCTCTCTACTGCAGGAGTCGGTTTCGCCACTCGCTCCCCACGGGTTAGGCGACCAAGTAACGCCCGTGGTTCATCGCACCCCTTCACTGCGCCGGGGCGTACTCCTCCACCCCCGGTTCGGGACTCGTTCGTTCGCTCTTTCGAGTTCCTGATCGGGTCCCGCCCGTCTCTTCCCAGAGACCAGGTCTTTCTAGCCACCCCCTGTCACAGTGACTGTCTTTCTCGGCTGAGCTACCCCAACCGGCGGGCACTTCGCGAACTCTTCGTCCGAGCCCTTTGGTGTCGAAGTTCACGGATGCCTCGTCCGTGGCGCCGGCTTAGACTCTCATTGGCTAGCCGCTACGTCAACCGAGTTTCTGAGAAAACTCTTAAGAATCAGTTCCTGTATGGCACTCAACCGCAGTGACCAGGAGTGGAAGCACTTCCCGTGACGGGAGGGAACTAGAGGTCGTTACCCGCGTAGGAGAGATTGAAGCTCTTGTTCACGAGGGGAAAGTCCGGCACGATGGTGTCGGCGAGCGAGACGGCGAGCGCCGGCCAGTTAAAAAATGAAGGATCGATCGGGGCCCAGCGACTGACCCGGCCCTCGTGCAGGGCCACTCGGTGCACCACCGCACCCCGCCAGCCTTCGACGACTCCGAGCCCCTCACCGGTCGCTGCTCCGTCACTCCCCCGGGCCTGCGGTCGCTCGCCGGCGACGAGACGAGAGAGCACGTCGAGAGAGTCGAGGGCCTCCTTCACCCGTTGATCAAATCGGGCTCGTACGTCTCCCGTCTCTTGGGTGCGAAGGGGCATCTCGAGACCGAGGGGGTGTTCGACTCGAGCGTCAGTCTTCAGTCCCGAGGCGCGCGCCACCGGTCCGAGGACCCCCACTCGAGCGGCGTCCTCGTGACTCAACATCGCGGTCAGCTCGAAGCGATCACGAACGACGGGGTGGCGAAGAATCCACTCGGCGAGACTGGAGACCTCCCCGGAGAGGCTCGGGAAGAGACTCGCTGGAGGTTCGTAATTCCACTGCGCTCCCCCGACACTGAGAGCCCCGCGTAGGAGTCGGTGCCCGGTGATCTCCTGGGCCAGTCGCTGGAGCGACTCCACGAGTCTCATCGCCCTCGCGTGGGCCACCGAGTAGCCCACGTCGTTCGCCAGGGCGCCGAGGTCGGCCACGTGATGGGTCACGCGCTCTAGCTCGAGGAGGCCCTGGCGGCGCGCTGTCACCTCGGGCGAGACCGTGACCCCCGTCGCGTCCTCTAACGCGAGGAGGTAGGCGAGGGAGTGGGCGACGGCCGAGTCCCCGCTCACCACCTCGGCGAGGCGAAGCACCTCCTCCGTCGAGCGGCCCGCGGCCAACCTTTCGAGCCCCCGGTGCACGAACCACAGGCGCGCCGACATGTGCAGAATCGTCTCCCCCACGACGGAGAAGCGAAAGTGTCCCGGTTCGATTAATCCGGCGTGCACCGGTCCGACCGGTATCTCGTAGACCCCGGGGCCGGGCACGGTGAGAAACGGATAGGGCTCGGCGTCGTCGCTGACCTCGAGGCGCAGTGGTCCCGCGCGCAGTGGAAAGACGTCCTTGGGCCAGTGCCCGTGGCGCAGGAGCGCCCGGGGTTCGGGGTGTTGGAGAAACTCCACTCCGAGTTGGTCGCGCACCAAGCGTTCCAGTCGTCCACCGGAAAAGGACAACTCGGCGATCGAGGGAATACTCGGAGACGGGCCCGACAGTCGCACTCGACACTCGTGACGTCCGTCGTGGTGACGTAGAAAGACGTAGATCAACTCCGTCGCGAACTCGAGGTCCCGACCCACCAGGTGAGCGAGCCGCCACCCATCATCTACGTAGTGCGCGACCCGAGCCCGTATCTCACCGGGATCGACGTCGATGAGGGTTCTCATCGCCCCACCGCGCGCGCCGCGTGTTCGACGAAACTCCCGACGGGAGATCCCACCACTCCGAGGAGCACACTCACGACGAGGGCCGACCCGGGAACCCCAATGTGTCGAGTCGCGGAAGAGCTGATTCGCTCACCCTCTCCGAAGAACATCGGCCAGACGGCACTGAGCGTCGCCACGCCGATCCCGACCACGAGGAGGACCTGGAGAACAGCCGGAACCACTAGGCCCGCCGCGAACTCCGCCCGAGTCATGAGTACCTCACTCAAGAAGAGGGAGAAGGGGGGTAGCCCCACCAGGGCGAGGAGTCCCACTCCGAGGCGAAGCCCGAGAGCGGGCTGTCGCTGAAGGAGTCCGGTGATGTTCTCCAGGCGAGTCGTACCCTCAGCGTCGCTCACCTCACCGGCGCTCAAGAACACCGACGACTTCACCAGTCCGTGCCCGAGTATGTGGAAGAAGGCCGCCGCGAGCGCCAGGGTCGAGCCGGCCGCGAGCGCCAGGGTGGCGAGCCCGAGGTGTTCGATACTGGAGTACGCGAGAAGTCTCTTGAGATCACGGGTGGCGAGAATCATCACCGCCGCCACCAGGAGAGATCCGAGAGCCAACGTCACAAGGAGATCACGGGCGAAGAGTGGGCCGAGTGCCGCGTCGGCGACCGACTTCACTCGCACCAGGGCGTAGAGAGCGACCGAGAGCAGCACGCCCGACATGAGACCAGAGACCGGCGCCGGGGCTTGGGAGTGGGCGTCGGGTAGCCAGGAGTGGAAGGGGGCGAGTCCGACCTTCGTGGCGAAGCCGGCGAGGGCGAGGGCCACCCCCACTCGTAGGACGGGGGCGTTCAGGTGGTGCCCGAGGAGAATCAACTTCTCGACGTCGAGCGTGGGAGCGGCGCCGGGCACGGCGTGCGCCGAAGCGAAGTAGATCACGACCAGACCGAGCAGGGCCACCGCGATTCCGAGAGAACAGAGCACGACGTACTTCCACGACGCCTCGAGAGCCCGGGCGTTGCGCTGGTGGGCGACGAGAAAGCTCGTGGCGATGGTCGTCATCTCGATCATCAACCAGACCACGCCGAGATTCGCGGTGGTGACCGCGCCGAGCATCGCGGCGAGAAAAATCTGAACGAGTCCGGCGTAGACGCGTCCATTGCGTTCCGTCGACCGGTCGAGCACGTCAGCACAGCGCAGCCCCGCAATGAGCCCGACCGTTCCGATCAAGACCACCATGAGAGCCCCCAGTGCGTCCACGCGCACGAGTCCCGGTGCGCGCACCACGCTCGAGTGAGTACGGAGGGCGAGGTCCACGCCGACGATGAGGATGAGCAGCGGCGAGAGTGCGGCGAGCAGAACCGTCACCCGCCGCACGGGTGTCGCCCACGACACGAGTCCCGCCACGAGGGGTGAGAGTAGGAGGAGCCACACAATCATTCGTGCAACTCCCGCAACTGGGAGAGATCGAGGGCCGCGGGTCCGAGAGCGCTGCGCACCCCCTGAAGGACGACGACCACGAGGAGAACGTCGAGCGCCCCGCCGAGTTCGAGGACCATAGGAACTCCGGCGGTCAAGACGAAGGTCGTGAGGGCGATGCCGTTATCGACCATGACGAGGCCGACGATTTGGGAGACCGCCCGCCGTCGGGTGACGACCACGAAGTAGCCAATAAGGCTGGTCGCGACCCCGTAAGGCGCGAGCGCCACTAGTGGACTGGGATCGAGGTGGACCATACCCCTCGTCACCACCACCGCGGCGGCCACGAGGAGCGCTCCCACGACGAGGGAACTCGGCACGTTGATCACGGGGGCTCCCTCGCGTTCTCTCGCCACCCGGCGCAGCACCCGGGAGAGAGCGAACGGTACGAGGATGGCCTTCACGAGAACGACGAGGGACCCGGCCTCGACGAGCGTGAGGTCCCGTTTAGTGAGGGCGAGGGACCACGCCACGACCCCGAGGGCGAGACCTTGGAGCGAGAGTATCGTCACCAGAGCTGACACCTCTCGGCGCCAGAGCGCCACGAGGGCGAGCGCCACGACGAGGGCGGCGCCGAAGGCACTCACCGACACACTCACCTCGACACCACCGCGACGAGTACCCCGAGGCTCGCGCTCACGACGCCCCCGGCCAAGAGTTCGGGTACCCGAAAGAGACGAATCTTGGCGCTGGCCACCTCGAAGAGACCCACCACCGTCGCGACGACGCCCACCTTCACGACGAGGGTGAGTAGACCTCCGGTGAGGGCGACGAGCCCCCCACCCTGCGCCACCCCCCACGGGAACAACACCGTCGTGACCAGGCTGAACAAAAAACCGAGTCGCGTCGCCTCGGCCAAGGAGACGAGGGCGTAGTCCTGACCGCCGGTCTCGAGGACCATGGCCTCGTGAATCATGGTGAGTTCGAGGTGGGTCGAAGGGTTGTCGACCGGCATTCGACCGGTCTCGGTGACGACGACCACGAGCAGAGCCACGGCAATGAGAAGGTGGGAGGGACTGATGACCCACGCCGGGTGACGGAGTTCGCCGACGACGACCCGAGAGAGATCACTCGAACCGGCCACCACCGCTAACCCCCCGAGAGCGACGAGGAGGGCCGGCTCCGCGAGGGCCGCGAGGGTGAGGGCCCGACTGGCCCCCATCCCCCCAAAGGCCGTCCCCGCATCCATCGCGAAGAGAGCGAGGAGGAGAGAACCCGTGATCCACAGGAGAGCCACGCTCACGAGGTCGAGGGAGTAACCCGACGACGTCGGCACCCGCACCAGGGGCACCAGCGCCGCACTCACGAGTGAGAGCGCGAGCAGGAGAGTCGGAGCGATCGCACTCAACACACTCGCCTCCGGCGAGCGCACACTCTCTCGGCCCCACCACTTCAGAACCTCGCGGAGCGGTTGGGTCACCGGCGCCCCCCGGCGCCCCTCGGCCCGGGCGCGAATCTTCGCGAGGTAGCCCACGAGGAGAAGTCCCCCGAAGGCCACGAGTATGGCCTGGACGAGGGCGCTAACGAGGTTCATCGACTCACCACCACGAGCAGAATCAGCAGAGCCACGAACCCGTAGCCCGCGTAGAGGTTCACTCCCCCACTCGCGAGCACTCGGGCCCGGCGTCCCAGCCGGTGCGCGACCTCGATCACGGGTTGGTAGAGCAGTCGCTCCACGACGTCGTCGCTCTCGCGCCGGTAGCCCCGCGCGACCTGTTGTTCTCGGCGAGTCTCCTCACCCACGATGTCGAGGTCCGCTCGGGGCTGAACGACGTCGACGAAGACTCGCTCGACCGGCTCGGCGAAGGAGGTCGCCGTGTACTGCATCCGAGAGCTGAGTGACGCTCGACCGCAGGCCCAGGCGATCGTTTCGCGAACGCCCGCGCGAGCCAGGCGCCGAGTGAGTAGGACGACCACGAGCGCGACGAGAAGAGCGATCGCGAGAACGAACGGGCGGGTGCTCGCGTGCGCCCCCAGGCTTTCGACACTCAGGGACCTCGTGACGGGCCCCGACGCGCAGCGCACGACCTCACACGTGACCCGGGCCGGAGCGGCGATCCACCCCGTCCAGATTCCGAGCCCGAGGACACTCGCGGCGAGCGAGACCAGCACGCCGGTGGCGAGCCCGCGACCCTCCGTGGCCGTCGCCGCCTGGGGACTGCGCGGACGAGAGAGGAGGCCAATTCCCACCAACTTGCCCATCGCGAGGGTGACGAGCCCCGCCGCCAGGGCGAGGGCGACGAGAACGAGACTCGCGAGCAGCGTCGTCGTCGTTCTCCGCTCGATGAGCGCACTGAAGAGACTCTGGAGGGAGAGCCACTCGGCGGCGAATCCCGCGGTCAGGGGCACGCCGACCGCGGCTGCGGCTCCGACGATCATCGCGCTCGAGGTGAGGGGCATTCGTCGCAACAGTCCCCCGAGGAGATCGAGGTCCCGGGTCCCGCTGGCTCGCTCGAGGCTACCGGCCCCGAGAAAGAGCAGCGGTTTGTAAAGAGCGTGCGCCCCCACGAGGCTGAGCGCGGCGACCAGGAGTCCCGAGGCGAGGGGGGGAGAGGTCCGCACCGTGAGGGCACCGAGTGAGACGAGAGCGACGGCGAGGCTCATGACGTCAATGGTGGAGGAGGCGAGGAGACGCGTCAGGT
>JABEUS010000037.1 GCA_013044285.1 Acidimicrobiaceae bacterium
CGTGATCGTTCGGTTGATTCGCCACGTAGACCGCGTCGACGTCGTCGCGGGCGACGAGATCCTCGTAACTCTCCTGCCAGGTGGCAACGTCGAACCGGCGGGCGAAGGCCTCCGCGCGTCCCGGGGTCTGGGAGGCCGCAGCGACAATGCTTTGCGTGGAGTTCTTGACGACGGTCGACGCCCACGCCGAGGCGATGCCCCCCGGACCGATAACTCCCCACCTGAGGGCGGGCACGGAGGAGGGATCGACGAGACGGGGCGCGGGGAAGGTCATAGGAAACTTTAAGCAAGGACTGGGGGTCTCGTCGAGACGAGACGGAAGGGACTTAAGTCCCGGCCGAAGGTGTTCTCCCTCGTCGTGAACGGCTCTATTCTTCGGCCATCGCGTGTCACTGTTGGCTCACGCAGAAACGGAGACACTGATGGCATCCACCGCCGCGTCAGACCGAGACACCGGATCACTCAAGCCCGTCCTCGACGTCTTGCCCGACTCGGTCTACGACAATCCCACGTGGCGAGGTCTCGCCTACTTCAGTCGGGACCTCGTTCTCTACGCGGCGGCCGTCTTCGGGCTCATCGTCGTCAGAAACGTGTACCTCGACGTCCTCCTCATCGTGGTGACCAGTTGGCTCATCGCCGCTCTCTTCATCGTGGGTCACGACGCGGCCCACGGATCACTCTTTAAGAGTCGGCGCCTCAGTCGCCTCGTCGGAGTAGCGAGTTTTCTTCCCTCACTGCACGTCTACGAGGGCTGGGTCCTCGGACACAACCGCATTCACCACGCCTTTACCGTGCGCGAGGGCTACGACTTCGTCTGGCACCCCCTCACCCCCGAGCAGTACCGGGCGCTCTCTACATGGGGACGCGTACTGCACCACCTCGAGTGGTCCTGGGCCGGTACCGGCCTCTACTACCTCCACCGGGTCTGGGGAGCGAAGATGATTTTCGCGCGCTTCCCCGCGCGCTGGGCGCGCGCCATCAATCGGGACCGCCTCATCGTTATCGGCTTCGTCGTCCTCAGCGCCGGAATTCTCGCCGGGGTCGATCTCTGGCGGGGCGCCAGCGTGCTCGGAGCGCTCTGGCTGGTGGCGAGGGTTCTCGTCCTTCCCTTCATTGGATTCTCCTGGATCATCGGCTGGGCCGTCCACGTTCACCACGTCGCCCCCGATATTCGTTGGTGGCGCCGGGCCGAGTGGACGAAGTTCAAGGCCCAGGTGGAGGGTACGACGGTTCTTCGCGCCCCCAAGGGTGCCAACTTCTTGCTGCACTGGATCATGGTCCACGTCCCGCACCACGTCGACATGAGAGTACCGATGTACCACCTCGAAGAGGCCGCCGCCGCGATCGAGGCGGCCTTTCCCGGGACCGTCATCGACAAGAAGTTGCGCTGGCGCGACTTCGTCGCCAACACCCGAGCGTGCAAACTCTACGATTTTGACGCCGGACGCTGGACGACCTACGCCGAGGTCAGAACCTCGGCCTAACGACGTCGTCGTCGACCCCACCAACGCGCGACGCTCGAAGGTGAGGGTTCCGATCTCGAGTCACCTATCCCCACGACCACGCCACCCCTGAACCCGGTGACGAGACCTCTCTCCCCCACGGCGAGGAGTCGGCTCAGTGGCTGGTCGCACTCGTCGAGATGATCGTCCCGACTGTCACCGCGCGACGAGAAGAGAGCCGGGTGCGCGACGGTCAGAGTCCCTCCGTACGCGGGACCGTTGTTGTCGTCCGCTCGTCACCGAGTCTGGTCACCCGGTGACACACCACTCGTCCGCCGGCTCACCGGTCAAAACGGTGGAGAGAGTCTCTCTTCGTCGCGCTCCGCGAACGTAACGCCGGTCACTCGCCCGTGGTCAGATCGGCCTCTCGGGGCCTCTTCAGGTCCGGCTCGCGCAACGAGTTCCCGAGAAGTGGGATCAAATAGGAGAAGAAGGCGACCGATGCTCCGACGAACATCAGCCCGATACCGGGCAGACGCAGCGAGTGGTAGTAGCACGCGGTGCCGCCAATCCCCCCCAGCACCACTCCGATAAACCCACCTCTCGCCCCCATCCGAGCCATTCGATCATCTCGAGTAACGAGTAGCACCATCGCGGTCGCCCCGATACCGAGGAGTCCTCCGACGAGTGCGTGCACCAGTGAGATCGCCAAGGCCGAACTCGGCAGGTAGCCGTTCGGCCGATCAAACGGTACGGAGACTAACTCCACCAACCCCGCGACAAATTCGAGGGCGACGCCGACCATCATCGCGAGCCACGTGGGACGCCCGAACTGCGCCCCGTAACGGGGCCGCAGGTTCTCCCCGGGTTCGTTCGTCTCGCCGGTCTGAGAAATCTCCCCGCGGGTCGTGGTGGTCACTTCGGCGACGGCGACCGGGTCCGCACCTGGGGGGGCGCCCCGCACCAGGAGGTTGTAGGTCCACAGCGCCATGACCACGTGCATGCCCGCCAGAGTGAGTACTCCGCGCACCGGTTGACCCCCGGCGAGTAACCAGACGTCGGGGAGAAAGAAGAGAGCCGTGACTCCCAGCGCGAGTCGGAAGAAGAACCATCGCGGGGCCGAGGAGATTCGACTCACCACGTACCACGCCGCGCAGGCGCCCACGATTCCCAGTGCCGTGAGTGAGCCGTAGTCGACGAAGCGAAAATGTGGGTAACTCCGTAGTGAGGGCGTCGCGGTCGTCGCGATTTTCACGAGGGCCGCGTTGGCCGCGAGTGCGCCACCGAGCGAGACGAGAAACACGAGCAGAGTACGAAGGGGTGACGCGGGTTCACGGGTCGGCGCCCAGTCCACGTGAAGACGCACCAATTGCCGCTCGATGAAGGGCTGCTCGTCCATCTCAACCCATTCTAACGACCGGTTCCAATCCTTCCTCCCCTCATCAATTCCGAAGGACGCCGAGGAGGCGGGCCACGTAGAAAACCCGATGGCGCTACCCGCTATCGCAGCGCGGACGGCACCCGACTGAATGATTGTCGCGGCCGGGTACGACGGTACGCGATTCGAAGAACTTTCCGTCTCGAGGCTGGGTCGACTCACAGGCGCACCGTCGCGGCAGCATCTACCCGTAGGTCGAACTCCTCGCCCGTAGCGAACCTTGTTCACCGACTCTCAACCACGAGGCGCTCATTCACTGTGAAGTCATCTTCGATACCGCTCATCACGAGTCGCGGGGGAGATCCCTCCAAAATGAATCCATGGACCACTCACAGTCCTCTTCGCACAAGGGAGCCAGTTCTGAAGTTTTGTCCCAAGACAATTGAGTGGTGCAGGATGCGAACGACTGGTTGAGTGTTGCTCATGACTTTTGATTTCCCGGCGGCTTACGACGAGCTGAACCCCGCTGACAATGACTACAAGTTCTATGCTGATCTCGCTACGCGGCTCAAAGCAGCATGCGTGATCGACCTCGGTTGCGAAACGGGAACTCTGGCGCGCCTACTCGCCGCTAATGGACATCACGTCATCGGTATCGACCCGCGGCCTAGAGTTCACGACGAAGAGATTGGCACGACGAACGTCGAAGTTTACAAACTCTTACACCACTCGTTGGGACTCAACTCAATTCAGATCCAATCGGCAACGGGGGCTTTGACGCCTTAGCCGGGACGCACTCAATCTCGCCGGGCGACAACTATGAAGGATACATGGACATTGTGGTCTCGAAGAATGACGCGAAGTACGTCACCGTAAAGTCAATGATCAAAGTCGGATCCTGCTGACCATGTGATTACTCAGTTTGTGCGCAAGTCAGATGTCATGAACACTCGACTGATGGTTGAGCCGTCCGTGTGTCGACTTCTGCTCAATTCGTAGCGCCGCTCACGGTGTAATTTGCAAAAACTGGCCTGTTCACCATTTTTGAATCGCGATTTCTTGATTCGGCCTGGTTTTAATGGAGAAGTCTCTACAATTCCCAGGCCGAATCAGTGACAGCGAATGGCAGTATTGGCCGCACCGCCAGGCTCAGCGCAGCGTGATAGGGCAGTTCGTTCTTGACGGTGGGCGGCACGATGATCGAATCCCACAGCCCATCCAGCTCGCCGCTCGACGCCAGGGTCTTAGAGTCACACTCGAGGTTCAGTAGTAGCGCATCGTCGCCACCGAATGAAGTAACGATGCGCCACCACTGAAGGATCAATTGAGCGTTTAGCTAGTCCTTGGGAGTTGGGGGGTGTCTCCCGTGAAATCATGTGTCCCTCAAACATCATGTCGTCTCCAGATTGAGGCTCGGCCAGCTGGGCAGACCCTGGTGCCATTCAACTCGCATCTGTCTCCCCAACCAGCCGATTCCATGTGGTCCCGAGAGACCCTCATCGTGCCGGAAACTTCCCATTGAACAACAAGTCAAGGTACTGGAATGCCAGAACTTCGTTACCAGCCTTCTTGGCGTCGAGGGCTTTTCGTGCACGACTGGCACCGGTCTTCGCCTTGGACAACGCGTCATCGTGATTCGGCACAGACGAGCAAGCGGCGAATCTGCTCGCGATGCCTTTGGGATCATTCATGTCAGCGAGCTCCAACTTCACGAGTTGCTCCAGCAAGCGACAAATGTCTTCGAGGGGCTCAAAGAACTTCTCCGTTGACAGGTACTTCGCCGAGCGCATCTCGAGATAGAAGGAGGATATGGGAACGTTGTTGTAGTACTTCCAAGCCTTCACTAGACGGGCTAGCTTCTTGGCACCACCGGCGATTTCTGTCATCCCGTTCACTTCGTTCCCATATGCCAAGTGTTCGAGCGGTGCCGACTCCATCCAATTCCCTGCGCCAACTCCTGGTATGTCGTAAAGGACCGGTGCATCTTTAGCGCTCTTGATAAACCCAGGCGTGACCTCCCACTTTTCAGCCCCTCCGTTGAACTCGACCACAACAGATGGCCGACTCACCCGCACCGTTGTGCTAGGGAAACTCGCTGACAGTACCTTCTTTACTTGCTCAAGCGTCGTAGCTGACGTAGCTGGCTTGCTGTCGTTGCTGATGCTCACCAAAAGATCGACATCATGGTGCCCTCGTATCCCAGTTCCATGCCCGAAGGAGCCAATGTCGCGGAATCGACTCACGCTGAGTCCATTCTTAAGCGATGTCTCGACACTCGCCCTGTGCTGTGCCGCAGCATCGCGCTGAGACGGAAGAGGGACAAGATCCTCGAGGAACTTCTCTAGTGCCTGCGCTACCGTTCTTGCCATCAGATGACCCTCCGATTGTCGACTTCGTATGACTGTCCACCACTTGTGATGTTCGCCCTGGCTTTCTTCACCGCGCGCGGGCCTGGTGGTTCAGCGGTCTTGTTCTGCTCATCTCTTCGAGACGTCAGCTCGGCAAGCTGCTGCCGGGCATCGGCTACATCTGCACTGGGTAAATCGATAAGACGGTACTGCCGTGACGCAGTTTGAATCTCAAGATACGCATTGGCTGCCGACGTCGCTTGATTCATGTGATGTGAGGCATTGACAGTTGTGAGTACTGCACCGAGCCCCGCCGCGAGAAGTGCCATGATTCCCGCTACAAAGTGATTGGTAGCTGTCGCGAGTTCAGCACCTCCTGCAGCGGCTGCAAGTGCAGTAGCGGGGATGCCCAGGAAGTAGTTGACCCTCCGCCAATGTTTCGCCTGCTCAAACTGAGCCTGCGAACTGAACATCGCACTCTCCTCTAGGCGTTCGAGTTCATCTCGAATCTCCTGTCTTCGAGCGGGGTCGGGTACCAGCTCTTCAGCCATGGACCACGCCCAGGTATCGCATGAATTTCGAGATGTGTCCGCCCATTTTCATTCCCCTTTCAAACGAAGCTCTTGGAGGGTCGCCACAGGCTTGCGGTCTCGCACCAGCATCCAATAGGACCACCCATCGACGTCCTCAAGGCCGCTGGCGGCGATGGCGGCGAGTCCCGGGCTCTCGTGGCGAACACCGTCGACGAGCAATCCATAGTCCTCGCTGACAACCGCGGTCACTGGATTGATTGGGTCGGAGTTCGTGAGCGTGTCGCCAGGGGTCAGGATGGCCTTCTCAATGAGCTCAGCGAAGCGCTCGTCGCGTCGGACGTTCCATCCGCCACGAGTCTCGACCTCTGGGACCTTCGTGTACGACAAACTCGGATCTTCGAACTGACGGAACTTCCAGACGGCGTCGTTCATCTTGGACGCGTTGAACGCGCCAGCATTTACGAGACGTTCGAAGTCCTTGAGTGAGAGCGACGTGACTTTTTCGAAGAGGTCTGGCTCGACTTGTCGAATGATATCCAGCACGGTCTTCTCGCGATCGTCGGTCAGGTACATGAAGGCCGGGATTCGGGTGAGGAAGCGTTGGAGCTTTTTCTTGATGCCATCGCGCTTCTTCTTGGCCTCATCCTCAGTCTTCTTCTCTCCCGGGGTGAGCTTTTCCTTGGCAAGCTTCTTGGGGCGCAACTCTTTGTTCGATGAGATAAGCGCGCTGAGGTCGTCAGAGATGTTGCGGAACATCTCGATCTGCTCGAGGCTCTCGACCAACTTGTCATCAGCCAAGATGGCTTCCATGGCCTTGAGGTCCAGTGTGATGAGCTCCGGTGAATTCCAGCGGCGGGCCAGCATCGATGAACTGATGCCTTTAGTCAGATAGTCGATGACGTCACCTGCGCTTACCATGCTCATCGTGGATCCGTCGAACGCGAGTACCGGTAAGAACTCCATAAACTCGGCCAGCGCGGCCTCGTCGTCAGCGCCGGCGGCCGTAGTGGGACGAAGCTTGGTCGCGTACTCGACAATCAATCGCAGGGCGCGGTTCGGGGAGAAGTCCAGCACGTAGCAGTATTCCTTGACCACCACCTCGTCCTCACCGCCCACAATTGTGTTCACCTGCTTGTAGGACCAGGGACTCTGTACGCGGAACGCCGCCTGGAAGTAGGTCTCCGGGGACTTGAGCTCGCGCAGCATGAAGATGCCCGCCCAGGCCGGCACCGTAACCCCGGTCATGAGCTTGCCGCACGACAGGGTGATGCTCTTGGTGTCCTGGGGCACGTTGGTGATGGCGTCTTCGACTGGTCCGAGCGCCTCTTGACCCATGCCGACCTCGTTGCCGGCGGCCACGACGATGTGATAGTCGAGAAAGAACTTGTTGTGCGAGCGTCTCAGCAGGTCACGCATCGCCAGACACGCGTCGACGCCTGGCAGGTACCACACGGTGTGCTGCAACGCCGTCAGCAAGTTCACGTCCGCGAAGGGCATGGGCGGACGGTTGTTGGCGGACACCGCGGCCCACAGGTCCGACAGGTCCTGGCCGCGCAGTAGGTCCAGCCACTTCTGGACTTCGTTCTCGTGGATGAACGCTGGCTTTGCGTCGTCGCCCTTCTTGGTGCGGAAGAACTCAGTCAGCGAGAACTCTGAGAGGTTGTTGAGGGCGACCTCCTTGAGGGTCTCGGGCATCTCGTAGGCGAGCAAGTGCATTCGGGGCAAGGAGGCGTACGGGTTGGGTCCGTCGTTCCACGCTTTCTTGGCGCGCTGTTCGTCTGAGTAGGTCCAGTTGTAGACCTGGTCCTCGAGGAACTCACCCTCGGTGAGCGCACGAAAGGGGGTGCCGGAAAGATAGAGGTAGTGTTCGACATTCAGCGACTTGGTCAGTGCCTCTTCGATTCCTTCGACGAAGCCGTCATCGAGGTCCGGGGTGTCCGCGAATTTTGCTTCGGACTTGTCACCTTCGGTCTTCTCACCGGTGACGTCGTCCACCTCGCCGACGTAGATCGAGCGCGCCGCATCACGCCAGGCGCCGAAGTGGTACTCGTCAACGACGACGGCATCCCACTCGACCCCGTACAGCGCCTTGTTCTTCTCTTTCGCGGCGCCGTCGTCGCCCTTGCCAAGCACGTCTTGGAAGGAGGCAAACCAGATCAGCGGGCTCGGGTCCGTGAAGTCGGCGCGGTCGTCGTCCTTGGTGTGGAAGCGCCAACCGGCGAAGTCCCTGTGGGCTAGGTCATCACGCCAGGCCTGCTCGACGGCGGGCTTGTAGGTCAGAACCAGTACTCGGGTCCAACCCATCTCCTTGGCGAGCTGGTAGGTCGCGAAGGTCTTGCCGAAACGCATCTTAGCGTTCCAGAGGTAGTCGGGGGCCTTGCCCTTCTTGCCCTTCGCCTGGCTGCGGAAGTAGGCAGCGGTCTCCTCGACCGCACGAAGCTGCTCGGGACGCATAGCGAAGTTCGCCATGGGCCGTGCTGACGGAAGGTCCTTACCTTCGCGCAACGCCTGGATCGCCGCGGCGACTTCATCTTTCGAGCATTCGAACCACTCACCGGCGATGTTGTGGTAGCCGGCTTTCTTCAGCGCGGCGTGTACCTCATGGTCACGGAACACTCGACCATCGTTAGTGATAGCGGCCTCGACGAGCAGTATCTCAGGCACCGTCTCGACGGGCATCTTGATCGCGGCCAACTGCTCGCGGATACGCACGCGCACGTCGCGCTGGGTGTCACCAACCTTGATGAGACCAGCGCCCTGGCGCTTGCCAGCCCACGGAGTCGAAGAGAACTGATCGATGGTGTAGGCGTAGATCTTCGGGTGCCTAACACCACCGGCCAGCGAGACGGTCATGCGGTGATCTCCTTCACCATCGCCTCAATGTAGGCCAGTTCATCCTTCGTGATGTCATACATCTTGGAGAGAATCTCATCCGTCCAAGTACGGTCCCACTTCTGCTGCGGGACCCAGCCATAGGTACTCTTCATCGCATCTTGACTGATCTTCCGCAACGACAGCAGGAAGCGAGCGAAACGTGTATTGATGTACGACTGGAAACTCTCTGCTTCATCCTTCGTGTCAAAGGGGCCCACCACTAGGTAACTCTGGGTGCAGACATTATTCGGTCCAACGACGAACGATGGCCCAATGATTCGGTGGGGTAAACCGGTCCCCCCGTTATACGCCTTAGGAACGAGTACCTTCCACTTGCCAATAAGCCTGGGGTTCTTCGTGATGCCTTCCATCGGCATCCACTTCTCGATTCTCTTCTGATTCTCAATCAGGTGGAGCTTGACGTCGCCGGGCTTCCTCTCTCCCTTGCGATACCCCTTAAAGTTAGACGGAAGTCCGAATGGGGTATCACCCGATACGAGGTCTGCAACACCTGAGCGTTCCACCTTGAGCACCTTTCGAAGGATCCCCAACGCACGGACATCACGAACGAAAATGTCGAACTCGTCAAGTTGCCTTTCTGAGGGACCAATGCGTTCTTCCCCCCTGACGAGGGTGACAGAACATGGGCCAGGGTTGTCGGCGTCCCACAGGAAGTAGCAAACCCCGCTTTGAATCTCTACACCAGGAAACAGGTCACCAGCATTCGGATAGTCAACCAAAACACGCACCCGCTTATCCTTCAGCATCGCGGCTCGGAAGTCATCGAGGCCGCGGCCTCCAGCCATCCATCGTGACGGGACAATCATGCAGATGTGGCGAGGGTTCAACTTGATGGCCTCTTCGACAAAGACGTTGTAGAGGGGTGTATCGTTCGTTCCTCCCCCACCGCCTGACATTTGGTACGGCGGGTTCCCTACGATGACGTCGAACTTCATGTTCATCTCCTCTTCGATCTTGCGCTGGCCATCCGCGTGTATGAAGCCGTAAGCCTTGTTGTCCCTACCGTCGATTTCCAGCTCTTCGCGAGTGCCCTTGCACTCAGTGCACGTCCCGCGTTCGTTGAATGAGTGCTCACTCCTCTTTTGCCAAACGTTGCCGTCCGAACTGTTGAAGCGAACTACGGCGAAACTGCTCGTAGCATCTTTAGAGCAATAGAGCGACCGACGCGTCATCATGCCAGTGATCTCCTCAGTAGCGACCGCAAAAACCATCTCGGTCAGAATGTGGTGAAGTCGAGCACTCTCCTCTGGGATGGCACCGGCGAGCCCCGCCATCAACCGCTTCGTGATTTCTCGGGGGAAGATGCCGGTCTTCGCACCGGGGTCGAGCCAGCGTAACGTCGGGTCAGCCCAAACCTCAGTGGGGAGTAAATCGAGCACCGCGTTGGCGACCTTAGGAGGTGTGAAGACCGCGTCGTTGGAGAGATTTGCAATGACTTCGAGGATGTCGGGCTGGTTGGCCTGTAAGTATTCAGCGGGCATCAGTGTCTCCCTGCTCCGTTACGTATTGGTCCGCGCAACTTGGGCGCCTCGACATGATCGGCGTCACTTAGGTTCGTCGCCTTACCACGCCAGAGTTGCTCTGGGCCGACTGGTGAGAAGAGACTGAGCATCGTCGCCGTCTTGGCATCTTCTGAAGCGATCACGTCGCCAAGCGTCGTCTTGCTCAACGATACGGACAGGTCGCGGGGCTCCCAGGAGTACTCGATGAGCGGGATGAGGTCGCGGCCCGTTGACTTCCATGCCGTGTCGAAGGGCAACATGTTGCCAACAATCAAGTTATGTTCGACTATCCAGTTTGCCGAGCGAAGAACGAGGCTGCGGTCGTTGAGGCGCCTCCCAAGCACTTCGTAGTTCCACTCAGTAAACATGGTGAGCAACCGGGACCGCGCGCCGATCTCGTGACCGGGCGTGCCGCCAACGATGTTGTCGGTCGAGATGTCTACTGCGTAGATGGAGGCGAGCGCCTCGAGAGCGTGGAACTGCGCAGCATCCACCCCATCACCGGCGGCCAGCATGCCGTTGGCCAAGTCCTCCGAAATGCGATCGAGCTTACGATCCAAGATGGCGACGAGGAAGTTGCCGTCGCCACAGGCCGGCTCAAGGAAGGTGGGAGATGGATGCGACACCCACATCGTCTCTGGAAGCAGGTCGAGCATGTCTTGAACAGTGGCGTTTGGCGTGAAGACCTCTCCGAGGTCACGAACACGCTCTGAGGACTTCACCAGTCGCTCTGTTGAACCTTCCACCACTAACGTCACCTAACTAACCACCCTTGCTGCTTGCGACACCAAGTTGACGACGCCCACGTCAATTCTGTCGGGTGGAACACGGACAGCACATGACTCCAACCATTCTCCTCTAAAGCCAGCGTGTGTGTCATTCATCCAACTGTGCTTGAGCCCAAAGAGCTGGCACTCATCAGATCCCGTAGGTGCCACAAACTGAGTAGGGCCACCTGTGGCGGCATTGGCGGTCATGAAGGACTGTCTTCGCTTGGTGGCTCCACTACTCGCAGCACTCTAACCTTCTGAGCCTTCTCAGCGGCAATGTCGCGTATCTCACTTGACACTGTCTCGAACAAGTCACGGGCATATGCCAGTGCCATCTCTCGCTCCTTCTCTGAAGAGTGAAGTCTCTCGCGTAGCTCGGCTATTGTTTCGTCGCGTTGTCGAAGGTTCGCGTTCAGAATCGTCAGAGAGCTCCCCTCGCCAACCCTGTTCAGCATCGAATCAACCAGAGCCGGGGCGAATTCGATTAGGAGATTGACGGCCTCCCTGTTATGCCGGTACGCGGTGCCACGCGAGAAACCCGCGGCTGCAGCAAGAGTTACTCCATTGAGGGGTCGGCCGGCCGCGGCCAGCGCAACAGCCCCAAGAGCGGCTCGAAGAACGACTGGCAGTGAGCGAAACTCGACGCTGACCTCCTTTGGCACGTCGTCCATGGATCTCTCGGCGAGATTCCTGATGGCCTTCTCAAGAGCATCGCCACTCGCGTCAAACATCGTCTTCACCTGAGTTCGAAACGGCTTCCTCCGACTCTCGGCGAATGCGTGTCACCGGGGGCTCGACGAGTGTTCTGGCCGTCTCGAGATCGACCCCGAACTGAAATGTTGCCCGCTCGGCAATCAGTTCGTTGTACTCATCAAGCATCGAGTTGGAGTCCACGATGATTTGTTCGATCAACCATCTATAGAGTGCTGCCGTCCGATCTAGATGCTCTGCAAACAGGGGACGGATATCTACCATTTCAGTGGAGTTGATGAAGGCCCTGGCAGCAGAATTCCAACGAACGGGAGCGTCCAGCTCTGACACCGTGATCGTCAATTCGCTCTCACCTGAAGACTCGGCCACATTCACGTGGAGGCGGTGCCCAACAGGCAGTTGGCCATAGTGCTGCACGTATGCACGAAGCCCCATAACGAAGGCCATTGGGGGGTCCTTGTCGAACTGACCAGCTCGACGATTCCATTCGTCGCGGAGTTCATCGGCGTCGCTAGCCCTATCTCTCGACTGCATGACTTCCTTTGCCTGAGCATGAAGAGTGTAGGCACTCGCGAGGTAGTTGTGAAGCTGGCGCGAGAGACCTGCACGGAAACGAAGAGCCGCCGGCGAGAACTGCTGCGCCGCCGTCAAACTTAGAAACGTTTCCGGATCGGTGGATGCACGTGTCAAGAGTTCTAGCAAGTCCTGACCGTTGGGTGAGAGCACAAACCGCAGTACTTCCACCAGACTGTCCAACTGGATCCGGATACGGTGCATTGGATGGGCCTTAATCCGTCGATCCACATCAGCAATTGACGCGAGACGTTGCTCGGGAGATAGTTCACTCATACCGTGGCGTCAGTTCCTTCCAGTTGCATTCATTCATCGTCACAAAGGTCACATTTCCTCCCCTGTCTCGCGGAGGGCGTAACGTAGGTAGGTCTCCATGTCTTCGGTTGCAAGTTGCACGAGTTCCTCGTCTGTTACCCCGACAAACTCCACGACCACCTCGGGCATGCCCGACGCGATCTTCTCCGCATCTCTCGCGAGGATGGGTGCCATCGCCATTTCTTGACGGCGGCGAATCTCAACCTTCGCCCTCTGACCCTCCGTCATCACCGAGTTCCGACACTCGTAAGGTCGACAGAGCCGGAAGTCGGCTGCACCTTGACCACCACAAAGGGCCTGGTCTGGCCTGAAGATGCAAACCGTGTAAGGACCTGTGACGACGTTGTGATACTTCTTGCCGAGTGATCGAAGCCGCGAGTTGCTGAGCGGCCCCGGGTTGGTGAGGGCGTCACGATTGGCCTCGAGGATGAGATTCATGGCGGGCACACCGTTGCCTCCGAGACGACCCGCATGGCGAGCGGTGTGAACGATCATGCGCCCAGTGTCCTCGTAGACGACCTCTTGGGCGTCAGCCGGATCAGCGAGGTGGATCAGCTTGAAGATGTCAGCGTGGTAGCCCATCGCCACCCCTTTACCTGTCCACTGGCCAAACTGCGCTACCAGAGCGTTACCCAAAGGACGCGACGCATACGACTGGAGTGTGGTGATGCGGATCTGGGACACCGTCAACTTGGAGACATTGTCGAGATTGCGAACAATCACTCCACGTTCTTGGAGCCTCTTGGCTCCGGTTATCAACCAGTCCATATACGACAGGTCTAGGTGAATCGACTCGCGCATCCCTCGGTTCGAAGCTGTTATCAACTGCGGATCGAAGAGACGGGGCTCTCCGGTGTAGTTATTGATTCCTGTGTCGACGCCGTAGATCGAGTGCATCTCGCCAATGATCCGAAGAATCCGAGCAACGCGCCCGCTGACCTTCCACTCGGTGGGTAACGGGGCCATGCGGTTCTTCTGTTTGTAGCCGCGCACGGTGTTGACCTCGTAGGTCTCACCGTTAGGCCTGACCTGAGTAGTGGTAGTAAGGCAGTTCTTAGGCAGACAGTCGAGGTCTAAGTCGCGAAGTCCGCAGGTAGCGGCAATGTAGAACATCGCGTAGTAGACGAGTGCCGACGCCCACCATTGAAGCTCGTCACCCGTATCGAGAAGCCGAGGGGTCCAGCTAACCGAGCCGCTTCCGTCAACCAAGGTGAGCTCGGAAATGGGCAGTGGACATGGATTGCCACCCTCAAGATCAAGAGGGACATCCGTGAACCTCCGCATTGCGTAACGACCCCAAAAGAATGCTTCTCGCGAATCATTCAGACCAAGGAGTCGAGCCAGGGGCGTGTGGGCCAGTCCCGGCCTCTTGTTTGTGCTCATAACCGCGGGAAGTACACCGCCATCGCTTACGATCTCGTGGAGAAGAGCGACCATCGACTGGTAGCCCTCTTCCCTGTTTCCAGGTGCGTCCTTCGGAGAGGTCGCGTTGGCTGACCACCACCGAAGATGATCAATGACGTCGTCGGCGAGGTTGTCGAAGACCCACGCGATGTACCCAAGGCAAATTCCTACATCCTCGTGAGGGCGTCGGAGGTTTCGCTTTGGACGCGCGCCCGAACCAAAGAGTACCGTCGTCTCCTCGTCACCAAGTGGCTCTTCCCCCAGCAACGTGGGGCGGTCGACTATTGTCCGAATCGACCACAGGGAGCGCAGTTGTTGGATGCGGCCACGCAGGGTTCCGCTCGACAGAGTGGCGTGTTCAAGCTTGTCACTACGGTCGACCGGTTGGCGCATGAGTGTGGCCACTCTGGCCCAACCATCAGCATCAGGCTCAACCAAGTTGTAGCGGTCGAGCAGAAGCAGGGCAAGACGGAGAGACTTCAAGTTTCCCTGAGCAGTCACGAGCTTGATCGGTTCCTGACTCACCGGCCATGTCTGAGCCATTGGATCATCAGGTGCCCACTCCAGCCCCAGCGATGGATTCAGACAGAGAAGTACCCACTCCTTAGTGGCACCACGCCACCTATTGGGAACCTTAGAAAAGTCGAGGTTCGTCTGCGCCCCCACCTTTCCTCGCCAACTGTCATGTCCCGCTAGCGACCACACATCGTCGCCGAACGGCACTCGCTGACGAATCGACGACCCTCCTGGAATCAACTCACGGACATCGGCACCAGCGGTCACCTTGGTGCTCTGCGAAGCAAGCTCAGTCTCCGGACGGAGAAGGCTAATTGGTCGGACAGCGTTACCGTCGTTCATCGTCTGAACTCCATATACAGAGCTTCGATTGTCACGACATGTGAATCAAGGTCAACCTTCGTGCGCACCGCATCGACCACAGTTGATGGAAACTGCTTGAGACTCTCGCTGGCGTAGAAGTGGAGTGCTGAGGCGTCGCCGGTCTCCCATTCGTCCGGATCGTTGTCACGAATAATCTCAGTGAAGCGAACAGTCGCCAAGAGTCCGGGAACGTGGTCCACAGTCCGATATCCGTTCGGACACGTGAAGCAGGCGGCCAGGCCGAGGGAGCACGGCTTAGTCTCCTGGTCGGGATCGTTTCCTCCGGAGATGCAGACGCTTGCTACGGCGTCCATGGCTTGACCATTCTGAACGGCTATGGCCAGTCGCTTCCCAGTGCCTTCCGCTAATTCGTCGACTGCCATGAACTTCGACAGTGCAGATTCGATGATGTCGTCTTGGGCTGCGGTCGCGTGCTTCACGAGCACGTGCTCGGGAAGCACGTTCGCCAAGTAGTGGATGCGGGTTCTCGAACTGTGGCCATGCACGTCGGCGCGCGGATTCGCGGTCACCGCCTGCTCGAGAGCTTTGCGACGTAGCGCCTGGAAGCGAAGGCCCACTAGGTCGCGAGGTGGAGCATCGTTGGGCCAGTGCCGGTCGAAGTCCAACTGCCTCCAGCCGTAGTGGAGTCGCTGGTTCGTTATCACCTCGGCGGTGCTCGTGTCCTTTTTGTGCTCGACGTAGATCCGGTTAACCACTTCTGGTACGCGGTCGCCCGTTATCAATTGCGTTGCGCGCCAATGTCGAGAGAAGCGCGTGAGACCGGTCAGAGCCTCAATGAGTCCACCGAGCGTACTATTCGAGTTGGTACGAACCGCCAGCGTATCCTCAGTGTGGTTGCGAGCCTTGGCAAGTTTGAGCATGCCGCTAGAAATACCCGTGTAGACGAGATCAGACGGCTCTGTGCGAAGCATCACGGAGAGGTTCAGGCCGCTGAGCTCGGTGAGGCATTGCAGAATCAGAGCCGCCGTTAGAAAGGCCGCCTTGGGGTAGATGGCGTCACCGATGCCGCTCATCGTCTCACCTAACGTGAAGCCACTCGGCCGACCCCGGGCCACACCAAACTCTTGAGGATTGAGCAGGGCCCAGTCGAGTTGCTCAATGCGAGGCGCCGTCATTCGTGGCTGACGAGTACCCTCCAGGTCAGGGTGCCGAGTTCGCGCGCCAGCAATGATCTCCTCGGCGGGTATACGCAGCCATCCGCGGTCAGTCCCGTCGATGCCGAGCAACTGGAGAACCTCTCGCTGTGACTTGAAGACTTCGTCGAAAACCAGACGGGCGGCTGTCTTCATGCCTTCCACTTCAGAGTCGTCGTAAAGTTCGGTCGAAGGCTCCACGACCATATAACTGGTATTCAACAGCGCCTTGGCAAGGGCCTTTCCGTTGGAGTTGTACTTCCTTAGTATCCGTGCGAGCAACTTGTTGAGGGTTCGCTTCATGCTCGAGCTGAATTGATCGATAGTCGATCGAAGGTCAGCGAGCTCGACTTCAGGATTGCCCAAATCACTGATACCACGAGCACTCAGTTCCGTCAGAAACCTCGAAGCCGTTGATCCAAATTCCTTCAGCACGTAACCGGACTCCCATTGTCCGTCACCATGCACGGTCACACTCTCCGCCATTGCATCCACAAGTTGGCGAGCAGCCGGAGTGACAATCTTCGTCTTAACTCGCACCGTCTGAGGAGCGACGTGCGCCGCATCCGTGAACGTAATGCTCAATGAATCGAGATCAACAGAAAGAACCTCCTTGATGTCGTAAGTGTGGCTCGTGCGACCACGAGTGCGGTGTGCCACTACTGACCCCCTAGGAACTCTTCGAGCGGAATATGAAGAAAATTGTGCGCGTGTTGCACATAGAGCCTGGTTGAACTGTCGCTGGCATGTCCAAGACTTAACTTGGTGATCTCGACCGCATCGGCGAGACGTACAGGAACGAAGGCGTCGGCCACGTCAGGGTGAACATGGGGTGCAACTGCCTGCTTGAAGATGCACACCGTGAGATGGGTGGCGTAGGTATGACGAAGGTCATGGGTTCGAAACCTTGCTGGAAAATCCTCATGAACATGTTGTCTCGTCCAGTTTCGGGCATCCGTTGTGATGCTTCCCACTTGGTCGTACGAGAGCGGAACTGGTTGGTACGCGTTCAGCCACACGATGGGTGTGGAACCATCAGGGTTGACCAACCGACGTCGAGTTGCACCATCAGTTTCAGTCCAACGAAACGTCCTCTCTCGTCCTTCGATCACAGTGGACCATCGGTCACCGTCCGCAGCTGAAATTCGAATCGGTTTCTCCGGGCGGTAGAAGGCGTGCTCCTCGATGTGTTCGGCACGTGCCCCGTTTAGATAGTCATGAACTGGACGGAGCCGATGGGCGAACGCCAAAGCTTCACCCCCGGCGTCCCCTTTTGTGATGAAGTCAGGGACACGGACAGAGGTGAACGGTCGTGATGTGATTTCAGGTATCTCATAGGTCGTAATCGTCGCCAACGTTTGGTGACGCATGCCTGTAGCCAATCCGAGACTCACCAACGCCGCATCCCTGTCGACGACCTTCGACTGGGTCTGGTGACCGTCACGGTCAATGCGCAGTGCACCTTGAACTAGAAGTTCTGCGTAACCCGGCGTGACCGGTACGCCACTGCTCCCTTGCCGCGTTCGTGCGCGCAACTCGCTAGCGGTAGTCACCTTCATGCCAACCGGGTTGATGAAGGTCGTCAGTCGGAACGGCAACGGCACGCCATAGGCCTCTTGCAAGAATTCGTGAATCTGCTTGAGCGTGGACAGTTGAGCGCGCCAGGTCGCTGAACTGACCGCAGTGTCCTGATTGAACTGCAGAGCCCTGTAGAAGGCACGTACATCGTCATCCGTGGCTACAAACAGGTCTGCGTGACGTTCCTCAGGGTGGTTGAGTCCTCGCTCGTTTCGCAAGTAGGAGATGTAGCGAGCCAGGCGACTGGCGTGGCTGTTCACCGTGCCGTCGACAGGCCGCAGCAGGTACTTCCGTCGAAGCCAGCGAGAGGCCGCCTCATGAAACCTTCCGTCGATAAGAATCGACGGTGAAGTGACATGCTCCACCGGTATCAGCGGTTCTCCGAGCATCGAAGCCAGCATGCTCGCGTCAAGATCGATCGGACGTACGACGCGCACTGTCGACGTCATTGTGAGATCCTCTTTTTCACAGTCCCAACTCTTGTCGTCAGGTGTGACACCAACGAGAAGTGCCTCCCTCTGGCGTCAGCAAGAAGGAGGCACTCTCGATTCCCAGTTTCGTCGGTAGTCCCTAGGTAACTACCCGTACTGGATACTGCATCAAAGGAGACAGGTAAAGACCTCCAGATTTTAGCTGCAGCCCGACGTCGATCCGCAACTCGAGCAGACGTAGCAGGAGCCGGAACGCTGCATGTGGTCGCCACAGGAGTAGCACATCGGTGCGTCTCGCTGTTCGTCGCGTCGTTCCGGAGCCGGAGCGGGTGCCGGGGCACTGACCCGCGCCACGGGGGCCGGGTCGAGCAGAGTTGGCTGCTCACTCACCGGGTGCGACGGCGTCGCCTGCTCCACCACTTCGGGCAGGGTGGGCTGGATGCGCTCACTGGTGGAGAGAACTCCCAACTCCTCGCGCTCGCTCTGGGCCAGGTAGTCGAGGGCCAGACGGCGGAAGATGTAGTCCACGAGGGAGGTCGCGATTCGCAGGTCGGCGTCGTCGGTCATGCCGCTCGGCTCGAACTTCATGTTGACGTACTTGCGCACGTAGGTCGCGAGCGGGACTCCGTGCTGGAGACCGAGTGAGATCGAGATCGAGAAGGCGTCCATGATCCCGGCCAGGGTCGAACCCTGCTTCGAGACCTTGATGAACACCTCACCGGGACGACCGTCCTCGTACTCACCGACGGTGACGTACCCCTCGCAGTCGGCGACGCGGAAGGCGAAGGTCGTCGAGACCCGTCGACGGGGCAGGCGCTCGCGTACCGCTCCCACGACCACCGAGTGCTCGTGACGAGAGAGGTCGAGCGCCTTTTCCAACTCGGCGATGCGTTGGCGCAGTTCGAGTGACCCGTCGCTCGGCGCCACGGGCGTCTCGGCCTTCTCGCCACCCTTCTTCGCGGTCGAGAGGGGCTGGCCCACCTTGCAGTTGTCGCGGTAGATTGCGACGGCCTTCACGCCGAGCTTCCAGGCGTCCATATGGAGTTGTTCCACCTCTTCGACCGTGGCGTCTTCGGGCATGTTGACCGTCTTAGAGATGGCTCCCGAGATGAAGGGCTGGATCGCGCCCATCATGCGGACGTGACCGGAGTAGTGGATGGTGTTGTCACCCATGGAGCAGGCGAAGACCAGGAGGTGCTCGTGGCGCAACTCGGGGGCTCCGACAATCGTCTTGTTCTCGTCGATGTAGCGAATGATCGCCTCCACCTGGTCCGCGCCGTAGCCGAGCTTGGTGAGAGCGCGCGGCACGGTCTGGTTCACGATCGACATCGTGCCCCCGCCGACCAACTTCTTGAACTTCACCAGGCCGAGGTCCGGCTCGACACCCGTCGTGTCGCAGTCCATCAAGAGACCAATGGTGCCGGTGGGCGCGAGAACCGTCGCCTGGGCGTTACGCACGCCGTAGCGGGTGCCGAGCTCGACGGCCTCCTCCCAGGACTCCTGGGCCGCCGCGAGGAGGTCGGCCGGAGCCAACTCCCCGTCGATCTGGTAGGCCGCGTCACGGTGCTTGCGCAGGACGTTCAGCATCGGCTGCTTGTTCTCGGCGTAGCCCTCGTGGGGCCCCATACGACCGGCGGTGCGCGCCGAGACGGCGTAGGCGTGACCGGTCATGAGGGCGCTGATTGCTCCGGCCCAGGCGCGACCCCCGTCGGAGTCGTAGGCGAGGCCCGAGGCCATGAGCAGCGCCCCCAAGTTGGCGTAGCCGAGGCCCAACTGACGGAACTTACGGGAGTTCTCCCCGATCTTCGCGGTCGGATAGTCGGCGTCGCCCACGAGAATCTCCTGGGCGGTGAAGAGGACCTCGACGGCGGCCTTGAAGGCCTCCACGTCGAAACGCCCGTCGGAGTGGAGGAACTTCATGAGGTTGAGACTGGCCAGGTTGCACGCCGAGTTGTCGATGTGCATGTACTCCGAGCAGGGGTTCGATCCGTTAATCCGGTCGGTGTTCGACGAGGTGTGCCAGGCGTTAATCGTCGAGTCGAACTGGAGACCGGGGTCCGCGCACTCCCAGGAGGCCCGGGCGATGTCGCGCCAGAGTTCACGCGCCGGCACGGTCCTCACCGTCTCACCCCCGTCGCGGGCGACGAGGTTCCAGTCACGACCCTCTACGACCGCCTGCATGAACTCGTCGGAGACGCGCACCGAGTTGTTGGCGTTCTGGTACTGGATCGAGTGGATGTCCTTACCGTCGAGGTCCATGTCGAAGCCGGCGTCGCGCAGTACGCGGGCCTTCTTCTCCTCGTTGGCCTTGCACCAGATGAACTCCTCGACGTCGGGGTGGTCGACGTCCAAGATGACCATCTTCGCGGCCCGACGAGTCTTTCCGCCGGACTTGATGGTGCCGGCCGACGCGTCCGCGCCACGCATGAACGACACCGGACCCGACGCCGTGCCCCCACCCTCGAGGAGTTCGAGGCTGGAACGAATCTTCGAGAGGTTAACCCCGGCGCCCGAACCGCCCTTAAAGATGATGCCCTCTTCGGTGTACCAGTTGAGAATCGAGCGCATCGAGTCCTCGACGGCCAAGATGAAGCAGGCGCTGGCCTGCTGGGGCACGCCCTTCACTCCGATGTTGAACCACACCGGCGAGTTAAAGGCGGCCTTCTGGGTCACGAGCAGGTGCTTCAACTCGTCGCGGAAGGTCTCGGCCTCCTCCTCGTCCACGAAGTAGTCCCGGTTGACCCCCCACTGGGTGATGGTGTCGACGATCCGGTCTACGACCTGCTTCAGGGAGTGCTCGCGCTCGGGTAGTCCGAGGGTGCCCCGGAAGTACTTTTGGGCGAGGATGTTGGTGGCGTTGAACGACCAGGTCGAGGGAACCTCGACACCCAGTTGCTCGAAGGCCACCGAGCCGTCGCGGTAGTTGGTCAGACGGGCGTCGCGACGGTCCCAGACGACCTCGTCGTAGGGGTGACGTCCCTCGGTCGTAAAGAAGCGGCGGATGCCGAGTCCGAGGCGCTGAGGTGCGATGGCCATGTCAATCTCCCAGTGTGAGGCGAATCTTCTAGTCCTGCGTGGGGTCTACGACGCCCGGTTCTTCCCCGACCGTGTGAACCACAACATGTAGTGGTTCCCACCACGGTCGTCGCAAGATGCTGTGTCATTACAGCATTGTAATTACTCCCCTGTCAACTCTTGTCGGGGAGAATTTTTCTCGTGCTGCGAAACGGTCGTCGCGCGACGACCCGCCACCCTACTGCAGCTTGGTGAGGGCGCGGCGCAGGTTACGAATGGCCTGATGGGTCCGTAACTCATTCTCGATCAGGGCGAAACGGACGTGGCCGTCACCCCCTTGGCCGAATCCCAGACCCGGGCTGGTGGCCACCTCGGCTTCGGTGATGAGGTGGGTGGAGAACTCGAGAGAACTCATCTCCCGGTAGGGCTCGGGAATCGGCGCCCAGACGAACATCGAGCCCTTCGGGGCGGCGACCGGCCAGCCCACCCGCTGGAGCCCCTCAATGAGGGTGTCCCGGCGGGACTGGTAGATGACCCGTAACTGGTCGGGGTAGTCTGAGGCCTCGTTCATCGCGACGATGGCGGCGATCTGGACCGGTTGGAAGGTCCCGTAGTCGAGGTAGCTCTTGAGCTTCGTGAGAGCGGCCACCACCTCGGCGTTACCCACCATGAAGCCCACTCGCCAGCCGGCCATCGAGAAGGACTTGGTCAAGGTGTAGAGCTCGACGCAGCACTCCTTCGCCCGGGGCACCTGGAGTATGGAGGGGGGCTGGTAGCCGTCGAATCCGAGGTCGGCGTAGGCGAAGTCGTGACAGACGATGATCTCGTGCTCCAGCGCGAAGGCCACCAGTCGTTCCATGAAGGCCAGGTCCACGACCGCGCTCGTCGGATTGTGGGGAAACGAGCAGATAATGACCCGCGGCTTCACCGTCGCCTCACTCCAGGCCCGGGTCAGTCCGTCGAAGAAGCTCTCCCCCGGGTCGAGGTCGCTCGAACCGGGATCGACCATGGGAACGGTGATCACCTCGGCGCCGGCAAATCCCGGCCCGGCGAGGTGGATCGGGTAGGAGGGAGACGGGACGAGGGCGCTGTCTCCCGGCCCGAGTAGCACCCACATCAGGTGAGTGATGCCCTCCTTCGCACCGATCGTCGTCACCACTTCGGTCTCGGGATCGAGGTCGACGTCGAAGAGCATCTTGTAGCGCCGGGCCATCGCCAGGCGCAGGTTGGGTAGTCCCCGCGAGGCTGAGTACCGGTGATTCTTCGGATTGTGGGCGGCCTCGGCGAGCTTCTCGACCGCCAAATCGGGGCTCGGCAGATCGGGATTACCGAAGCCGAAGTCGATGATGTCTCGACCGGCCGCTCTCGCGCTCGCCTTCAGCCCGTTGATGTGGGCGAAGACGTAGGGGGGCAGTCCGTTGATGCGGCGAAACTCCATCTGGGCACTCTAGTGAACTAGCGACGAGCGCACCAGGCTCCGAGATGCTCCGGGGTCTCCTTCGAGATCACGACCGCCCAGGTCACTCCCCGCTCGGCGAGCGAGTCGAGCCACTCGTCGAGGGGATCGGGCGCGACCCCGGACCAGGTGACCTCTCGGTCCGCGACCGCCCCGGCCACCTCGTCGAGTGAGGCTCCCCAGAGGTTGAGAGCCGCCCCCAGTTCGTCGGCGAGATCGACGAGCGTCGGACTACGCCCCCCGATCCACACCGGGACGTCGAGCGCGCGCGCGACGCTCCCCAGATCGCGGAGACGCTGGTCCTTCGAGGGAATCGTCAACCCGAAGGCGCTCATCTCTCGACGAGCCTGTTCGTCTCCGACCCCGAGGGCCGCGATCACCCGACCCGGCGCCAGGTCGCGCAACGCGCGGACCTGGGCGACGAGGTGCGCGGGAGAACCGTGACCAATTCGGGCCACCAGGGGTCCGACCACCAGCCGGGGTTCGAGTGAACTCACCCGGGCGAGCAGGGGGAAGGGGCTGAGGGAGGCTCGAGCGGGTTCGCCGGGCGGAAAGAGGTGGTCGTAGCAAAAGACCCCGTCCACC
>JABEUS010000038.1 GCA_013044285.1 Acidimicrobiaceae bacterium
GGCCCCGTAGTGGAGACGATGGGGATCGAACCCACGACCTCAGGCTTGCAAAGCCCGCGCTCTACCAACTGAGCTACATCCCCCGACGTGAACCCATTCTACCCCCCCGGACGTTCCTCCACGGGGGGTCTGCGACGACGGGAGCGTTCAAAGTGTCGCTCGACGTCGACCCAGGTCAGGGGTGACTCCTGGGCCTCGCCCACTCGATCAGCCCTCGAGAAAATAACGACTGCGGTGATCCACAGTGGAACGAACGCGCCGAGTTTCGCGAGAAAGCCCGCCAACTGCTGGTCGAGGAGGGCGGAGATCCCGAGGATGGTCTGCTGGTCGTGAAGAGCGGGATAGAGCGGGTGGCGCGCGAAAATCCAGATGATCGAGAGAGAGGTCACGACGAGAGACGCGACGAAGAGGTAGCCGGCGCGCCCGAGAGGAGAGAGCCGTCGCGAACCCGGGATCGTGGCCTCGACGGGGAACCAGAGTACGACTCCGAGAAGTGCGGTGAGAAGAACGACGCCCCCTCGAGCGAGTGAGGAGTGAGCCGCGAGATCGACAACGGGGGTGAGAAGCGTCAGGGTCCCGAGAACGGTCACGACGAGAACGGCGACCACCGGATGAGCCAGACGACGAAGCACCCCGTCGATCAGGGCCGGTCGAGTGAGTCGAGCAACGAGCGGTACTGAGAGGCTCTTCAACCACAGGGGCGCCCAGGCGAGCATGAGGAGCAGGCGCTGCAGAGTGGCCGCAGTCAAAGAGACGGTGGCGGCGAGGTCCCCGAGCGGCCACGTGACGGAAACGAGGAGCAGGAGACTCGCGAATACGGCGTAGCGACGCCGGCGAGAGTCCTTCGTCGTGACGACCTGGAAGGTCCCGAGCCCGAGTACGAGCAGCAGGGCGAGGGGATGGACGTGCCAGGGAAGCCGGCTCACCCCGCCACGGTAGTGGGGGCGCAGTGCGGAGCGGCCAGGAAGGTCTCGTAGTCCTGTTGATTGGTCGCCCGATAGGCCAGAGCGAAGTGGGCGATGGCCTCATCGAAGCGGGGACTACCTCCGAGGTACCCGGCGATCTCGGCGGCCTCACCCCCCCGGGCGTGGGCCCGGGCGAGGACCCACGCGCACACCCGGCCGTAGGCCTCGAGCATCTGGGGGTTCAGTCGACTCACGTCCACACTGGCGCGGTGGTCGTAGAGACGACGTACGTAAAAGCTTCGCTCGCTTCCTCCCACGCTGAGGCGAGCGTGACCCAGGAAGGGGTCGACGGCGGCCTGAAGGAGACGCTGGGCCCGGACCACCCGTACACCCGGGTCTTCGCCCGTGCGCTCCAGGGCCCGGTCGATCACCGAATGAACGGCCTCTTTGATCTGGAGAAGAAAGTTATCCCGGTGGTCTCTTCCACAGAGCAGGACCGCCCAGCACTCGACTCCGACCGATCCCACCCCGACGACGTGGCGAGCGGCGTCGACGACGCGGAACTGGGACAGTAGTTCGGCGTGCTCGCTCGACAGTGAGTCCGCGTAGAGCTCGACCACCCTCTTCGCGTCCTCGCTACTGAAGCCGGTCGAGTCCGGGGAGGTCTCGTGGGTGAAGTGCGGGGGCTCCTCGATGAAACTCGGGGGATCTCCGTCGATGACGTGGCGTCGAGTGAGTTCGTTGTCGCTGCGCGTCTGCAGGTGATCGAGCACGTCGGCGATACGGCGACGCAGGGCGTCGGAGAACTCTCCTCGTAACTCGTTCATCACCGCCGCGACGTCGAGCGTCGCGCTCCAGACCTCGAGACGGGTCTCTTCGGCGAAGCGGCGCATCGCCCGGCGATACTCCCGGGCCACCAGTTCGGCGAGGTGGTGCTGACGGTCCTCTTCGACAACCCCCCGTTCGGCCCCCGCGATGACGACCGAGGTGGCGAGGCGCTTCACGTCCCATTCGAAGGGAGCCTTCGCCCCCTCGTCGAAGTCGTTCAGGTCAAAGACAATGCGCCGTTCGGGGGAGGCGTAGGCCCCGAAGTTCGCCAGGTGGGCGTCCCCGGCGCTCGTCACAGTCCAGGGCGAGGCCGGCCCTCTCGCCAGGTCCTCGGCCATGAGGAGTGCACTGCCGCGAAAGAAGGCGAAGGGACTCTCCGACATCCTCAAGGTGCGAAGAGCGAGTAGGGACTCCACCCGAGAAGGGTCGTCGCGGTGAAGTACCTCGAGAACGTCGTAGCCCGCGGGACGGGGGGCGAGTTGACCGATCGCTCGCCGAGAGGTAAGAAATCGTCCCCCCCGCCCGTCGAGGCGTCGCTCGGCCACCGTCGTCACCTTGGCATCTTTCACGACGCCCCCCTTAACTCTCCGCGCCAGCGCGGACCGACCCGTAGAACGAGAACAACTGTCAATATCGTGTCAGAAACGCAGATCATTCCCGGGAATAGGGCCCCGGCCGTCGTTAGGTGCTTCAAAGTCAGGATCGTGATGAAGGTATTAAGGGCCCCCAGAGCGAAGGCCCGAGGGGTTTCACTGGCGGGATTCTTCCAACTCTTTCGAAAGGTGGGCAGTCCAGCCACCGCATCGGCCACGGTGAAAGAGACCAGAGCCAGGGTGGCCTGATTGACACTCGCCCAGATCGCGATACCGACGAGGGAGATCACGCCGCAGGCGAGGTCCACCGCATCAATCCGCCAACTCGCCGCGGGATTCTTCAGGGAGGCGAGAAACACGAGACAGGGCACCAGTCCGAGAGAGAGCGTCATCACCGAAGAGAGACCAACCCCCTGCTGAAGTTCGACGGCGAAGGCGAGCAGGCCCCCGAGGCCCCAGAGGCCCCAGGTCACTCGGTGAGGAGTCGTCGTGCCCCGCAGCGTGTCCCGGATGTAACTCCACGAACCCCAGATGGAGAGGGCGATTGCCACGAAAACGAACCGGGGATCAATCACCTCCCCAGTCTGCCCGAGGAGAGCACGGCGCGGGTCTGGTCCCACGGAGGTGGTGTAGATTGTTCTGTCCTGGGGCTATAGCTCAGTCGGTTAGAGCGCGTCACTGATAATGACGAGGTCGTAAGTTCGATTCTTACTAGCCCCACCA
>JABEUS010000039.1 GCA_013044285.1 Acidimicrobiaceae bacterium
CGCCATGAGTGTGTCGGCCCTCGCGACCGCGCCCTGGGCCCTCGGAGAGAGCGCCCACCTCGTGCACGATCCGGCGCTCGTCGGCCGACTCGTGGTGGTAGCCAGCCTCTCGATCGTGGCGGGATTCGCCGCCGAGATGCAGGCCCTTCGTCTCGTCAAACCCTCGGTCGTCGGGGTCCTGCTCTCCTTTGACCCGGCGGTCGCCTTCGCCGTCGGGGTGGTGGCCCTGCACGAACACCTCACGGCGGGGGTCGCGTCGGGACTCGTCGCGGTGGTCGTCGCGGGAGTCGGAGTGACCTGGGCGAGTACGCCCCCGGTCGCCCCGAGAGAGGTGGGTTAGCCCAGGAGAGAGTCGTCCTCGACCGTTAGGCTGAAGGGGTGCCAGAGAGCCGGACCTTCAGCATTCGCACCTTCGGGTGCCAGATGAACGAGCACGACTCGGAGCGTCTCGCCGGACTCTTCGTGGCCCGCGGGATGCGCCCGGTGAGAGAGGGCGAGAGTGCGGACATCGTGATCTTCAACACCTGCACGATTCGCGAGAACGCCGACCTCAAGCTCTACAGCGCCCTCGGACACCTAAAGGCCGACAAGGCTCGTCGACCCGACATGCAGATCGCCGTCGGCGGGTGCATGGCCCAAAAAGACCAGGAGCGGATCCTCGAGCGCGCCCCCTGGGTCGACGTGGTCTTTGGCACCCACAACCTCGCCGAGGCCCCGGCGTTACTCGAGCGCGCGACACGAGAGGGACCCCTCGTCGACATCTGGCCCGCTCCGGACCCCGAGGCCACGAGAGACATGGCTCCCGCGCTCTACGCGGTGCGCGAGAGTGACTTCGCCGCCTGGATGACGATTCAGACGGGCTGTGACAACACCTGCGCCTACTGCATCGTGCCCTCGGTGCGCGGGGGAGAGATCTCTCGGCCCCTCGAGGATCTCGTGCGCGAGGCCCAACTCCTCACCTCTCGGGGAGTGACCGAGATCACCGTGCTCGGCCAGAACGTCAACTCCTACGGACGGGACCTGACCGGGCGCGCCCCTCTCTTCGCCGATCTCCTACGGCGCCTCGGGGAGTTGGACGGACTAGAGCGGGTGCGCTTCACCAGTCCACACCCGAAGGACCTGCGCGAAGATACCATCGCCGCCATGGCCGAAACGGCCAACGTCTGTCCCCAGCTCCACCTACCCCTGCAGTCGGGGAGCGACCGGGTGCTCTCGGCCATGCGCCGGGGTTACACCGCGGAGCGCTACCTCACCCGCCTGCGGGCCGCGCGCGCGGCGATCGAGGACCTCCACGTCTCGACCGATCTCATCGTGGGCTTTCCCGGTGAGACCGAAGAGGACTTCGTGCGCACCCTCGAGGTCGTCGCCGAGGCCGACTACGACTCGGCCTACCCGTTCCAGTTCAGCCCCCGCGAGGGGACCCGGGCGGCCGGGTACGTAGAGGAGTTCATCGCCCCCGACGTGGTGCGCGAGCGATTCCTGCGCCTGAAGGAGGTGCTCGACCGGAGTGCCCTTCGTCACCACGAGGCCCGCGAGGGAGTGATCGAAGAGGTGCTCGTCGAGGGTCCCTCGCGCACGAACGACGCGGTGTGGAGTGGTCGCACCCGCCAGGGCAAGTTGGTCCACTTCGATCCCACCGCCTCTCTTCGTCGCGGGGCCCTCGTGAGCGTCGAGATCACCCACGGTGCGCCCTACCACCTGCGCGGAACTCTCCTCGACGTTCGGCGCGGTCCGCGCCACAAGACTCGACTGAGCGTGCTCGCCTCGTGAATCTCGACGCGGCCCTCGTGGGGCCGACGGCGTCGGGCAAATCTCGCCTGGCCCACCGACTCGCGGTGGAGTTTCCCGGAGTCGAGATTCTCAGCCTCGACTCGATGAGCGTCTACCGGGGAATGGACACGGCGACCGCGAAGCCCACTCTCGACGAGCGCCGCGAGGTCGTCTACCACCTCGTCGACGTCGTGAGCGCCCGAGAAGAGTTCAGTGTCGCCGACGCCCTCCAGCGGGTGCGCGCCCTGCGCACGGAGTCCCCGGAGCGCTTCTTGCTCGGGGTGGGCGGAACGGGGCTCTACGCCCGGGCGATTATTGACGACCTCGAGATTCCCGGAATCTTTCCCGAGGTGCGCGCGGAGTTAGATCTCTGCCACGATCCGGTCGTTCTCTACGAGGAGCTGAGACGGCTTGACCCCCTCGGGGCCTCGCGGACCGAACCCACTAATCTGCGCCGGATTCGCCGGGCCCTCGAGGTGTGTCGGGCGACCGGGCGACCCTTTAGCTCCTTTGGTCCCGGGCTCGAGTCCTACCCCAAGAGCCCGGTTCTCCAAGTAGGTCTCTTCGTCGAGTTCGCCGAGTTGGACCGGCGAATAGAAGAGCGCCTCTCTTCCTGGGTCGAGGAGGGACTGATCGAGGAGATCGCCGGGCTGCTCGACGAAGGAGTGTCGCGGGCCGCTCTCCAGGCGGTCGGCTACAAGGAGTTCGTCGCCTACGTGGCCGGCGAGTGCTCCCTCGAGGACTCCCTCCGAGAGGCGGTCGCCCACACGCGTCGTCTCGCGCGCCGCCAGTGGCGGTGGTTTCGCCGAGATCCCCGGGTTATCTGGTGCGACGAGGAGAGCGTCGCCTACGACCTACTGGCGCGAGCGCTCGAGCGAACCCGCGACGTGGGAGACTAGAACCGTGGCGATTCGAACTCTGCAGAAGTGGCACGGAGCCGGTAACGACTTCCTCGTCGACGTGGTCGAACAGGGAAACGAGGGCTTTTGGACGCCGGCGCGCGCCGTCGCGGTCCTCGAGCGCCAGCGCGGCGTCGGGGCCGACGGACTGCTCGTGGCCTCGGTCGGATCGGGCTCGGGCGTGGGCATGATTCTCTTTAACGCCGACGGCTCGCGAGCCGAGATGTCGGGTAA
>JABEUS010000040.1 GCA_013044285.1 Acidimicrobiaceae bacterium
CGGTGCTCGTGACCGAGAGTGGAGGAGAGTCCGTCAGACTGAGTTGCCGAGCAGAAACTTCCGAACCCGTGGGTAGGGAAAAGAGCGCTGTCGGCCGGCAACTCACTGACCAGTCGGTGGGCCGACGCGTACTGGTGACGGGCGAGTTCGTCGGCGTGTTCGACTCCGAGAAGGTCGGGACGCCCAGTGGACCCGTAGAGCAGGGAACCTCCGGTGAAGACTCCCACCACGTCGCCGTCAACTTCGGCCGCAAAGGCGAGGTGGGTGTAGGTGTGACCCGGGGTGGCCAGTACGCGTATCCGCCAGGCCCCGCTGATTTCAATCACGTCGCCGTCAGTCACCCCGAAGCGGGCGAAATCAACGGGATCGAGTGCGTTCACGACGTACGTAGCCCCCGTGGACTCAACCAGTACCGGTCCCCCACTCACGTAATCGTTGTGAATGTGGGTTTCGAGTACGTGAGTGACGGTAAGGTCCCGATCCTCGACGAGATCGAGAATGCGATCGAGATCACGCTGCGGGTCAATGACCACGGCGACCCGGCCGTCGTGAAGGATGTAGGAGCGGTCGCCCAGTCCCGGGGTGTCGAGGGTGATGATCTCGTACATCAGGCCGCGTTCTCGCGTACTCCACGCACGATCGGTAGCCCGGCCACACTCCAGGCGGAGGTTCCACCCTTCACGGAGAGAGCGTCGAAACCGGCGTCGGCGAGCAAGGCCGCTCCCGAACGGCTCCGATTGCCACTCGCGCAGATGACGTACACCGGCCGTGAACGGCTCAGAGTGCCGAGGCCCTGAGTGAGGCGACCTAGGGGAATCAAGCGAGCTCCGGGAACGTGACCGGCTTCGTACTCCGCGGGCTCTCGTACGTCAATCACCTGGGCGCCATCGGCCTGGACCGCGGCGAACTGATGGATGTCGACTTCACTCAACATGAGACCTCCTCGATGGATCATGGTTCTCAGTATACCCCTAGGGGTATCTATGTCAAGCGGAAATAATTCGGAGAGTGGTCCGTCCTCGGGCGCGGGCGGACTCGGTGCGCACGCACGCTGGATCTTCGGCACCGAGTCGACCGAACCGGGCGTGAGCCCGAGCTCGTGACCCGCCACAGAGCTGACGATCCTCGCACCGTCCACACTCTGCCTCCAGTTCCCCCCGACGAAGTCGAGTGAGTTCAGGGTGGTGACGATAAATGTCGGCGAGCGAGGTGTCGCGCACATTGCCCAACGAGACCGGCAGGAAACCGGACGCGTAGACCTCGCCGTTGTGACCCACGAAGATGATTCCTCGCCCGTCACCCGTTGCTAGGGAGTGGCTCGCCGTCGCCGGTCGGGGTGCGGCCGTGAGTTCACTCAGGCCACCGCGCAACTGTTGGTAGAACGCTGACTGGGCGGCTCGAGACTCGGCGCTGACGCGACCGGATCGTCGTTCGGCTTGGACCCGTCGGAAGAATGGTGCTTCGACGGTGCGGACCGTCATCCCCCGTTCGGTGACGTCTACTAGAAAGTGACACACGTCTTCAGCGACGTCGGGGGTGACCTCGTCGAGTTCGGCTCCGCGCCCGACGCCGATGAGGAAGAACACCTCCCAGGTACGAATGTCGTGGGTTTCGAGAAGTTGGGCGATGCGGGGAAGCTGCTCGACGTTCTTTCGCATCACGGTGGTGTTCACCTGTACGCGAAATCCCATCTCGTTCAGGGTGTCGAGGGCGGCGAGGGTGCGTTCGAAGTGTCCGGGCACCCCTCTTATTCCGTCGTGGGTTTCGGGGTTATCGCCATCGAGGGAGATGGAGACGGCCCGAATGCCCCGCTCGTAGAGTCCCGCGAGACGCTGACGGCTGAGTTCGTCGGTGACCGAAGGGGAGAGGGCGAAGCGTACGCCCCGTGCGCGGCCGTAGTCGATGAGATCCTCCAGGTCCCGTCGACGAAGGCAGTCACCCCCGGTCAAGATGACGATCGGTGCGGGGTGAGCCATGGCAGCGATCTCGTCGAGCAGGCGACCCCCTTCTTCGAAACTCAGTTCTCCCGGAGCGGGGCCCAACTGGGCCGACGCGCGACAGTGGCGACAGGCCAGTCCGCAGGCCTTGGTCGTCTCCCAGAAGACCAAGTGGGGGAGGTCGTCGTAACGGGCGAGATTGAACTGTACGGAGCGTTCGGACACGACTCCTCCTTCGGCAACTAATCCACATCCTCTGTGTTAGTTGACTCCAGGAGACGTGCTCTAGGGGCGAAAGTCCGCCCGGGGAACCCTGTCCTGGCGTGAATGGTGCATTTGCACCTAGTCGGAGGCGGGCCCGACTCTCTAGCCTGGCGTCCGTGGATGTTTTGGACTCAACGGGGGTAGGTATGCGTCACGTGGAGGTGTCTCTCGAGGCGCCCTACGAGCTTGCTCGCGTGGTGCGTCTCTTCCGTGGTCGTCCGGAGTTGTGGCTCGAAACAGTGATTGCCATGGCCTGCGGGCAGACCTACCCCTACGCCGTGGTGGTGGGTCCGCCGCGATTTATCGACCACGGCGCGGTCGCCGTAGAGGTGTCGTGGCGTCAACGGGCCACGGGAGGATCTTTTTCGTCCTTCACTGGTCGGGTGCACGTCTCACCGCGGGGATCGTTGAGCCTCGTCACCTTGATGGGAAGTGTGGAGGGGGGAACCTCCTCTAATGACGTGAACGACCTCGGCGCAATTCTGCGTTGGGTCGTGCGCTCCGCCGCCAGCGCGTGAGAACTCGGGACTGAGTCCTCGAAGATCCCCGGACTCGCGGAACTCCTCTCGACCTTGGGGGGCGGGTCGTTTTTTCTAGACTGGTAGACATCCGTGACGGTCACGACGAACGCTGAGTGATGGATGGACTCATGAGGTACCAGGTCGAGGTTCCTAGTCCGGACGGCTGGTCGCGTATCCGAGACATTCGCCTCGCCTCATTACGCGCGGACCCCGACGCCTTCGGGGCCTCGTACGAAGAACAGTCCCGGTGGACGGAGGGGGAGGGGCGCAGTTCGATGGTGACCCACACTTATCTTGTGGTGGGCTCCGAGGAGGGCGATTGTGCCGTGATGTTCATCCGACTCACCGACGAGGACCCCGACGCGACTTGTTGGGTCGGCGGTTGTTGGACTCGACCCAACGAGCGTGGTCACGGGCATTTGCGTCGTCTCTTCACCTACGTGGACGAGAATGCGCAGTCGCACGGGTGGCAACGTCAGGGGCTCGGCGTGTGGACTCATAATCACGGGGCCATTGGGGCGTACGAGCGCTTGGGATTCGAGCGCCGCGCCGGCGAGATTGAAAGCACCTCCCATCCCGGATGGTTCTACTACCGGTTGTATCGGGAGACTTTTCTGCGCTGAGATTGAGGCGTTCGGATCGTGGAGCAGACGATTCGGCGTTACGGTGGGTGTGGACCAATCCGGAGGAACTGATCATGAGAGCAGCGACGACTTTTTCCTACGCCGACCAAACGGTGCACCGCCTCGGCTTCGGGGCGATGCGGATCACTGGTCCGGGAGTGTGGGGGTATCCGGCTGATCGTGAGGGAGCCCTCGCAGTCTTGCGTCGTGCGGTGGAACTAGGCGTCGACTTCATTGATACGGCCGACGCGTACGGGCCCGAAGTCTCCGAGGAGTTGATCGCGCAAGCACTCCACCCGTACGGGTCGGTCACCATCGCCACGAAAGCGGGCCAACTGCGCACCGGGCCGGGACAGTGGATCCCGTGCGGGCGTCCCGAGTATCTCCGCCAGCAGTGCGAACTCTCCCTCCGTCGGCTTGGTCAGGACTCGCTTGACCTCTTCCAGCTACACCGCGTCGATCCGACGGTTCCCGCGGAGGACCAGTTCGGTCTCCTCCGGGACCTCCTCGAAGAGGGCAAGGTGCGAGCAGTTGGTCTCTCGGAGGTCTCCGTCGAGCAGATTCGCGTCGCTCAAGACATCGTGACGGTGTCGACGGTGCAGAATCTTTACAACGTGACCAACCGCCAGAGTGAGGATGTTCTCACCTACTGCGAGTCACGAGGGATCGGATTCATTCCTTGGTTCCCGATGGCTTCCGGGGAGCTCGCCCGACCGGGTGGAGTGCTCGATACTCTGGCGCTCCATCAAGGTGGGACGGTCGCCCAACTTTCCCTGGCGTGGCTCTTGCGACGCTCGCCGGTGGTGATCCCGATTCCGGGAACCTCTCGAATCGACCACCTCGAAGAGAATATGGGGGCGACGCAACTCGATCTCGACGACGAAACCTTCGACGCGTTAGACCATCTGCCCCACTGAACTCGAGGGTTCGAGGGAGTGGACCCTAGACCAGCCCGTCGCGGTAAGCGATGACGACGAGTTGAGTGCGGTCACGCGCTTGCAGTTTTGCCAGGACGCGGCTCACGTGAGTCTTCACGGTGGCGATACTCATGATCAGTTGCTCGGCGATCTCGGCGTTCGTCAGACCTTCGGCCACCGCGACGAGAACTTCGCGCTCACGTTCGGTCAGTACGCCAAAGGGATCTTCTCCCGCGGGAGCGGGTGCCATTCGGTTGAACTGGGCGATGACTCGTCGAGTCACACTCGGCGAGAGGAGAGCGTCGCCGCGGGCGACGACGCGAATCGCGTTCAGTAACTCCTCGGGGGGCGTGTCCTTTAACAGAAATCCACTCGCGCCGACTCGAAGTGCTTCGTACACGTACTCGTCGAGATCAAAGGTCGTCAGGATGATCACTCGAGAATCGGCGAGGGTTGGGTCGTCGACGACCCGGCGGGTGGCCTCGAGTCCGTCCATGACCGGCATTCGAATATCCATCAAGATGACGTGGGGGCGGGTCCGGTTGGCCATCCGCACCGCCTCCGCCCCGTTCAGCGCTTCGCCGACCACGAGGCAGTCGGGGGAGGAGTTGATGAGGACCGTAAAGCCCGCACGAATGAGGGCCTGGTCGTCGACGACGAGTACGCGTAGGGTCATCGTTCTCGCTCCCGGGGAAAGACTGCGGTCACCGCGAAACCGCCGTGGCTCTGGGGCTCCGCCCGGAGAGTCCCCCCGAAGAGACTCGCTCGTTCACTCATACCTAAGAGTCCGTGCCCGGGGGGTCCGTTCGGTCGAGTTTGAGCACTCGGAGTGTTCGTGACGTCGAGGCGAATCTCGTCATGACCTACGACTAACTCGACTCGAGCCCGGGCACCGGGAGCGTGTTTGACCACGTTCGTGAGCGCCTCCTGCGCGATTCGGTAGAGAGAAAGTTGGAGACCCGGAGCCACCAGTTCCTCAGCACCGCGTGTTACGAGTTCGACGGAGGTCCCCGTGCTGATCACGCTGCGGACGAGTTCGTGGAGTTCAGCCAGACCAGGGGTCGGTACCGTATCGTGGTCAGCTGAGCGCAGCGCCCCAAGGACGTGACGCAGTTCGTCGAGGGCGTCACGGCTGGTGTATTCGATCACTTCGAGGGCCTCGCGGGCCTGACCGGGTTGAGTATCGAGAAGGTGTCGACCGACCCCGGACTGAATAGCGATCACCGCCAAACTGTGGGCGAGGACGTCGTGAAGTTCTCGAGCGATGGCGAGACGTTCTTCGACGATGGCCCGAGTCGCGTTGTCCACGGCCTGCTCGTGGCGCTGGCGCTCTTGTTCTTCCAGGTATCCACGTCGGGTTCGAACGGCGTCCCCCACGACCCACGTTGCGGCCGCGAGGATCAGATTGAACGTCACGTCACCGTGGGCTCGGTCGGCGAGAGCGGCAACGGCCAGGCCCACGAGGAGCGAAGACTCCACCCCCACCAGGGTGTAGAGAGAGCGGCGTCGGTTCGTCACCACGGTGAACGAGTACAGGGGGAGGGCGATGACGGGGACGGGGGCGAGTGAGCGACCCGTCGCGGTCGATATCGCGAGGGCCACGACGACGATGCTGAGACTCGTACCGGGATAGCGCCGGCGCACGGCGATGGGTAACGTCGCGGCGAGATCGAGGGGGATAAGCACACTGCGAGGAATCGAGCTGGGAAAGACGTAGAGGTGGGTGAGGGTACCGGCGGCGAGCAGGAGTGCGAAAGAGACGTCAATCACCGTCCACGTGGTTTCGGTGAAGCGTTGCACCCAGGGGACGCTGAGGTCGTGGGATGACTCACTCACGACCACGACCCTACCCATCGAGGACACCCCCGCAGGTCCTCCTCGCGGATGACCTGACTCGGGCGCGCGACGGAGGCTGACCGTACTCGGGTCTCCGTCGCGCGGTGCTCCGGAATAGTCGTGCGCCCGAGTGAGAGAGAGGGGTCTCGCCGTGAGACTGGGTTATCTCAACCACGGAGGACACAGTGATTCACGTACGCGAACTCACCAAGCACTACCGGGAGACCGTGGCCGTCCACGATCTCTCGTTCGACGTTCCGCCCGGCGTCGTCACGGGCTTCCTCGGACCGAACGGATCGGGTAAATCCACGACGATGCGGATGATCATGGGGCTCGATCGCCCCGACGAAGGTTCGGTCACGATTAACGGACGCGCCTATGTCGCCCTCGATCATCCGCTGCGAGAAGTGGGGGCTCTGCTCGAGGCGAAGGCTATTCACCCGGGACGCAGCGCCCGACACCACCTGCAGTACCTCGCCGAGACCAACGGCATCTCGCGCCAGCGAGTCGACGAGGTGCTGGACCTGGTCGGACTCACCGAAGTGGCCAGTCGCCGGGTCGGTAAGTTCTCGCTCGGGATGGGCCAGCGGTTGGGAATTGCCGCCGCGCTACTAGGTGACCCCGGCGTCTTGCTCTTTGACGAACCAATCAACGGACTTGACCCGGAGGGGATTCTCTGGGTCCGCAACTTGTTGAGGGGTTTGGCAGCGGAGGGCCGCAGTGTATTTGTCTCTAGCCACCTCATGAGCGAGATGGCCCTCACAGCGGACCGACTCGTCGTCATTGGGCGCGGAGCGCTGATCTCCGAGGGCACCCTCGACGAGTTCATCGCCGACACCGCAGGCACCTACGTGAAGGTCCGGGGGCCACAGTTGGCGGAGATTGAGAGAGTTCTTCACGCGGCGGGAGCCACGGTGGTGCCCGACGGTGAGGGCGCGCTCACGGTTCGAGGTTGGGAGGCGTCGGCGATTGGCGACCTCGTGATGTCGAAACAACTCGCCCTTCACGAACTCTCCCCCCAGACGGCTTCCCTGGAGGAGGCGTTTATGACCCTGACGCGCGACAGCGTCGAGTACCACGGCCGGACGACCGACGTCCCGGTCACGACCGGAAAGTAGATATCATGACCACCTTGACCCCGGAGTCGCTCCGTACAACGTCGACTCCTCATCAAAAGTCCCACCTGATTCGAGCGGAGTGGACCAAACTTCGCACCGTACGTTCCACGTGGTGGACGCTGTCGGCCATGGTCCTCGTCACGCTGGGCGTGGCCTCTATTGCGGGAGCCTCGGTCTCGCACAGCTGGACGACTTTCAACGTCATTCAGCGCGCCACGTTTGACCCGACGGGGATCTCTCTCAAGGGGCTGCTCTTTAGTCAGCTCATCATCGGTGTGCTCGGCGTTCTCGTGATGAGTGCCGAGTACGGAACGGGAACTATCCGATCGACCTTGGCGGCGACCCCGCAACGGACCCGTGTCCTTATCGCGAAGGCGGGAGTGGTGGGAGCGCTCTCGTTGGTTGTCGGAGAGGTCCTGTCCTTTGGTGCTTTCTTTCTCGGACAGAGTCTGCTGCGCAGCCCCGCCCCGCACGCCCAACTCAGTCAACCTCACGTCCTCCAAGCCGTCGTGGGAGGAGGGGTAGTCATTGGTCTACTCGGTCTCTTCGCTCTCGGCATCGCGACACTCATTCGTCACTCGGCGGGAGCTATTACGACCTACGTGGGAATCTTGCTGGTTGTGCCCATCATTTTGCAGACTCTGCCATCGTCGTTCAGCCAACCCATTCTTAAGTTCATGCCCTTCCACATCAGTGACGTGATGACGTCCACGGTGACGGTGGGGCAGGGATCATCGTTGAGTCCCTGGGTGGGAGCGGGAGTACTCGCGCTCTACGCCTTCGGAACTCTGGCGGTGGGTGGCTATCTGCTCCGTCGTCGAGACGCCTGAGCGAGTCCAGCGCACCTCGTCTGCCGTGAGGGGGTGCGCTGGACGACCCCGCTGTGGTGGTCGCGCGGCACAATGCAGGGGGGGTTTCTGGTCTCGCAATTGCGTTATCAGTCCGACGTGATCGAGTACCACCTCTCCCCGCCAGATCTGGTCACCTCGGAAGTGTTACGACGAGGGAGGATCGATAATCCCGGATCGAACCGCGAGGGCCACCGCCTCGAGTTTCGAGTGGGCCCCCAATTTGGTGAGAACTGCTTGGGAGTAGTTACGCACGGTGTTCACACTCAAGAAAAGGTGTTCGGCCATGGCCCTTGTCGTGAGCCCCTCGGCCATCAGTTGTAGGACTTCTCGCTCGCGATCGCTGAGTGCGCTGACGGGCGGAGTGCGGTGGCGAGGGAGGCGAGCGAGAACTCGAGCGAAGACCTCCGGAGTGATGAGTGGGTCACCGCGAGCCACGAGCCGCAGAGAGTCCGTGAGGTCGGTGGCCGCTCGATCCTTGGTGAGAAACCCACTCGCTCCGGCTTCGATGGCTCTCAGCATCACCAGTTCATCGGACAAGCCAGTGAGCATGATGACCCGCATCTCGGGGGCTCGCGCGAGGAGATCGCGGGTGAGTTGCACCCCGTCACTGTCGGGCAGGTTGAAGTCCACCAGCGCGAGGTCCGGGAGGGAAGTCTCTAGTAGTTGCAGGGCTTCGGTCGCATTGACGCACGGCTCTAAAACATCAAAATCCGTCTCGAGTTGTAGGAGGCGCACCAAACTGTCGGCAAACATGAGGTGGTCGTCGACGACGAGAATGCGCAGCGGGCGTGGTGGATCAGTGCCCACGAAGTACCTCACGCAGTGTGCGCAGAAGCGTGGTCTCGTTGAGGGGTTTTTCGAGGACCACCTCCGACTCCAGCTTCTCATCCGTTAAACCGGTCATGAGCACAATGGGGACGTGTGGGTGGGTCACGTGAACCCGCTCGGCGAGTTGGTCGCCACCCATCCGGGGCATTGCCCGGTCGCTCAAGACGAGGTCAATACTCTTACCGGGGGTGTGGAGTATCTCGAGGGCGGCCAAACCGTCGGGCGCACTGAGGACGTGATAACCCGCCTCTTCGAGAAGGCGAGCAGTGCTTTCACGCAGCGGAGTGTCGTCATCCACCACGAGGATCATCTCGCCTCGACCCTCCCAGAAATCGTCGACGTCGTCTTTCGGATTGTTGGGTGAGATGTCCGCTTCGGGGAGGAGGACACGCACCTGCGTTCCGAGTCCGGGCGTGGAGGTGATCGCGACCTGACCCCCGGCGCGTTGAACGATGCCGTAGACGGTGGCGAGTCCGAGTCCGGTGCCTTGCTCACGAGGCTTGGTGGTGAAGAAGGGTTCGAAAGCCCGTCGGGCAACGTCATCACTCATACCGATTCCCGTGTCGGTCACGCTGACTTCGGTACCCCCCTCGGCTCGGGGGCGGCTACTGAGGGTGAGCCGCCCACCGCGAGGCATGGCGTCACGAGCGTTCACGGACAGGTTGACAATGACCTGGTCCAGTTGTTGGGGATCGATGGCCACCGAGGGCGCGTTCGGGTGTAGATCGAGCGAGACTTCGATGTCCACGCCGATGACGGGTTCTAGGAGCTTCACGACGCTGGTGAGCGCTTGGTTCACGTCCACGGTCTGTGGCGTGGTGGGGTCACGACGAGCGAAGGTGAGAAGTTGTCGGGTAAGACCCCCGCCCCGTTCCGCGGCGGCGCGGATCGCGTCTAGGTCGTCACGTATCGAGTCGTCATTAACCCGACGTTGGACCAGGGTGGTGTAGTTGAGAATCACGCCGAGAAGATTGTTGAAGTCGTGAGCTACGCCCCCGGCGAGCATCCCTAAGTCCTCGAGCCGAGCCGTTCGTTCAGACTCCTCGCGCACCTGACGGAGAGCCTCCTCGTTCTCGAGAGCCTCCCACCCGTAGGCCACGTTGGCCACGAGTCGTTGGAGGAGATCGCGTTCCTCGTCATTGAAGTAGTCGGACTCTTCGGCGTACACCGCCACGAGACCCCGAATTCGCCCGTTGACGATGAGGGGTATCCCTCCGACGGAGCGAAAACCCACTCGCGACGCCATGTGACGCCACGTGGACATGGAGACGTCGAGGCGAACGTCATTGGAGAAGCGAGCCGTTCCCGAACGCAGGGCCTGGCCACCAATGCCCTGGCCCGACTCGTCGGGGCGTGCCGACACGCGCACATGGGTCAGGTACTCCCGAGCCCCTTGACCCGCCCAGGCCAGGGGGTGCACCTCACCATTCGCTGGGTCGAGTTCGCCGACCCAGCACATCAAGAAGCCGCCCAATTCGACGACGATTCGGGTGGCGGAGTCCAACAGTTGTTGAAGGTTGGTGGCTCGAAAGACGACCTCGTTCGTTTCCGCGAGCACACTGGCTAACCGTCGTTGTCGACGCAGTTGTTCGAGCAAGGTTCTCAGTGCGCGTTCGTTGGCGTGCCGTTGAGTCGAGTCGATAAAGACGATTGTCGCGCCGTCGGGCGACGGGAAGATGTGTCCGGAGAGCCAACGACCCGCAGGAGAAAAGTACTCCTCGAATTCGCCCACCTCCTGGGTGGCCACCGCGCGCTCGAACAGTCGGGCGAGTGGAGAGTCGGCTTCTCCGGGGTTGAAGGTCCACAGCAGGGTACCGAGCATCGTGTCTCGGTCGAGTCCCACGATGCGAGCGGCCGCTTGATTGACGGCCACGTAACGCCAGTCCGTGTCAAAAACGACGATTCCGTCGTTGACACGGTCGATGATACTGGAGTCAAAGTCTTGTTGCGTGATGGACCTCCGGCGTAGCCCTACAGTACCCGACAACATTTTTTTAAGTGGTTACCTAGGGGCCTTTATCAGGGGGAAGACCTGGTTGTGGGAGTGACCATGTGTCGCCGTTGCGCAAGTGTCATGAATCTTTCCCGAGTGGTCGGACATACTCACCTACACTGGGGACAGTCACGCCATCCCCCCGATGCTCGATCGAAGGAGAGCCCCGCCGTGAAAAAACCATTTTCTCGCCGTTCCTCGCGCCTCATAGCCCTCGTGGCGGTACCTCTGGTTGCCGTCACGTCCATTTCTGTGGCCAGCGCCACGAGTTGGCGTTCCTCCACGCACTCCGCTGCCCAGACGGCGACCCACGTGATCTCCGATCCGTCAACTCTGCGGGTTCGCCAACAGGCGGGTGGTGGTGTCTTCTACGACGCGAAGACCAGAAAGGTGTTCGTTCCCCGGGGTGCGGACTACATTCGCGTGGCTCAAAACGCCCTGCACTCCACTTTTGTCAACTACAACGGACGCGAAGCTTCCGCGGCGATGGCCAAGATGCACGCGGAGGGCTACAACGTCATCCGGGTCTACCTCCCCTATTACGCCATCGCGTCGCCATCGTCCCGAACGCTGAACCCGACGGTGATTGCCAATGTGGCGAACTTCCTGAGACGCGCCCAGGCGGCCCAGGTCAAGGTGCTGTTGACGAGTGATGGACTTCCCAGCTCTCCGGCCTGGAGCCCCACCCCTCTCGCCCAGTCCGTGGATCCCAACAGCAATGTTTTCAACCCGTCGGAACTCAGTTTGGCCGAAATCCAGATTCAGGATCTCTTCACCGGACTGGCTAAAGATAGGGCCCCACTCGGCGCCCTGTTCGGCTACGAACTCCAGAACGAGCAGGATTTCGCGTACTCTTTGATGCCCTTTGAGGTTCCCGCCACGAAGACCGTTACCGTGAGTGCGTTGACGACCGCGGGCGTGGGAGCGCCGTCCACGTTCACTATCAATCCCGACGGTACGACGACTCTTTTGAAAGCTGCCTCATCGGGCAAAGTTCCGGCGGTCGGGCACGTCACGCCCACCTATCGCGCTGATGAGGCGTACGTTGGGTGGACGAAGCCAGCGACGACTGCCAAAGTCACCGGTTATCGCGTGACCGTGAGCTTTTCGAGCGCCTACACGGCGATGCACACCGGCTCTCAAGTGTGCGCCGAACCGCGCCGAAACCTCGTGAAGACGGTCCGAACGACGCACATCTTCTTGACCGGACTGGGTATGCCCTACCTATGTTCGATCAAGACGACTGATGGACGTACGTACTCGCTCGCGGCGAAGAACCACCGCACGCAGAACGCGGCCACGGTGACCCAAATGGAGTCTCAGAATCTGCTGTACTGGCAGAACTCGCTCGCGAACTTCACGCACCGTCTCGTCCCACACCTGCTCCTCTGTCTCGGAACGTTCCCACCTATGGGCGCGACTCTTGGTGTGACCTCACTACCTCAAGTGGACCTGTCTAAGGCCTCCAAAGTGGACTTCGTCGACATGCACTTCTACCCCAGTTACGGGGGTTCGGTGAAGGGTCACCCGACACTTCAGCAGAACTTTGCAGCCCAGGTGAGAGACCTCTCGATGAAGCCTTCCCAGATCACGAAGCCCGTCGTCATGGCGGAGTTTGGCGTCTGGAAGCCCTCCCCCGGGGCCCCCGGAAAGTGGGTGGTTCCGAACGCCGCGGCCGCAGCGAAAGAGCTTCAGCAGTGGCAGACAATTAGCTGCTCCGTTCTCGGACTTCACGTCGACGGGTGGATGGTCTGGACGTGGGATACCTCTTTGAAGGAGAAGACCCCGGGAAGCTGGGCCATGACCGATGGTGGCGGGGCGATTGCCCGGGCCCTGTCGCCCAAGTTCCGACCGAACGCCTGCCGAGCGTAACTCGCTGGCACTCGGGTGCTCGCGAACGTGACGTGGTCAGTGTCGAGGATTTGAACCACTGTCTCTCATTACGACTGGCATCGAAGAAGTTGGAGTGACTTAATGCGGTGGCGGCGCTTCACGACCTCGAGGTCGTGAAGCGCTCGTTCACCGCCCACCCGGGAGGACGCGGGATAATCGCCGTCATCGTTTTCTCGTGGCACGACCCGGGTGCGACGCACACACTACTTAGGCGGGTCGTTTTGGAACACGGTCGCCGGTATGTCCTGGAGCGTGACTGAAGGGCGCGGCTTACTCAACGTGAGTAGTCGTAGAGCGTCCACTCGGGAGGCGCGGACTCCTTACGACGCCACCTCCGCACTCCGTGGGGCCCGAGCGAGAGGGGGGGTTGGTCGCGGGGAGACCCTACTTGGTCCCCCGCAGGGCGTAACGCTCCGCTTCGTGGAAAAAGTTCATTTTTGAACCACCCAATTGTTGCGCAGGGTTCATCCGGGACAGAGCCCGTTCACCGAAGTATCCGCTTACATGGAGTTTATGAAGAACACCACCTCCATGACGGCGCGTCTCTTGCGTAGCCGCCGATTCACTGGCGTCCTCGTGGCGTCGGTCGCAGTATCGTCCCTGTCCCTCGCGGGCCTCGGCGCCGCGACAGCCCACGCTTCGTCAGTTCCGACTCTGTTGCTGTACAACGCTCAAGGTTACGGAGACTACGTTGCCAAGGTCTTCAACGCCACTAACCCCGGATTCAAGATCGTGGTGGACGACAACTCCACCGGCCCCCTCTTCACGAAGATCCAGGCCGAAGAGCAGGCGGGCAACCCCAAGTGGGGCATCTTCTGGGCCGACGGTGCGACTGAGTTCGCCGCCCTGGACACTTTGGGCTACCTGCAGAAGAACGCCTACAAGTCCACCGCGCAGTACAACGGATTCGGCAAGGCCAACATTCCCGCCAACCACAGTTACGCCCCCACCGGCCTGACCGTCATGGGTGGCCTCTGCTACGACAAGGTGGCGACGAAGGGTCTGAAGTTGCCCAACACCTGGGCCCAGTTGACCTCGGTGCCGAAGGGCTCGCTCGGAATGAACGACCCGTCGCAGTCCGGTCCGACCTACCCGATGATTGCCGGAGTGTTCGCCCACCTGAGTGGGATCACCGTCTCGATGAAGCCGACGAAGGCCCAAGTTGCCGCCGCGGTCAAGAAGGGTGAGGCCTACTTCCTCAAGTTGAAGCAGAACGGCCTCGTCGTTCACCCGACGAACGGACCGACCCTTGGTGCCCTGGAGTCCAACCCGGCGACCATCAAGATGGCGATTATCCAGTCGTCCGCCTGCTACGGCGACATCACCGCGACCCCTAAGTCCCTGTGGCCGACGGGTGCGGTGAAGTACCTCGACTACTCGGTGGCGTTGACCTCCAACGTCGCCGTGAGCAACAAGCTCTCCCCGGCCCTGCAGAAGGATGCCGACAAGTTTGTGGCCTTCGTGACGTCGAAGGCGGGGCAGATTGCCATGCAGCACGGCGACCCTCACGGCGACGGACTGTTCTGGCCGGTCGTCAAGGGTGTGAACCCGGAGAAGTACCTTCCGAGCTACAACATCACCCGTGGCTATCCCATCAACCCCTACGTGTGGGGCCCGCTGGAGAACCAAGTCAACACCTGGTTCACCAACAACATCATTAACTAGAAGTACTACAGTCCCCGTGACGGCGTGTGGTCGCGGTGCTTCGGCACCGCGACCACACGCATTCGCGTGTCTTGAGTTAAGGGAGAAGGTGTCGTGAGTTTGTCGTCGAGTGTGGCCTACCGGGTGCGGCGCTTCGCGTGGTCGGGCCTGCTGGTGTGGGTCGTCCTGCTCTTGCTCATTGTGCTGCCCGTGCTGTTCTTCGTGGTGACCGCGGTGAGCCCCCGACTCATGAACTCCGGACCCCAGTGGTTCACGTTGTCCAATATCACCTCGGCCTTTTCGGGGTACACCGGACAGGGAATCATCGACTCATTGTGGGTGTCGTTTCTGGTCGGGATCTTCGCTACTTCGGCCGCCACGGTGATGGCCTGGCTGGTGCAACGCACGAACGTGTGGGGTCGACGATTCTTCAGTGGCGCCATGTGGCTCCTTATTCTTCTTCCGACGTGGATGACGACTCTCGGATGGATTGACGTCGTCTCTCCCGGTGAGCTTCTCTCCGCGGTCGGTTTTCACTCGCTGTGGATTTACCACATGTTTTTCGGGGCGTCGGGGATCGTCTTCGTCCTGACGACGGCCTCCCTTCCCTTCTCCTACATCGTGGTGTCCGCGGGGCTCCGCGGACTTGGTTCGGAGTTTGAGGATGCGGCGCGGGTCCACGGAGGTTCGCGGATTCGGGTGATGAGGACGGTTCTACCCATCATCGCCCCGGCTCTGCTCAGCGCTTTCGTTATCTCTTTCGCCGAAGCGATGAGTGACTTCGGCACCGCCTACACCCTGGGTTCCTCGTCTCACTTCCCCATCGCCACTCTGACTCTCTTCAACGCGATCTCTAATTTTCCGGCGAACTTCCCGGTGGCGGCGGTCATCGCCGGAGTGCTCATTATTTCGACGATTCCACCGGTGTTCTTGCAGGCCCGCATGATGCGCGGCCGTTCCTACGCCGTGCTGAGCGGCCGTACCCGGGCGGTGCGTCGCCACCAGTTCACGACACCGATGCGAATTGCCGTGACCGCTGGTCTCGCCCTGTTCGTCATGATCGTGGTGGGGATGCCGGTTCTCGGGGCCCTCTCGAGTTCTTTCACTAATACGGCGAGTTTTATGACACCCACCGGCATTCACTGGACCTTCCAGTCCTATAAGGACGTCTTCTCTTCCCTGCCGTCCTACACCTCTCTCGGGGCCCCACTCGTCACTTCCAATCGTCTGGGTCTCTGGGTAGCCACCATCACCGTCGTCGTGGGACTTATTCTCGCCCGACGTATCGCTAAGTCGAGCGGAAGCTGGAGCCAGCGGATTACGGACGTTTTCTTGATGGGTTCCGTGGCGATTCCCGGCATCGTCCTCGGAATCGGCTACATCTTCTTTTACGACCAGCGGTTCATCACCCACCACATCGTGGACCTCTACGAGACCACTCCACTGATTGTGCTCGGTCTCACCGCGTCCGCTCTACCGGGCCAGTCCCGGCTTCTTCTCGGTCCGGTCGCTCAGATTCAGTCCAGTCTGAACGACGCGGCGCGCGTTCACGGTGCAGGCAAGGTTCGGGCCTGGCGCACCACGACGATGCCACTGCTCTCGCGGGCAATTGTCTGGGCTTGGGTGCTGACGTTCACCAAGACCATCTCAGAACTAGCGGTCGCCCAAATCCTCTTCGTCCCGGGCCAGCAGCCGGCCTCGGTGACGATTGAGCAGTATTTGGGAACCGTGTTTGCGAGTGTCGGCTCAGCGGCCACAGTCATCACCCTGGCGGAGATGCTGGCTGTAATCGGCGTCGTCTTACTGATGTATCGACTTGTGACGCCGCGCGGGTGGCGTCGTATTGGAGAGGCAGGAGCCAACTCATGACCACGTCCGTCAACGCGGAAAAAATCGATATCTCCGGACTGCGTAAGCAGTTCAAGGACAAGGTCGCACTGAGCGACGTGAGTCTGTCGATTGAGCCGGGTTCCTTCACGGTACTCCTCGGACCGTCGGGGTCGGGAAAGACGACGCTGTTACGTTGTCTCGCGGGTATTGAGCGACCGACGGCGGGAACTATTTCGCTCAGTGGGCGTGAAGTGGCTGGTCCGCGTACCTTCGTGGGTCCCGAGAAGCGGAACCTCTCCATGGTCTTTCAGGACTACGCCCTGTGGCCCCACATGACGGTACGCAAGAACATTGCGTTCCCGCTCGCTAACTCCGATATCGAGCGCGGATCCCGCGAAGGCCGGGTGACGGACCTGTTGGAGCGAGTGGGGATTGCGCATCTCGCGGATAACTACCCCAACGAACTCTCGGGTGGAGAACAGCAGAGAGTTGCCCTCGCGCGAGCACTCTCCTCTCACGTGGGCTTGGTGCTCTTCGACGAGCCGCTCTCCAACTTGGACGCTGACCGCCGAGACCTCCTGCGTATTGAGATCGCGACGTTGACGCGCGAAAGTGGAGCCACCGCGGTCTACATCACCCACGACCAGGCGGAAGCTTTCGCTCTGGCTGACCGGATTGGGGTCTTGAATAAGGGTGAGTTGGTGCAGTGGGCGTCGCCGGAAAAGATCTACCGCCAACCCGCGAGCTCCTTCGTCGCTCGATTCACGGGAGTATCGGGAGAGTTCCCGGTCGAAGTCGCCTCCCACGAGGGTGAGACCATCTCGGTGAAGCTCCCCTTCGCGCAAGGAGCGATGCTCGAGGCCACACGTATCGAAGACTCTCACTTGGGTGTGGCCCCTCACGTTTTCGTGCGCGCCGCCGGAGTCAGCCTGCACGCCGAGACTCACGACGGGGGAATCGCCGGCTCCATTCTCGACCACGCCTACACCGGACGAGGTTACGAGCACGTGGTCGAGATCGGTGAGGGGCGTTTCTTGACCAAGGTGTACTCGTCGAAGCGCTTCGAGCGGGGTACCCACGTTCGCGTGGTCATCGACCCCACCCAGTGTTTCGTTATGGATGCGTAACTAAATTGCTAGACTGAGGTTTCTAAGAAAGGACTAAGTTCATGCCCTTCCTGGCAACGACAGTATCGTCAGGGGTCCTCGTTCTCGTGGGGGCCGTGTTTCTGGCCAGCTCCGTGGAGATGGTGGAAGCTCTCACGATTGTGGTCGCGGTGGGTCACACCCGTGGGTGGCGTTCTGCTCTCCAGGGAGTCGCCCTCGCCCTCGTGGCCTTGGCCGCCCTCGTGGCCGCCTTCGGACCCGCACTCGTTCACGTGCCGCTGTCCGCTCTCCGGCTCATTGTCGGGGGAGTCCTCCTTATTTTTGGAATGCAGTGGCTCCGTAAAGCGGTGTTGCGCTCGTCGGGCCTGAAGGCGAAGCACGACGAGGACGAAATCTACCGAGAGAAGGTGGCCGAGCTGGAGTCTGTGGGATCGGGTCCGGCGCGTGATCGTGTCGCCTTCGTCATGGCCTTCAAGGGCGTGTTCCTCGAAGGTCTCGAAGTCGTGATTACCGTCCTCACCCTCGGTACTTCCGCGCACCGGTTAGGTCTCGCGACCGTGGTCGCGGCCGTGGCGGTCGTCCTCGTGGGCGGTGTCGGTATCGCAGTGTCGCGCCAGTTGTCGAGCGTGCCCGAGAACGCGATGAAGATGACCGTCGGGATCCTGCTCGTGAGTTACGGCACCTTCTGGACTGGTGAAGGGCTCTCCGTGAAGTGGCCCGGTAACGACACCTTCTTGTTGGCGTGCGTCGCTATTTACGCCGCGGTCACGTGGCTTCTCGTGGCGATGGTCAAGCCGAGACCCGGTCGAAATGCGCAGGTGGCAGCGTGAGTACCCAACCCTCCTGGCCCGTGCGGGTGCTCAAGGGTTTCGGGATGTTCTGGTGGGACTTTCTCGTTGGTGATACCCCGGAACTCTTTCTCGCGGCGGTGTTGACGATTGTGATTATCGATCTCGTCTCGCGCGTTGGTCATCACAACGCCGCGGCAGTGTGGCTCCTCCCCATTCTCGCGGTGCTGGCCTTAAGCGTGTCAGTCCTCCGGGCGGTCTCGAAGGGCAAACGAAAGTAGTTCCCGAGCTGCGCTGAGGGGTCTAATCTCGGGGTGACGAGACAAGGGGGTCTCATGGACAAGGGCCCGTCGGCGACCATCTTGGACGCCATCGGTTCGACGCCACTGATGAACGTCGACGGTATCTGGGTGAAGGCGGAGTACCTCAACCCCTCGGGATCGATTAAGGCGCGGATGGCGCGCTACATCATTGATCGAGCGGAACGAGAAGGCCTGCTCCGGCCCGGTGACACGATTGTGGAGGCCTCTTCCGGTAATACGGGAAATGCGATGAGCATGGTCGCCGCCGTGAGGGGTTACCGCATGATGGTCGTGACCCCGGAGGGACTCTCTCCCGAACGGACCGCAATCTCTGTTGCCTTCGGCGCCGAAGTGGTGACGGTGGGTAACTTCCACGTGAATCGAGCCCTGGAGTTCGTGACGGAGATGGGTTCACGACCAGGATTTTTTGCGCCACGTCAATTCGAGAACGAATGGAACGTCGAAGAGAACCGGGAATGGTTGGGACGGGAGATTTTGGAGCAACTCGAAGGGCGAATCCCGGACGCTTTCGTCATGGGAGTGGGTACCGGGGGGACGCTGATTGGCGTAGGCCAAGCCTTTCGTGCGAGTAATCCCGCGGCCCTCGTGGTCGCCCTCGAACCAGCGGAGTCCTGCACTATTTCGTGTGGCGACGTCGATCTCCACCGTATCGAGGGCATTGCCGACGGTTTCGTGCCCTCCATCTACGCCCGTCACGCGAGGGAGGTCTCGCGCGTCGTGTCGGTCACCAGTGATGAAGCCGAGGGGGAGATGTACCGCCTCGCGCGCCAGTACGGACTACTGGTCGGTCCGAGTTCGGGGGCTAATCTCGTGGCCGCCCAACGCATACGAGAGGAACTGGGACCCACCTCTACCGTCGTCACGATTCTTTGCGACGAGGGCGAGAAGTATCTGAGTGATCACTTCATGAAGTTGGTGTCGTCCTCATTTCAAGACGAGCGCTGACCTACCGACTTTTCTTAGCCGGAGACGTTTGTAGCGAGCGGCGCAGTGACTATGACGTCACTGACCAGGTGGGCCCATTATCCCGACTGACGTACCTCTCGCCACGGTCAACTCTTCGCCCGTGGCGCTAGTCCGGTTGCGCTCTGTCGATTACTGTCAATCGGGCCAGTCCTGACCCGGATGGTAGCGCTCCGGTTCTCCCCAGCGAGGATCGCCACCTTCTGTCCTCTCGAAACTCGAAGAAGGAAATGGGGAGCCCCCTCCTCACTTCGACGAGGACGTCTGAGGTCGCTAGTGCAACTCTGTCCCACAGGTCGGGCAGTAGGGCTGTCCCGGCAGGACCATCTTTCCGCAGGTGGGGCAGGTAGTGGACGGGATCCCGGGATCGGAGATGGTTGCTCCCGTGAAGGGGGCAGGGCCGAATCGGTTGGGGCCGGAGGTGCCGCGCCTCGCGCACAGGACGAGTCCGACGATTTGGACGAGGCCCAGTGCGGGCGTCACGAC
>JABEUS010000041.1 GCA_013044285.1 Acidimicrobiaceae bacterium
ACGGATTAGCAGTTGGTGGGCCGGGAGGGATTTGAACCCCCGTAGGCAAAGCCGTCTGGTTTACAGCCAGATCCCATTGGCCGCTCGGGCACCGACCCGGAGCGAGCCTAGTCCACCGCGAACCGCCGACACCAACCGCCCTCTCTAAAATGGGACCATGCCCACATTCGACATCGTCTCCGAAGTAGATCACCAGGAGGTCCGTAACGCGGTAGATCAAGCCAACCGCGAGGCCTCGACCCGATTCGACTTCAAGGGTACGAACGCCCTCATCGAGTACACCGAAAAAGAACTCCTCCTCTCGGCCTCCACCGAAGATCGCCTGCGCGGCCTCTACGACCTCCTCGAGGAAAAGATGGTGAAGCGTCAGGTCTCGCTCAAGACACTCGATCCGGGCAAGGTCGAAGAGGCGTCCCACGGTTCAGCCCGTCAGCGCATCGGATTAAAGGCCGGAATCTCGCAGGACCTCGGCAAGAAGATCAACAAGATGGTGAAGGACCTCGGCCTCAAGGGTGTGAGTTCATCCATCCAGGGCGACCAGGTGCGAGTCAGCGGCAAGCAGCGAGACGACCTCCAGGGTGTCATCAGCGCTCTGAAGGAGGCCGACCTCGACGCCCCCCTCCAGTTCACTAACTTTCGCGACTAGCGGACTCGGGCGTGGCGGGGTCCGTTCGAGACGGCAACGTCGGGACCCACGTGAAAGATGCGGTTGAAGACCAGGATCTTCAGCACCCAGAAAATAGCGAAACTCCCGAGATTCGTGCCCTCGACGAGGGCCGTATTGAGGAGGTGGGGCCAGTGGTGGGAGTGAACGAGGTGGTGAGCCACGTTCGCCCCGATGAGGGAGAAGGACGTTCCGAGGAGTGACATCCCCACGTAGGGGGTCACCTCACGTCGCCAGTCACTGCGACCCCGCTTACCCCAGGCCCAGCGACGCACGAGGTGGTAGGCCGGGAGCATGGCCAACAAGTTCGCCACCAGGGTGGCGAGAACCTCACTACTAATCCAGCGCGCTCCGTAGATCACGACGAGAATCGTTCCCGAAATGACGGTCGAGACGGCGGAAGTCGCCGCGAACTTCAGAAGTTTGCGGCCTGTCCGCGACGACCCCCACTCGAGGAGTCGAGCGACGCTAGACACGCTCCGCTTCCTCCTCCGACAGGTGTTCGTCGATGGCCTCGAGGGTGTGGGTGTGGAAGATTCGATTGAAGAGCAGAATCTTCAGAACCCAGAAAATAGCGAAACTCCCGAGGTTCATTCCCGCAACCAGCAACGTGTTCATCAGGTGCTGGTAGTGGTGTTCGTGAATGATGTCCTTCACCCACGCGGCTCCGAGCATCGCGAAGGCGATACCGATGAGCGACAGGGACCAGTAGGGCAACACCTCACGACGCCAGTGGCTACGGCCCCGCTTACCCCAGGCCCAGACCCGAGTGAGGTAGTAGGACGGCAGCACGGCGACCAGGTTTCCTACCAGGGTGGCGGTAAAAATCCCGTCAATCACGTGAAGTCCGTAGACGAAGAGTATGGTCCCGTTGGACACCACAGTCGTAATCACCGACGCCGCGGTGAATCGAATCAGTTTCTTCCCGTTATGACTCCGGGACCACTGGCGGAACTGTTCCCAGGTTCGGGGCACGACCCTCAGCCTACCCCCGCCACACCGACTGTTTCGAGCCTGTCACAATAGTGTCGTGTCCCAGGCCCTCGACTTTCTCCTCCAGCTACTCGACCTCGAAACCATTGAGGTCAATATCTTTCGGGGACGTCACACCAATAACACCCGCCAGCGCACCTTCGGGGGTCAGATTGCCGCCCAGGCCCTGATGGCCGCCGGTCGCACCGTCGAGCGAGGACGGGTGCACTCGCTCCATAGTTACTTTTTGCGCGCCGGTGACTCGTCGGCCCCGACCCTCTTCGAGGTGGACCGGATTCGCGACGGACGCTCCTTCGCGACTCGACGGGTGGTCGCCATCCAGCACGGACAGCCGATCTACAACCTTCAGGCCAGTTTTCACGCCGACGAGATCTCCCTCGAGCACCAGATCTCGATGCCCGACGTGCCCGAACCCGAAAGCCTGGTTAACGCGCGCGACACCTTGGCCCAAGAGGTCGGGGTGGCGGCCGACTGGTTGACCTGGATGAACCCCATCGAGCAGCGCTACATCACGCCGGCTCCCTGGGCCCACCACCGTGAACACCAGCCCTACCAGCGACTATGGATTCGTACCGACGGTCCTCTCCCCGACGACCCACTTCTGCACGCGTGCGTGGTCACTTACGCGAGCGACATGAACCTGTTCGACACGATCCTCGCCAACCACGACACCCGGTTTGACGACCCCGGATTCATGGGCGCCTCCCTCGACCACTGCATGTGGTTCCACCGTGATCTGCGCGCCGACGACTGGCTCCTCTACGACATGGACTCCCCCATCGCCCACGGAGCCCGGGGGCTAGCTCGGGGCTTTCTCTACTCCCGCGACGGCCAACTGCGAGTGTCCATGGTGCAAGAAGGTCTGGCTCGCGTTGTCAGCGAGCCTCCCACGTCGGCCTAGCGCTGATCCATCGGCACGAAGTCGCGCTGAGCGGAACCCACGTAGAGCTGGCGCGGCCGAGCGATCTTCAGGTCCTGTTCCAGCAACTCTTGGAAGTGAGCGAGCCAACCCGCGGTACGCGGAATGGCGAAGAGCACCGTGAACATTTCGGGGGGGAAGCCCATCGCCTGGTAGATCAACCCGGAGTAAAAATCCACGTTCGGGTAGAGCCGACGCGAGATGAAGTAGTCGTCGGCGAGGGCGATTTCCTCCAGTTTGAGAGCGATGTCGAGGAGGGGGTTCTTGCCGGTGACTTCGAACACCTCGTAAGCCGTTCGCTTGATAATCGTGGCCCGGGGGTCAAAGTTCTTGTAGACCCGGTGGCCAAAGCCCTCCAACTTAACTTTGCCGGACTTCACCGTCTCGATAAAGGCGGGGATATTGTCCACGTGACCAATCTTGGCCAGCATCTTCAGTACCGCCTCGTTGGCGCCGCCGTGTCGTGGCCCGTAGAGCGCCGCCGCGGCCGCCGCGGTCGCCACGTAGGGATCTCCGTGGGAAGAGGCCACCACGCGCATGGCGGTGGTCCCACAGTTCTGCTCGTGGTCGGCGTGCAAGATGAAGAGAATGTCGAGCGCCCGGGTCAGGACCGGGTCGGCCTCGTAACGGGGCTCAGCCACTTTCCACATCATCGACAGGAAGTTCTCCACGTACCCGAGGGAGTTATCGGGGTACACAAAGGGCATACCGACTGAGTACCGGTGGGCCGCCGCGGCCAGCGTCGGCATCTTTCCGATGAGGCGAACGACCTGCTTGTGCAGCGTCGAGGGGTCGGTGATGGATTTCGCCTCTTTGTAGTACGTGGACAGTGCGGCGACCGCCGATACGAGCATGCCCATGGGGTGCGCGTCGTAGTTGAAACCCTCGAGAAAGCGCTTACGCATGTTCTCGTGGATGTAGGTGTGGTAGGTCACCTCGCGGGTCCAGACCGCCAACTGCTCCGGCGTAGGTAGTTCTCCGTGGGTGAGCAGGTAGGAGACCTCGATGAAGGTGGACTGCTCGGCGAGCTGTTCAATCGGGTACCCCCGGTAGCGCAGAATCCCGGCTTCTCCGTCGAGGTACGTGATTGCCGACTCGGCCTGGGAGGTCACCATAAATCCCGGGTCGTGGAACCAGACTCCGGGCACCAACTTCGAGAACTCGGCGGCTGACACTCCACCATTCACGATCGGTATTTCCCGGCTCTCGCCCGTCTGATTATTCGTCACGGTGATGGACTCAGCCACGGCGTCCTACTTTCTAACTGGGGAGTAACCCCCATGGTAGATGACGAAGGAGGGGACCCCTGAAGGAAGTCTCCGGCCGTTCGCCGCATGGTCACCATCCCATCACCAGACTGGCTCCGCGGTGGGTGAGTGAAAAGAAATCGGAGGGGAGAATGGCTCGCCCGTGGACGCTGCGTAAGGGCTGCGCTAGTGAATCCAGTAGCGGCGAAACATGGTCCCGTCGTTAGCGACCACCACCGATTCGAGCACCCCGCCACAACGTTCAATCACCGTGGCCGAGCCAACGTTGTCGTCGTCGCACGACACGAGGAGATCACCCGCACCCTCTTCTCGAGCGATGTTGATGGACTCGACCAAAATTGCGGTTGCGTAGCCCCTTCGCCGAAATCTCGGAATAACTCCGTAGCCAATGTGGCCCCCACGAACGGCGAGGTAGTCATTCAGTGCAAATCTGATGGATGAGCACCCTACGAGTTGGCCGTCGACGTCGGCCGCCAGCATGGCGCCGCGCACCCGGTTCGCGGGCAGGTCGACTCCTCGCCGGTAGTTCTCCATCAGCCCTATCCACCGCTCCCAGGGAACCTCCGGGTCGAAGTCGAAGCCGAGAAAGTCGAAACCGGAGTCGGGAAACTCCTGAGCGGCAGCGAGAGCGGCTACTTCGTCTGTGAGTTCAAACGGGCGCAAAACGAGGGACACCGGAAAACCTTAACGGCGGGGTTCGTTCCGGGGCCCGCACGACGTGCCGATAGGCGCCACTCACCGAGCTCTCTCAAGGGGGTTCGTGGGCTCGAGGGCCCACTCACGACTCACTCCCCAGATCGCTTAGCCGAGCGAGAGGGGCACGTTCGGGGCCACCACGAGGGCGTACGTGCGACTGCGAGTAAGGCCATTCCCGGTGGCTGTCACCGTGAGCCGGCCCGTCTCACCCGCCGCGAGTGGGAGGACTACCGGACTGAGGCCCACAGAGTTCAGGGGGCCGATTATCGCGCTACGCGTCGCGCTGAGCGACCGACCGGTCGAGAGGGTCAGAGTAAAGGTCACGACGAGATCCTGGGTATCGACGGCGTTGTTGTCGAGGGCCGCCGTCACGCTCATCGAGGGCACCGGGGGCATCGAGAGCGTCCCGCGCGGTGCCTGAAGTGGTGACGGCTGTACTTCGAGCGCCGCGATGCTGAACTGTCGAGTCAGGACGAAAGCGCTCCGCGAGTTCAAAGAGGAGAGAGCCTGGGGAAGGTTCAAACTACCGAGGGCGCTACTCAACGAGCTCAGGGTCCCTCCGCCCGGAGAACTCTCGAGACGATGACGCAACGCCCCCCACGAATCGGCGCTGGAGAGCAGAGTGGCTTGCGCCACCCCCACACTGGGGGGTGGCGGAGTCGTCCACGGCAGGGTCAAGTTCCCCGCGACGTAGGCCAGAATGTCCCCGTAGGCCACGACGCGACTGCGCGTCATCACCGCCAATTGGCGATCGAGCCCACCTCCGACGGAAGGTCCGGGGAGCAGCGACGCTCGGGCGTCGAGGGAAGCAAGCTGCGCGTTCAGCACCCGTAACTCAATGAGGAGGTTCATACGCGTCGACGCTCCCGTGCCCTCGACCAGAGACACCACATTCGTGTCGAGTGCGTTCTCCGAACTAATCAGCGAGTCAGCCAACGTCACGAAACTCGAGTTCTCGCTCGCCCGGACACTGGTGGCCTGGTGAGCGATAGTCGAGACGTCGTGCGCGAAGATCACCACCACCACACTGGTCAGGGCGAGAACGCCCAGCCACACGTTGCGACGATGTCGCGAACGGGTGAGGGCCATGGCCTACGACATTAGTCAGCCGTCTCGGGAACGTCCGGGCTCGTCGCGTCAAGAATGACGGAACGCTCGCCCCACTCGTCGTTGGCCGGGTCAATTCCCCATCGCGACGCGTCGAGCACCGTCGTCACCGAGGAGATCTCCGGCAACTCCCGGACCGCATCCTCCACCGCCGCGAGATCCTGAACTCGTCGAGCCAGCGGGAGAAGTCGGGCCTCGACCGAGCGCACCGCTTGGTTGTACGACTCGGTCGCCTCCTTCAACGATCGACCCAGCTTGATCAGGGGGTCGGCCACGTTACGGATTCTCGACAACAGTTCCTGAGCAAGGCCCATAATCTCTTGCGCGTTGCGCGCGGCCTGGGCGTGGCGCACTACTTCGGCGGCGGTCCAGAGCAGCGCGAGGAGGGTCGTCGGAGAAGCGACAATAACGCGCTGATCAGTCGCTCCGGTCAGAAGTTCGGGATCGGCCGAGAGCGCGAGCGACAGCGCCGACTCGGAAGGTACGAAGCAGACCGTGTACTCCGGTGAGAAGTCCAAGGTCGCGAAGTAGTTCTTCGCCGACAACTGTCGAATGTGGCTCCTCAGGGCTACGGAGTACTCCTTCGCGGCACGCTGACGTTCCGTGTCGTCCGTCGTGGCGAGGGCTCGTTCGAAGGCGTCGTAGGGGAACTTCGCGTCCACGACAATCCGCACTCCCCGGGGCAGGTTGATGATGCAGTCCGGACGCTGACGCCGACCCTCTTCGGTGGTGGAGCGCTGAAGGTCGTAGTCAACCCCTTCGCGCAGTCCGGAGGCGTCGAGCAGATTGGCCAACTGCACCTCCCCCCAACGGCCCCGTTGATCGGAACGACCGAGGAGTTGGGAGAGCCGCTGAGTCTCGTTCTGGGTGTCGCGTTGGGCATGGAGCAACTCCTCGGCCCGTCGTTGGACGTCGTAGAGGGCACGCTGGTGAGTTTCGTCAAACTGGGTCAGTCTCTCCTGGTAAATCTGCAGGGCGTCGGCGAGCGGTCGTAGATTGTCGCGCAGCCGCTCTTCTCGTTCGCGCTGCACCGTTTCTTGACTCTGAGCGAAACGGTCCACCGTTTGGGCCAGAACCTCGGCGGAGCGGGCCTGAAACACCGTGTCTAGATTCCCGAGGGCCTCCGCGTGGGCCAGTCTCTCTCGATCCAGTTGACCGTGGAGATCCTCCTCCCGAGCCTGGGCCACCCGGGTCGCCACTCGGAGTTCACCCGTGACGAGTCGACACCTCAGAGAGAACCAGAGGGCGCTCACCACCGCCCCGACCACCAGGCCCGCGAGCCCTCCCGTGACACCGTTCATCACACCACCTCCTCGCGGCGTACGCTACGTGGCGCCCGTGACACGTCACTAACATGACCCCATGCCTCGGCTCTTCAGCACAGCAAAAGCCCCTGACCCTCACAACGTCACGCCGATTATTTCTCCCGAGATGCGTAGTCGTGTCATTCAAGTGTTCGCCATGGTGGGTGAAGCGATTGCCGGAGCGACCCACGCGCTGTTAAACAGCGACCGCGAAGCCGCCAAAATCATCGTGGAGCGTGACGTGACCATCGACGCATTGATCGACGGGCTACTCATGGAAACAGAACGGTCCCTTCTCGCCGAGACCACCCCCCCGACCCAGCGCGCTGAACTACTCACCTTGTTGCGCATGCTCCCCGAGATTGAACGCAACGGGGACCTAGCGGCACACATCGCTCGGCGAGGTGCGAGGGGCATGGGCTCCGAGATGAGTCCACGCTCGCGTGGACTCATCGAGCGCATGGGAGAAGTGGCGAGCACCATTTGGCGAGAGGCGACGGACATCATTCTCGACGCCAATATCGAAGCCGCCGAAGCGATTGAGGATATTGACGATGAACTCGACGAACTCCACGTCGCTCTCACCGCCGAGTTGACCTCGGGCTCCATGGCTCTGCCAGTCGCGGTGGAAGTGGCCCTCCTCGCGCGCTTCTACGAACGCTTTGGTGATCACTGCGTCAATCTGGCCCGCCGTCAATTGGGCCGAGACGGAGTGGACTAGCCGGCGACCAGGAGTTCGGCGATCTGCACCGCGTTCAGTGCGGCGCCTTTACGGAGGTTGTCGCTACTGAGGAAGAGGGTCAATCCGTTCACCACCACCTCGGAGGCGCGCACCCGCCCCACGAAGGTGGGATCGTGACCCGCGGCGAGCCGAGGTGTGGGAATGTCGGCCAACACCACCCCCGGTGCGTCGCCCAGGATTTCGCACGCTCGGGCCACGCTGAGGGGCCGTTCGAATCCCGCGGTCACCGACAAGGAGTGACCGGTGTAGACCGGAACCCGAACACAGGTGACGTCCACCGCCAGGTCGGCGATTTCCAAGATCTTGCGACTCTCGTCGCGCAACTTGTGTTCCTCGTTCGTCTCGCCCCGCCCGTCATCCACCAGACTTCCGGCGAAAGGAACCACGTTGTGGGCAATGGCGACCGGGAACTTAGCGCCACCCTCGAGGGAGAAAGCCCGCCCGTCAAAGGTCAATTGACGCGACTGCTCCACCGAGTCAGTCAACTGACCCCACAACTCGTCGACGCCCTCTCGGCCCGCCCCCGACACCGCTTGGTAGGTCGACACGACGAGAGATCGCAGACCCGCCTCACGGTGCAGTGGCTTGAGAACCGGCATTGCCGCCATGGTGGTGCAGTTGGGGTTAGCGACGATGCCCTTTGGCCGGTGAGCGAGAGCGTGGGGATTAACTTCGGCCACGACGAGGGGAACCTCAGGGTCCATACGCCAGGCCGACGAGTTGTCCACGACGACCGCCCCGGCGGCGGCCAGTCTCGGAGCGAGGACGTGGGACGAGGTCGCCCCCGACGACATCAGGGCAATATCGATGCCGGAGAAATCCGCCCGCGCGGCGTCTTCAACCACGATCGAGAGATCACGCCACTCGAGTGTCTGACCCGCCGAACGAGCTGAACCGAAGAAGCGGAGATCGGTCAAGGGGAAGTTTCGTTCTTCGAGGATCTGACGCATCACGGTCCCGACCTGACCCGATGCTCCAACGACGGCCACTCTCACGACACTCCCCCCTACGCCGCGTCGAGTCCGAAAGCCGTGTGGAGAGCGCGAACTGCTTCTCCCACCTTTTCCGCCCGAACGACGCACGAGATACGAATAGAACTAGTCGAGATCATCTCGATGTTGATGCCGTGTTCGTAGAGAGTCTCGAACATCAGCGCAGTCACCCCGGGACTCGACTTCATGCCCGCCCCCACGAGCGAGACTCGACCCACGCCGGTGTCGGTCGTGACGTTGGTGGCCCCGATCTCGACGGCCACGGCGTCACAAATCTCTCGAGCTGCGTCCACGTCGGTCTTCGGAACGGTAAAGGAGATCGCGGTGAGTCCGTTGGTTCCCGTGTTCTGGACGATCATGTCCACATTCACCCCGCGAACGGCCAACTGCCTAAACAGAGTGGCGGCCACTCCCGGACGGTCGGGAACTCCGTCCAGGGTCAATTTCGCCTCCGAGATGTCGTCGGTTATCGCCGATACCACCGCTTCTTCCATCGTGGGGTCCTCCTCCACAATCCACGTCCCGGGTTCCCAGGTAAAACTCGATCGCACCTGCAGGGGCACGCCGTGACGTCGGGCGAACTCCACCGATCGCAGCATCAGCACCCGACCACCGGTGGCCGCCATTTCCATCATCTCATCGAAGGAGACTCGGTTGAGTCGTCGCGCTTTCGGAACGACCCGCGGGTCGGCCGAGAAGACTCCCGTGACGTCGGTGTAGATCTCGCACACGTCGGCCCCGAGTGCCGCGGCCAGCGCCACGGCGGTGACGTCGGAACCTCCCCGGCCGAGGGTGGTCACGTCCTTCTCCGTCGACATGCCCTGGAATCCCGCGACGACGGGTACCTTGCCCTCGTCGAGCGCCGCGCGTAGTCGGCCGGGGTGGATCTCAAGAATCTTGGCCCGGGTGTGGTCAGTGTCCGTGATAATTCCGGCTTGGGAGCCGGTAAAACTGGCCGCCTCCACGCCCTGACCAGAGATCGCCATGGCCACGAGAGCCATTGAAATTCTTTCTCCGGCCGTCAAAAGCATGTCCATCTCTCGAGCCGGGTGCTCCGTCGACACCTTGTCGGCCAGGGCCAGCAGATCGTCAGTCGACTTTCCCATGGCCGAGACCACGACGACGACGTCGTGACCGTCTCGGCAGGTGCGCGCCACGTGTTCAGCGACCGCCTGAATACGTTCGTGGTCTCCGACCGACGTGCCGCCAAACTTCTGGACGATGAGGGCCATAGGGGCTCTATCCTACCCCCCTGGTGAAGAGACCCCCCGAGGACCGCGAGTAGGCTCGCCCCCATGGCAACCACCAAGCGACAGCGTCAAAAGGCCGCCCGGCGGGAGAAACTCGCGGCACAACAGCGCGCGGGCAAACTGCGCCGGACTCGAAACCGTATCGTGATCGTCGCGGTCGTCGCGGTCGTCGTCATCGGGACCGCCGTCTTGCTCTTCACGAAGAACGGTCCCTCGACGGCCACCATACCGACGTCGAGCACCACCACGACGGTCGCCACCGCGAAGGAGACCTGCCCTCCCACCACTCTCGGTAAGGGAGCTCCCGCCTTCGTCTTCCCGAGTGGCGCGAAGCCGACGACTCTCGTCTCGAAGGACATCATCGTGGGCACCGGGGCCGCGCTGAAGCCAGGTGACAAGTTCACCGCTCAGTACGAACTCGCCACCTACTCCTGCCACGCCGTCGTACAGTCCTCGTGGCCCGCCGGATTCTCGGCGACTTTGAACCTGTCCAGCCTGATTCCCGGTTGGGTGAAGGGACTGCCCGGTATGAAGGTGGGCGGAGAGCGTGAACTCATTGTTCCCCCCACCCTCGGCTACGGCCCGACGACCCAGTTACTCAGTTCGGGCATCGCTTCTAACGACACCCTGGTCTTCGTCGTCAATCTTCTAAAAATCGGCTAGCCCCCCACCACTCGGCGAACTCGTAGGGCCGACGGGGAGTCCCGGGCGTGGCGGAACACTCCGCCACGACAACTCCGAGATTCCTCGCTAGCCTCGTAGGGTTCCTACCCACCGCCTCGATTGGATGACCGTGACCGACAACTTGATCCCCGCTCCCGACGGCTCCAGCCCGCCGCGTCGCCAGTTCGACGCGGCGCCGCCGATGATTATCGACCCCGCTAAGTCCTACCGAGCCCTGATGCGCACCTCCCACGGGGAGATGGAGTTTCTTCTCGACGCCGGCTCCGCGCCGGTCACGGTGAACAGCTTCGTCTTTCTCGCCCGCTGGCACTACTTCGACGGAATTGTCTTTCACCGCATTATCCCGAACTTCGTCCTCCAGGGTGGCGACCCGACCGGCACGGGTTCCGGGGGTCCGGGGTACCGCTTCGCCGACGAACTCCCAAAGCCGGGTCGCTACGAGGTTGGTTCTCTCGCCATGGCCAACGCCGGTCCGAACACCAACGGCTCCCAGTTCTTCGTGATTTCGGGTGCTGACGGGGTCCGCCTGCCCCCGCTCTACGCCCTCTTCGGTAAGGCCGTCTCCGGTCTCGACGTCATCGCCGCGATCGACCAGCTCGGCACCCGATCCGGGCGCCCCAGTGCGAACGTCGTCATCGAGTCAGTGACGATCACCGAAGAGTAGGCCCTACTCGGAGACCTCGAGGAGAAGAAGAGAGTCCGGGAGTAGTTCTTCTAGACGAGTCCCGGTCCCCAGCAGAGTGAGGGTGCGATCTCGCAGCGGCTCCGCCAGAATCGGTGTCACCACCCGGTCCCGGTAGAGCCCCACGCCCGTCGTCGGAGCCCCGCCACGTGGGTCAATCATGACCTCCCCGAGGACCGACCCCGACGAGCCGAGGGCCACCACGGGGCCCGGGGCGTGACGCCATCGTTCGGCCAGTTTCGAGTGACGCCAGAGGCTGCGGGCGTGCAGGGGACTACCTTCAAGAAGAAGCCACCAAGCGGGTTCGGGAATCTGATCGGCGAGTGACTCCACCTCGGTGCGAGACGAGGCCGGGTACCACCACAGTGGGTCGCTCGTGACGTGAGTGCGGGCCTCGTCGAGCGCCCCCTCGAGGCCCCGAAACGCCGCCGCCGACCCCGCGACGGCGACGGGTCCGTCCGGTGGCTCCCACGCGTCGAGGGCGTCGAGGGAACCGGCGAGAACGAGCACGATTAGCGGACCGGCTGGAACCAGCGGCCCGAAAAGCGCCACCGGGACGTCTCCGTGGCCACCTCGGACGACGGGGTCGGCGTGAGCAGTTGCAGAACGACGGCCAGCGCGAGTGCCTCGTCGTCGTGAGCCGATGAACTCGTCACAGGGGAATGTTCCCGTGCTTGCGTTTCGGCAACTCCTCGCGCTTCGAACGCAGGAGGGCGAGCGAGCGAGCGAGGACCCGGCGGGTGTCAGCCGGATCGATGACGTCATCGATGTAACCGCGTTCGGCCGCCGCGAAGGGCGAGGAGTAGCGCTCCTCGTACTCGCGGACCAACCGGGCGCGAGTCGCCTCACGATCCTCGGCCGCGGCGAGCTCGCGACGATGAACAATCTCCACCGCTCCGGCCGCGCCCATGACCGCTAGCTCCGCGCTCGGCCAGGCGTAGGCCAGGTCCGCCCCGATGGATTTGGAGTTCATCACCACGTAGGCGCCTCCGTAGGCCTTGCGCATGATGACCGAGACGCGCGGCACCGTGGCTTCGCAGAACGCGTAGAGCAACTTGGCTCCGTGCCGAATGATGCCGTCGTACTCCTGATCGAGACCGGGGAGGAATCCCGGCACGTCGACGAAGGTCACGAGGGGGATGTTGTAAGCGTCGCACGTGCGCACGAAGCGAGCGGCCTTCTCCGACGAGTCGATGTCGAGCACTCCGGCGAGAACATTGGGCTGGTTAGCCACGACTCCCACCGAGTAGCCGTCGATCCGGCCGAAACCGCACGTAATCTGACCCGCGTAGGCCGCCTGAACCTCCAAGAACTCACCGTCGTCGACAACCGAGGTGATGACCTTCTTCACGTCGTAGGGCTTCGTAGCCGAGTCCGGAAGGATGGTTCGCAGTTCCGGGCACTCGCGATCTAAATCATCACCACTCGGAGTTCGTGGAGCCTCTTCCAGATTGTTGGAGGGCAAAAAGGAGAGGAGGTAACGAACCTCGTCCAGAGCGGCCTTCTCGTCGGCGAAGACGAAGCTCGCCACCCCCGACTTCGACGCGTGGGTGAGAGCGCCACCGAGCTCTTCGAGCGTGACGTCTTGACCGGTCACCGCCTTCACCACGTCCGGCCCCGTAATGAACATATGACTGGTGTCTTTCACCATCACGATGAAGTCAGTAATTGCCGGTGAGTAGACCGCTCCCCCGGCGCACGGGCCGAGAATCACCGAGATCTGGGGCACCACCCCGGACGCCTGGACGTTGCGTCGGAAAATACCGCCGTAGCCGTTCAGTCCGGCGACGCCCTCTTGAATCCGAGCTCCGGCCCCGTCGTTGAGGCCAATAATCGGGAGGCCGAGGGACAGAGCGAGGTCCATGACCTTGTGAATCTTCTGTCCGTGGGCTTCTCCAAGGGCCCCTCCGTAGACGGTGAAGTCTTGGGAGTAGAGGGCGACACGACGCCCATCGATCATGCCGAGTCCGGTAATAACTCCGTCGGTATAGGGACGAGAGTCTTCGAGTCCGGTACCGGCCGCCTGGTGGCGCCGGAGCATGTCGAGTTCCTGGAAGGAGCCCTCATCGAGTAGGTACTCGAGGCGCTCACGCGCGGTCATGAGGCCCTTCGAGCGGTGTCGGGCGACCGCTGCTTCTCCTCCGCCCATCCGGGCCTGGGCCTTACGAGTCTCGAGTTCGTCGAGTCGGCTCCCCATCGCGTTCTCCATAGAGGTCCAGGCTACCCAAGCCCCGGACCGGAGTGCTCAGAGCTCGCGCCTTCTTCCACCAGCTCGATGAGGGTACCGAAGGCTCCCGTGGGGTGAACAAAGGCGATGGTCGTACCCCGTGAGCCCGGCCGGGGGGCTTCGTCAATCAGTCGAGCCCCCGCTCGACGCATCGACTCGAGGGCCTCGGCGCACGACGCGACCCGGTAACCCACGTGATGAAGGCCCTCGCCGCGCGAGGCCAAAAATCGGGCCACGGGCGAGTTGTCCGAGAGCGGGGAGAGCAGTTGCACGTAACTCGATCCGGCCCGAAGAAGGACCTCGCGAACTCCGTCGCTCGACACGTCTTCGCGGTGGACCACCCGCGCCCCGAGCGAGATTTCGTAAAAACTCACCGCCGCGTCAAGGTCGTAGACGGCGATGGCGACGTGGTCAATCTCTTGCAACATGACGCCTCCTCCACCAGGACCCTACAGCGGGTCTAGGGTCCTGGTGGAGGTAGACCATGACCAGATCCCTAATCGTTGCCGCTCGCCGAACCCCCATTGGCAAACTGAACGGCGCCCTCTCGTCGCTCGCCGCGAGCGATCTCGGGGCCGAGGCCATCCGGGGGGCGCTCGACGCGGTGGGACTCGACCCGAGCCGCGTGGACGCGGTCATCATGGGTCAGGTCCTCACCGCCGGGGCGGGACAGATTCCCGCTCGGCAAGCCGCCGTGAGTGCTGGCATCCCCTTCACCACTCACGCGACGACTCTCAACAAGGTCTGTCTCTCCGGACTCGCCGCCCTGCGCTACGGCGACCTCCTCATTCGTGCGGGCGAGGCTGACGTGGTCGTGGTCGGAGGGATGGAGTCGATGAGTCGCGCCCCCTACCTTCTCCCCGGGGCCCGCGAGGGCTACCGGCTGGGCGACGTGACGGCCCTCGACTCCCTGACCCACGACGGCCTGACCTGTGCCTTCGACCACTGCGCCATGGGAGTAGCCACGGAGACCCACGCCGACGGACGCATCCCTCGACAGCGACAGGACGAGTTCGCCCAGCGGAGCCACGAAAGGGCCGCCGGCGCGCAGTCGCGGGGTGGATTCGACGCCGAACTCGTCTCGGTCAGCGTCCCGAGCCGGCGAGGGGACCCCCGAGTGTTCAATGCCGACGAGGGGATTCGACCCGATATCTCCCTCGACTCTCTCGGCGCTCTACGGCCCGCCTTCGATCCCCGCGGAACGATCACCGCGGGTAACGCGTCCCAGATCTCGGACGGCGCCGCGGCCCTCGTGCTCGTCTCCGACTCGTTTCTCCAACGCGAAGGGCTGAGCGCCCTCGGAGAACTCGTGGCCTACGGTGAGGTGGCCGGCCCCGACACCTCGCTCCTCCTCCAACCCAGTCGAGCGATACGGGCCGCCCTCGCGAAGACCTCCCTCGAGATCTCCGACCTCGCCCACGTCGAAATCAACGAAGCCTTCGCGGCCGTGGCCCTCGCCTCACTCGACGACCTCGGTCTCGACCCCGAACGGGTCAACCCCGACGGGGGTGCTATCGCCCTCGGGCACCCGATTGGGGCCTCGGGGGCCCGACTCGCCGTTCACGCACTCCACGCCCTGCGCGCGAGCGGTGACGAGTACGCCGCCGTCGCCCTCTGTGGCGGGGGTGGCCAGGGCGACGCCGCAATTCTTCGTCGTCTCTAGACCGGCAGAAAACTCTCGATCCACCGGTAGGGCGAGAGCCCCACCGGACGAGTGTCGTCGAGTTCCAGAACGATCACGGCCCCGACGGGCAGACCCTCGGAGAGACCCTCGGGCCACCCACCGACGAGCCCGTAGACCAGTTCGCTCACGCTCGGATTATGCGCGACGACGGCGAGATTGGTTCTCACGTCGTCGAGGGCTCCGAGATCAGCGAGGATGTCCTCACCACTCACGTCGCGTCCTCCGTTGTAGATGAGATTGCTTACGACGGACTCCTCGACGACTCCCGCCGCTTCGAAGGTCAGGGCGAAGGTCTCTCGGGTACGACGCGCCGAAGAGACCAGCACGCGCGCGGGCAGGTAACCCCGCGTGAGCGCCTCTTCGGTCATCCACTCGCGAATCTGGGCGGCCTGTTCTCGGCCCCGGTCGGTGAGGGGGCGATCCCAGTCCCGTTCACTCCCGCTCGCCGGTCGGGCTTCGCAGTGACGGACGATCAGCAAGAACCTCATCTCCCCAGTGTCGCGCATTAGCGTGGGCGGTGTGATTGCCACGCTGAGTTACCTCCAGGCCGTGGTGATGGGACTACTCCAGGGGGTCACCGAACTCTTCCCCGTGTCGAGCCTCGGTCACAGCGTGCTCGTCCCCGCCCTCCTCGGATGGAACAACCTCGTCTCGTCCCAGAGCCAGGCCCAGTCCTTTTTTCTCACCTTTCTCGTTGCGCTGCACGTCGGGACTGCCGTCGGGCTCATCGTTTACTACCGTCAAACCTGGTGGCGTCTGTTGTCGGGTACCTGGCAGCAACTCGTGCGTGCTCGCTCGGACGGCTGGGGTCGACTCGTTCACCTCGATGACGAAGGCCTCGCGCCGGAGTACCGACTCTTCGCTCTGCTCGTTCTCGCCACGATTCCGGTGGGCCTCGCCGGACTACTCCTCGAAAAGCCCCTGCGGGAGCTCTTCGCGAAGCCTCTCGCCGCCGCGATCTTCCTGACTCTAAACGGAGTGATCCTCTTCGCCGCCGAAACCCTGAAGCGACGTCGGGGACGGCGCACCCGCTCCGTTCGGCTGGGGAACCTCAGTCCCCGACAAGCAATGACGATTGGTTTCGCCCAGGTCTTCGCTCTCCTCGCCGGTATCTCGCGCGCCGGAATCACGATGGCCGCGGGACTCGCGAGAGGACTTGATCACGAGGACGCCGCTAACTTCTCTTTCCTCCTCGCTACTCCGGTCATACTTCTCGCCGGTCTCTACAAGTTGCCGGGTCTGCTCGGGCACCTGGGCAACGGGGTACGCACCCAGGCCTTCGTCGGAGCAATCGTCGCGATGATCTCCGCGTACCTGGCGGTGAGCTTTCTCACGAAGTGGTTCCGCTCCCACAACCTGCGACCCTTCGCCACCTACTCGGTCGTCGTGGGCCTCATCCTGGTCGTGCGCTTCTTCTAGACCTCGAGAGTTCGACGGCCCACGATGGCGCGGCTGAGGGTCAGGTCGTCGGCGAACTCCAAGTCGCCGCCGACCGGGAGGCCGTTAGCGGGCTGGGAGACCACCAGGTCGGGAACGTCGAGCAGTCGACGCAGATACATCGCCGTCGCGTCTCCTTCGAGAGTCGAGTTAAAGCAGAGGATCACTTCACTGACCGGACCGTGGAGCCGACGGATCAACTCGGCGATACGCAGACGATCCGGGGTGACCCCCTCGAGCGGATTGAGGAGACCGTGCAGGACGTGGTAGGTGCCCGAAAAGGCGCGGCTGCGCTCGACGGCCACGACGTCGGGGGGGCTCTCCACCACGCAGATCACGGCGGAGTCGCGACGGTCGTCGGCGCAGATGGGACAGAGGGATCCCGACTCGGCGAAGTTGAAGCAGCGTTCGCAGAACGACAGATTCTCCTTCATACTGACGAGCGCCTCGGCGAGACGGGCCACGTCCTCGGTGGGCTGACGCATGACCCAGAGGGCGATGCGTTGCGCCGACTTCGGCCCGACTCCGGGGAAGCGTCCGAGTTCGTCCATCACCGTCTGCAGGGAGGGGGGGTAGTTCACGAAATCTCCTCGGCACCGGGGAACATTTCGGCGATCAGGTGATCTGCAACGGAGGTGGTGATAGTGACTTCGACGTCGTCGTCAGCCGGTCCGCCGAACTCCGGCGACTTCGAGTCAGGCGGCGTCGACGTGGGGCGAGCAGCGGGGGCCGGCGGGGGGGCGAGAGCCGAGCCGTCAACGACCCACACCACGTCGAGACGAGAGCCCCACTCGTGTTCGAGAGCTCGGATGATCCCGGGACCAAGTTCTTGAGCTCGCTGACGCATCTCCTCGTTCGCTACCCCAATCGTCACCCGGGCACCGTCGAAACTCACCACGGTGGCGGCCCCGAGAATCATCTGGGCACCCCGAGAGGTCTTCGGCACCACCTGCTGACTAAAACGGCGACGAAACTCCGACACGTCGACCGTGCCCGAGGGAGAGGCTGGGCTCTGCGCTACCGGGACCACCTCGGGTCGCGGAGGGGTCGCGGGTGAACCGGCCATCTCGGTCTCTCGCACCGGACTCTCGGTGCGCGGAGCCGTTCCAATCGGCCGGCGAGGCTCAGCGGAGACGCTCGGAGATGGTGGGCTCACTGCTGGACCCTGACGCTCCAGGCGAGTGACTCGCTCTTCGAGCGCTTCCACACTCTGATCCAGTTCCGGACGAACGAGTCGCACCAGCGCCACCTCGAGGAGAACTCCCCTGTCGGGAGCACCCTTCATATCGCGCAGCGCCCGACCCAGAGTCTCGAGCGTGCGCACGGTCCGGGCGAGCCCCGCCGTCCGGCCCCACTCCTCCAAGCGAAAACGCTCCTCGTCGACGACGTCGACGACGTCGGGGGCAACCTGCACGAGAAACATCTGTCGGACCATGGCGCAGAGATCCTCGGTGATCTGCTCCGGCTCACCGCCGTCTCGGACGAGTGACGCCAACTCCTGGAGAGCCCGGGTGACGTCGAGCAGAACGAGCGCTTCGAGAACTCCCTCCACCCCCGAACTCGTGGACTCCGTCGTTCCGGTGGCGAGGAGCTGGTCGAGTGCGCTCAGAGCGTCCCGGGCCGAACCTCGTCCGAGTCGGACCGCCGACTCCAGGGTCGACGGTTCCGCCGAGAGACCCGCTGCCTGACTGACGTCGGCCAGCAGGGAGTGGAGAGTCTCTCCGGGCAGCAGGCGAAACTCTAGGTGTTGGGTACGAGAGCGAATAGTGGGCAGGACCTTGTGGGGGTCGGTGGTGGCGAGAATGAACACCACGTGGTGGGGGGGCTCCTCCAAGGTTTTGAGAAGAGCCGCCGACGCGGGCTTTGAGAGCTGGTGGACCTCGTCGAAGATGTAGACCTTCCAGCGCCCCGGGGTGGCGTGCCAGGCCCCGGCCGTGATTTCACGCATCGCGTCGACTCCGTTGTTGGAGGCGGCGTCCAGTTCGACGACGTCGAGGGAGGTACCCCGAGTAATGGAGACGCAGGAGTCGCACACGTTACAGGCGTCGCCGTCCTCGGGGTTCTCGCAGTTGAGCGCCTTGGCGAGAATTCGGGCGGTCGTTGTCTTCCCGGTTCCGCGGGGTCCGGAGAACAAGTAGGCGTGAAAAACCCGGTCCTTTTCGACGGCTCCGCGAAGGGCGCGCACCACGTGATCCTGGCCCCGCAACTCCTGAAAACGCCCGGGTCGGTAGCGCCGGTAGAGCGAGGCCACCCCCTCGAGAGGAGTGGGGACTGAAGGGGTGGTTGCCATGGGGTCAATGCTAACGATGCCCTGTTCGCGGCGTCGTGCAGGGGGCTACGCTGAGCCGTTATGACGACCCCCACCACTCAGCGCCTTCGGCGCACCAATGTGATGGCGGCCGCTCTTCATGCGGTGTCCGCCGTGACCATCCTGATTCTGGCCAACTCCTTCGCGCTGCCGGTGTCGGCCGATTTCATGGCCGGGGCCCCGGGATCGACCGCCCGCCAACTCGTCACCTTCTTCTCGATTCCCATGGCCGGCCTCGTCGCCGCCTTCTTTCTGCTCTCGGCTCTCGCGCACGCAGTCGTGGCGGGACCACTGCGCTCACGCTACGAAGCCAACCTCGCGCGTCAACGTAACCCCTATCGCTGGGTGGAGTACTCACTCTCGTCGTCTCTCATGATCGTCGCGATCGCCCAACTCACCGGTATTCGCGACGTGGCCGCGCTGCTCGCACTCGCCGGAGTCAACGCGGCGATGATCGGCTTCGGGTGGCTCCAGGAGCACTACGAACAACCGGGCGGCAGTCTGCTCCCGTTCTGGCTCGGGTGCGGCGCCGGAGTGGTCCCGTGGCTCGCCATTGGGATCTACCTCGTCGGCCCCGGTGCCCACGTTCACGCCCCGGGCTTCGTCTACGGAATCTACGTGTCGCTCTTCGTCTTCTTCAACTGCTTCGCCCTCGTGCAGTATCTGCAGTATCGACAGATTGGACGTTTCCGCAACTACGTGGTGGGAGAGTCGACCTACTTGGTCCTGTCACTGGTGGCCAAGTCACTTCTCGCATGGCAGATTTTCGCCTCCACCCTGGCGGCGTCCACCCCAGGGCACTGAGGAGAACGTGGGACAACCATCCCACTACTCCTTTGGGATGTCTCGGTCCAAAGACTCCCTGGTCAGTGCTTCGTTGTGGTGATGAAGTAGGTAGGCCGTCACACGGCACAATCGAGAGGGGTCGTCGTGCGACAGCGGCCCCTCCACGTCACCTCCAGTACGCGGTGTGGATCAGAAAGTTCTTCGACCGACCACCGCTCAGTGGCAGTGGGACGACTATCCCTCAACACGAAAGTGCCGGGGTCCAAAGCGGTGGCCAGGCTGACCGTGGCACCCGGCGCAATCCGCTGAGAGCTGCTGGCTTCCACCCCTGACTCGGTTCACGAACGACCGTCGCACGGGACCCGACCACCGCT
>JABEUS010000042.1 GCA_013044285.1 Acidimicrobiaceae bacterium
ACCCTTCTCAGCCCGTTTGAGTTCCTCCCAGCGCGACTCGACCTCGGCCGCGGTCGACACGTCGACGTCTCCGAAGACGTGGGGGTGACGAGAGATCAGCTTGGTGCTGAGGGCCTCGACGACTCCGTGAAGGTCGAAGGAACCGACCTCGTCGGCGAGCTCGGCGTGAAAGACGATTTGGTAGAGAAGGTCGCCCAACTCTTCGCGCACGTGGAGACTCGCCGCCTCGTCGACCTCTCCCCGACTCTCCAGAGTGGCGAGGTTCTCGAGAGCCTCGAGGGCTTCGTAGGACTCCTCGACCAGGTGACGCGCGAGCGAGCCGTGAGTCTGCTCTTGATCCCAGGGGCACTGGGCTCGCAGAGTACGAGCCAGCTCGACCAAGTCCTCGACGGCGTCTCCGACTCCGCGCACCCGAGGAACGTAGACCGAAGTCAGGTGGTCAACGGGACCCCCAGTGAGCTCCGCGGCGGTCATCTCCCGAACCACTTGGTCGTCTAGTCCGGCGTGGTGGACGAGCACCACCGGGGTCTGAGGGCCCAGGCGATCCGCGACGTGAGCCATGATGGACGACGAGTAGGTCTGGAGGAGAAGCCACGGGCCCGGGCCCCGAAAACTCTCCGCTGGACCGAGGGCGTCGAGTATTCGTAGACCCACCGCCATGGGGTCGATCCCGAGAGCAATCGCGGCGACGTCCAGCACGGAGACCGCCGGCTCGATGAGAACCTGCACCTCTCGTCGATCGCGCAAACGTTCGACGGTGGACTCGGCGACGAGGGGGGAACCGGGCACCGCGTACACCACCTCGTCGTGACGAAGGGCGAGCTCCACGAGGTCGTCCACGATGGCGTCGTAGAGCTGGTCAAAGGACTCGGCCGCGTCGTAGAGGTCGTCGTAACTCGGAAGGTCGAGGCCGGCCAGGGCGGGGTGGTGACGGGTACGCACCCGCACGGTGGGTCCTTCGAGAGAGAGTCGAGTCGACGTCGTCACCCACTCGGGGCCCGCCGGACCCAGACCAACGACCCGAACGCGGGGGCTCACTGGTAAGGAGTGGTCGCGGGAGTGGTCAGCACACTCGACGACGCGGTGCCCGAGTTAGCCGGCAGATTCGGAACAAAGACCTGAGGGCCCGAGGAGGCGAGACCCCACCGGCCAATGGAGGACGCGACCGTCACGGCGTCGCGGAACAACAGCTGGGACTTCGCGGTGCTGGCAATCGACGCGTTGGTCTTTTGTGCGTCGGCGAGCACCGTCGTGGCGGCCTGGGCGTAGGTGGTCGGCTTCTCCGAGGTGACCGCGAGAAAGAGGTCGGCGGTCCCCGACCCGTAAGTGATGGAGTGCAGCGTCGTGTTGTAGTGGCCCACCGGCTGACCCGCGACGTCCGATCTGAGCGACGCGTAGGAACTCGAACCCGGCGAAAAGCACCCGAGGGCCCCGCCCCTTGACTTCGAGGAGTCGATGGAGAAACTGCGGGCCAACTGCGCCACCGACTGTCCCGATTTCGCGGCGGCGAGAAAGGCGTTCGCCCGTGACAACGACACCACCGCCGCCGAGACGCACAACGTGGTGTAGTCAGCGCGGTGTTGGGCGAAGTAGGACGAAAGGGAACTCGACGTGAGCGCCACGGTGCCCGGGAGGGTGGTCACGAGGTAGAGGGAGTCCGCCTCGGCTCGAACCTCAGCGTTTCTCATCGCCGCCGGCATCGCCGCGAGAGCGGCCGACGCGCTCTCGGGGCAGTTGTAGTCGGCGCTCAGTGCCGCGTTCGACATCTCGGTGGCGAGAATCTGCTGGGCTCGACTCAAGTCCGTACTGCTCGGAGTGTGGTGGAGAACTCGCTCGACGTTGTCAACGATGGCCAGGCCCTCGACTCGGATGTTGGACCACGCGGCCGCGCCGGCCGCGGAGAGAGTCGACTGGGCTGCTCCCGCACCGATATTGGCCGAGGTGAGCGCGTCGTAGTAGCACTGGAGACCACTGTTGGAGCGCAGCGTTGACATCTCACTCGACCATTCGGCCAACGAGACTCGCTGGGAGTTCACCGTGAGGGCCGGGGTACTCGCGGAGAGACCGAAGCCGATGGCGACCGCGACCGCGACCACCAGGAGAGCAATAATGCGGCGCACCGCCCCATGCTAGTGACCCTTATGCGACAAGTTCGTCGAGCCAGGCCGTCAGCGCCGGGGCCGACGACAACGAGGTGCTTTCTACTCGAACCTCGTGGGTGGATTCGTCGTACGCCCGCGAGGAGTGCTGGCGTCGGAGTCGCATCTGCTGGGAGAGACTCAAGACGAGGGGTGAGACTTTGACCAGGGGATGGGTGCGAATCCCCGGTCGAGCGGGGGACACGCTGAGGCTGCGTATCCCGAGTTCGAGACAACGCAGTCGCAAGCGAGCCAGGTCGAGGAGTGCGCGCGCCGGAGTGGGCAGGGCTCCGTAGCGGTCGATCCACTCGACTTCCAGGTCGTCGATGTCGTCGCGCGAACGCAGTCCCGCGAGTCGACGGTACGCCTCGAGTCGAGCATCTTCGGCCTCGACGTAGCTCACCGGAAGGTGGGCGTCACCCGGGACGTCGATGACGATCTCCACCGGCTCGACCGCGATTTCACCGGAGGCGTCACGCACCGCTTCGGCGACGAGTTGGATGTAGAGGTCGAAGCCCACCGCGGCCATCGAGGTTCCCGACTGTTCGTGTCCGAGAAAGGTGCCCGCCCCCCGGATCTCGAGGTCCCGCATCGCGATCTTGAAACCACTACCCAACGCGGTGTTGTCACCGATCGTGCGAAGCCTTTCGTACGCCGTCTCCGAAAGAACTTGAGCGGGGGCGTGAAAGAGGTAGGCGTAGGCTCGCTGACCCGATCGACCCACCCGGCCCCGCAGCTGGTGAAGCTGTCCGAGGCCCAACCGCTCCGCCCGATCGACAATCAGTGTGTTGACCGACGGGAGATCGATGCCGTTCTCCACAATGGTGGTGCAGACCAGCACGTCGAAACGGCGTTCCCAGAAGTCGATCATGACTCGCTCGAGTGTGCCCTCGTCCATCTGTCCGTGGGCCACCGCGACCCGAGCGTCGGGAACCAGGTGGGTGAGTCGACGGGCCACTTCTTCGATGTCCGATACGCGGTTGTGAACGTAGAACACCTGACCCTCGCGGAGCAGCTCTCGGCGCACCGCCTCGATCACGGCCGACTCGTCGTACTCACCCACGTGGGTGAGAATCGGGCGCCGGTCGACCGGAGGAGTCTGAACCATGGAGAGATCGCGGAGTCCCGAAAAAGCCATCTCCAAGGTGCGCGGAATAGGTGACGCCGACAAGGTCAAGACGTCGACGCCCACCGACCGAGCCTTAATGGCTTCCTTGTGGTTGACTCCGAAACGCTGCTCCTCGTCCACGACGAGCAGACCTAAATCCCGAAATCGGACGTGCTCGTTCAAGAGACGGTGCGTTCCGATGATGACGTCCACACGGCCCTCGGCCAGAGCCTCGAGGGTGGCCCGCGCCTGCGCGTCATCCACGAATCGACTGAGCAGGTCAACGCGCACCGGAAATCCGGCGAAACGTTCAGTGAACACTTGGTGGTGCTGGGAGGCGAGCAGGGTGGTCGGGACCAATACCGCCACCTGCTTATGGTCCTGGACGGCTTTAAAGACCGCGCGCACGGCAATCTCGGTCTTTCCGAATCCCACGTCGGCGACGATCAAGCGATCCATCGGACGCTCCGACTCCATATCGCGCTTCACCGCGTCGACGGCGTCGGCCTGGTCCGGCGTGAGGGGGAAGACGAACTGGTCCTCCATCTCTCGCTGCCACTCGCCGTCGGGAGAAAAGGAGAATCCCCGCGCGACGGTGCGCTGGCGGTACAACTCCACTAACTCCTGGGCGATGACGAAAGCCTCGGCCCGAGCGCGCGCGCGCGTTCGCTGCCAGTCGGCGCCCCCCATCTTCGAAAGAGAGGGGTGTTCGCCACCGGAGTAGGGAGTGAGGGCATCAATGAGTTCGGTGGGCCAGTAACTACGACCGTCCTTGAACTCCAAGATCATGTAGTCACGAGTGAGTCCGTTGATGGCTCGAGTCGTCGTACCGGCGAATCTCGCCACTCCGTGCTGGCGGTGCACCACGTAGCTACCGATCGACAGGTCGTCGAAGAACCCATCGACGGCCCTCGTCCTCGTCCGGGCGACCCGGTGGACGGAACGTCGTCCCGTGAGGTCCGCCTCCGACCACACCGTCAGCCTGGGGTTCTCCAGACTAAATCCGAAGGTCAACGTGCTCACGACCACACTGACTCGGGATTCGAACACTCGGTGAGGATCAGTGGAGACGTCGAGGCCCTCCGCGCGTAGCTGGTCCGCTACGCGCTCGAGAGAACCGGCGTGCGCCGTTGCGACAACCACTCGGTGATCCCGGGGCCAGTTCGCGACGTGCGCCGCGAGACGGGAGGGGTCCGCCTGAATGGGCGGTGGCGAACTCACGATCACTTCGTCGGCGAAGGCTCCGTCGAAGAGAGTGTCCGAGTCGCGAAAGATCTGATCACCCGCCACGTGCAACAGAGGCACGGGGCGGTCCGCCCCCCACGTCGTCGCGACCACGTCGGTGAGTTCTCTCTCCTCGCTGAGCAGATCGTCCAGGCGCGTGCGACACGCCGCCGGATCGACGATCACCAGGTCGTAGTCGGAGGCCTCGTCTCGTAGGGTCCGTGGGGTTTCACAAAAGAGTGACATCCAGCCCTCGAGAGAGTCGAAGAGGTGCCCCTGAGCGATTCGGTCGGCCACGTCTCGACCCCACGACGCGGTGTCGGCGAAGAGCCCCGCCATCTCCCGCGTGCGCTCGTTCGGAATCCATTCCCGGGCCGGCGCAAACTCCACCACCTCCAGCACGTCGACCGAGCGCTGAGAACCCACGTCAAAGTGAGCCAGTCGCTCGACGTCGTCACCGAAGAAATCGAGACGAACCGGAAACTCCTCGTCGGGGTCCCACACGTCGACAATTCCGCCGCGCACGGCTAACTCCCCGCGGTGCTCCACCAGAGCCTCTCGCCGGTACCCCATCTCCACCAGGGTGGAGACCACCGAGTCCCGAGATATTTCCTGGGCCCGCTCAATGCGTAGAAGCGGCACGGGAGGGTGGGGGGCGAGAACCTGGGCGATTCCGCGCACCGAGGCCACGATGAGACGCGGACCGCGTCCCTCGGCGAGGCGCCACCGAAGGCGCGCCCGGGCCGCCATGGTGGTGACTTCGGGACTCACTCGCTCCAGTGGGTGAGTATCCCAGGCCGGCCACAGGGCCACCTCGTTCGGATCTTCCCACAGTGCTCGCGCCCCCTCCCACAGAAGTTCGGCGTCGCTCGACGAGGCGACGACCGCGATCGTGGGCCCCCGTTGGAGCGCGAAACTACTGAGTGCGAGATGGGTGGACGCACCGTTCGGGACGAGGCGCCGTTCGGCGAGGGCGCGAGAAACGTCGGGAGCGACGCGCTCGAGAACTCGCCGCATTCCCTGAGGTTCAGGACCCACTATTCACCCGACCCTGGGCGATGTCGACGCCGTGTTCGAGAACCGTCTCCAGGGCGTCCGCGGCCCGCTCGGCGCTCTCGGCGAGTTCGCGCTGGTGCGGACCGCTCAGACGGCGAAGCACCCAGTCCGTCACCTGCTCCTTGTGGGCTGGTCGTCCGATCCCGACCCGCAACCGGACGAAGTCGGAGGAACCGAGTACCCCCGCTACGGAGCGCAGTCCGTTATGACCCGCTAATCCCCCGCCCCTCTTCAGCTGCAGGCGTCCGGGCTCGAGGTCGAGTTCGTCGTGGACGATGACGAGACGACTGAGGTCACTGAGAGAGGACCGATTTAACAGCGGAGGAATGGCGGCTCCGGACTCGTTCATATAGGTCGTAGGCACGGCGAGAGAGACGACGCCGAGGCTAGAGGGTCCCGTGATATACCAGGCCCTCAGACGGGACTCGACCTTAAGAGTGAGGCCCCGGCGCCGACAGAGTTCACGCACGGCGTCTCCACCGACGTTGTGGCGACTCCCGTCGTACTCCGTACCGGGATTAGCGAGACCCACCACGAGGAGGCTCGACGGTGTACCCCGACGTGGTTCGCCGCGGCGCAGGGCCACGGTCGGCTACCCGCGTTCGGTGGTCCTGGCGGCGCGTCCGGCTCGAGTCGTGACGACGGAGAGGGCACCGTCACCCGCGGCTACGACACCCTCGGGCAACACCACATCCGCCACGCGAATCGACTGACCGGGACGCAGGTGGGAGATATCCACATCGACGTGGGTCGGAATGGCCGCCGGCGTCGCCTTCAGGGTCAACCGGAAGAGCGCCTGGGACAGTTCCCAGTCGGCGTGGCGAATCTCGACGGCGTCACCGATGATGTGGAGGGGAACCACCACACTGACCGGCTGGGACGGGTCAACGACCTGGAAGTCCACGTGAGACAGCGTCCCCTTCACCGGGTGACGCTGGATCTGGCGAGCCATCACGGTGTAGGTCCGAGTCTCGGTCGAAAGATCGATGACGACGTTCAGGCCCTTCTCGCCCGACACGGCCTGACGAAACTCTCGTGCGTCCACCGCCACCGCTACCGGGTCCACGCCGGTCCCGTAGACCACGGCCGGAACGTGTCCGGTGGTCCGCAGCCGGCGAGAGTTGCGAGTTCCCTCGGCGCGGCCCGTCGTCGCGTTCAGAGTGATCTGGGTCATAGCTGCTCCTCGTCAGTGGGCGCGCAAAGGCGCTGCGCACAGGGAAAATAGTTTAGCGCCCCGCCCACGAGTCGTCGAACGCCTCCCTAGAGGAGGTTTTCGCCACCAAAAATGTCTGAGACGGACGAATCTTCGAAGATGGCCGAAATAGCGTTGGCGACGATACCGGCGACCGACAAGATCTCCAACTTCTCGAAACGACGGTCCGGCGAGAGGGGCAGGGTATCGGTCACGACCACCCGGCTAATGGGGGCGTTGAACAGGCGTTCCACCGCGGGTGGAGAAAAAACCGCGTGGGTGGCCATCACCCAAATGTCCTCCGCCCCGTTCGCCTTCAGCAGGTCACAGGCGGCCACAATGGTGCCGGCGGTATCGATCATGTCGTCGACCACCACGCAGTGTCGCCCGTCGACACCTCCCACAATGTGGCGGGCTTCGGCGACGTTCGTGGTTCCGTGGGGCCGAGTTTTGTGGACCAGCGCTAGTTCGCACCCCAAGTGGGTGGCGTAGCGCTCGGCCACCTTGACCCGCCCAGCGTCGGGGGCGACCACCACCAGGTTCGATGGGTCGGCGTGCTGTTTCAGGTACTCCTCAATCACCGGGGCGGCGACGAGATGGTCGACCGGAATATCGAAGAATCCCTGAATCTGTCCGGAGTGAAAGTCCACCGACAAGACCCGATCGGCGCCGGCCGTCTGAAGCATGTCGGCGACCAATTTGGCCGTGATGGGCTCTCGTCCGGTGGACTTACGGTCCTGGCGAGCGTAGGCGTAACAGGGGATGACCGCGGTAATCGAGCGAGCCGACGCACGTTTCGCCGCATCGATCATGATCAACTGCTCCATGAGTGCGCTGTTGACCGGACTCCCGTGCGTCTGGACGATGAAGACGTGAGCTCCACGAATCGACTCGTCAAAGCGGCAGTGAATCTCGCCGTTGGCGAACTCACGAACGTTGGCTTCGGTAAGTTCCACGCCGAGCCGGTCAGCGATGTCACGGGTAAGTTCGGGATGGCACCGTCCGCTCACTACAACCAGACGCCGCTTCGAGAGGGACTCCACCGCACGAGACTACCCCGGAGACCGGACTCTACGATGACGAGGTGGACGACAACGAGTTCGACCTCCTCGAGGAGAATCGGCGGGAGTGGAATCTTTCTCTCCCCCTCCCCCCTCGCCAGCGACTCTTTGTTCCGGTGGACGGGCTACGACACGTCTCTGGTATTCAGTGGTTTCCTGAACCGGCGCGCGTTGTTCTCCTACACGGGCGGGGTCAAAACGCCCACACCTTCGATACCACTCTGCTCGCCCTCGGCGCCCCCGCGCTGGCCCTTGACCTACCGCACCACGGCCACTCCGACGCCTCCGTGACGGGTCCGTCGGGCGTGGTCGAACACGCCCGAGACGTCGTGGCGGTGCTCGACTCGCTCGATCTCGGGCCCGTGGTTCTGGTCGGCATGTCCCTCGGCGGTCTCGTCAGTCTGCTCGTCGCCGAGCAACGCCCCGAGAGACTTACCCACCTCGTGTTGCTCGATATCACCCCCGGCATCGACCCCGTTCGAGCTCGCGCGGTCCTCGACTTTCTCGACGGCCCCGAGAGTTTCGACAGCCTCGAAGAGATGGTGCGCCGTACGATCGAACACCACCCGGGCCGTTCCGTCTCGTCGTTACGGCGCGGGGTAATCCACAACGCTCGCCAGCGACCCGACGGTCGATGGGTCTGGCGACACCAGCAGTACCCCCCCGCTCTCCTCGCGCCCACCGAGCGGCCCGACCTGTGGCCGGCACTGGAGGCGCTCGGAGTGCCGGTGACCCTCGTGCACGGAGACCGAGCCCCGTCGGTCGTGACCGACGGGGAGATTGCCGAGTTTCGTCAACGACGGCCCCGCGACGAGGTCGTGACCCTTTCTGGTGGCCACTCCCTACAAGGCGACGATCCGCTCGGGGTCGCCGCGGTCCTTCGACACGTCGGGGGTTTTTAGTCCCGTGGTGCAGTGGCTGGCGGGGGAGGGCTCGAACCTCCAACTTTCGGAACCAAAATCCGACGTTCTGCCAATTGAACTACCCGCCATAGGTTACGGTGCTGTTTCCTCGCTTCTTATGCCCCGTCGTGAGAGTCTTTACACCGCGGGACCAGACTAGAGGACGCCGAGAAAGGTAGAGGAACCATCGTGAGCAACACCACTGCATCCACCTCCTACGTAGCCATTGTCGATGACGACCCCGCGATTCGAAATTCGCTGGGACGCGCCCTGCGAATGGAGAACTACGACGTAGAACTCTACGAAGACGGAAGCAGTGCCCTGCGCGCCATTCAACTTCGGGCCCCCGACGCGATCATCCTGGACCTGCAGTTACCCGATATTGACGGGCTCGAGGTCTGTCGGCGTATTCGTCGCGCCGGCGACGCCACCCCGATTTTGATGGTGACGGCGCGCGACGCGGTCGACGACCGGGTCGAGGGACTCGACGCCGGAGCGGACGACTACTTGGTTAAGCCCTACGACCTGGCCGAACTCCTCGCCCGGCTGCGCGCCCTCCTGCGTCGACGTCAGGTCAGTGAGGGAGACGAGTCCGTCCTGCGATTCGAGGATCTCACCCTCAACCCCGGTACGAGAGAGGTGCGACGCGGTGACCGGGATATTCAGTTGACCAAGATCGAGTTCGACCTCCTAGAGCTGTTTTTGCAGAATCCCCGTCAGGTGCTGACGCGAGACCAGATTCTGGACCTGGTCTGGGGTTACACCTTTGACTCCGGTACGAACTCGCTCGCGGTCTACATCGGATATCTCCGACGCAAGCTCGAAGAGAATGCTGAGGCGCGTCTCATTCAGACGGTGCGCGGAGTGGGTTACGCGCTGCGCGCGCAATGAACTTTCGCAGCCGGGTTATTCTCACGACCGCCATCGCGGCGGCGCTCGCGGTCGTTCTCGCGGCCTCGGCCTCGTTCGTCGCGGCCCGCAACGCCCTGCTGCACTCGGCCGACGCCTCACTCCAAAACGCCGCGGCGGGCGTCCTCTCGGGCAATCCCGCCCTGGTCGACGGGGGCGGTACGCAGGTCTCGTACTACATCGGCAACGGAGAGTGCATCCAGACCCGGTGTCTACCCGCTAACAACACCATTCGGACCATTGCCGCGGCCGGTCGTGGGGAGCGGATTCAGAGTATTTCGGTGGGTTCCATCACCTTTCGTGAGTTGGTGGTGGGTCTGCCCACCGGGACTACCCTCGTCGAGGGCCAGGGTTTTACCTTTCGATCTCCGGCCCCCCTGGCCGCCGTGTTCACCGAGAATTTCTCGGGTCAGGTAGCCGAACTTCACAAACTGGTCGGAACACTGATCATCGTGGCGGCCGGGGCGATGTTGATCGCCCTCGTACTCGGAGTCACCTTGGCGCGAAACGCTCTTCACCCACTCGAAGAGGTAACTGACGAGATCGAAGAGATCGCGACCACACTCGATATTGGCCGACGACTGGACGAGGGCGGAGCCGACGAGCTTGGTCGTCTGCGCGCCACCTTTAACGAGTTGCTCGACACGGTGGAGGCGTCCCAATCACTCCAGCGCCAGCTGGTTCTCGACGCCTCTCACGAACTGCGCACTCCCCTCACCTCCTTACGCACCAACGCGTCCATGCTGACCTACCTCGACCGAATGAACGCCGACGACCGCGAGCAGATCGCCCTGGACATGACCATGCAGGTCGACGAATTGGCGGCTCTCATTGGTGACCTGGGAGAACTCGCCCGCGGTGAGCGCTCCGAAGGACCCGTGGTGGAACTACACCTCGACGAGTGCGTGGAGGACATTGTGGACGTGGCCCGGACCCACGCGCGCACCAAAAACATCGATATCGACCTCACGGCCGCTCCCTCACGAATTGAGGGACGACACGACCGACTAGAGCGAGCGGTGTCCAATCTCCTCACGAACGCCGTGAAGTTCACCCCGGAAGGGGGGCACGTTCGCGTAGAGACTTTCGAGGGCACGATCGTCGTGGCCGACTCCGGACCGGGCATCGCCGAGGCCGATATCCCCCACGTCTTTGAGAGATTCTGGCGCTCCGCGAGTTCACGGGGACTCCCGGGATCAGGACTCGGACTCTCCATTGTCGACCAAGTCGTGAAGGAGTTCGGAGGGACCGTGAGCGTCGATCGAGACCCTCTCCTCGGCGGGGCTCGGTTCACCATGAGACTGCCCACTCTCTGAGGTTTTCGAACTTCTTAACGGAGACTGGCACGTTTCTCAGCCGAGACTGCGATGCTGGAAGGGTGACCCCCACACCCCGTACCCCCCAACAACGGGATCGTCGATTCGCCCGCGTTCGCCTCGTTTCTCGATCTATCTTTTTCGGCTCGACCGCCTTCTCCGTCCTGACGGTGGGCTACCTCTCCTCGATTACCCACCTTCATTCCAACGTGGTCGTGGCGCCGACCACCACGACCACCACCCCCGCCGGCGTGAGCGGCGCCAGCGGAGCGACGGGGTCAACGGCCACGACACCCACCACTGCACCAACGACCACCACCACCACCACGTGTTACACGACTCCGTCGGGTAACACCCTCTGCAACTAATTCCGTGCGCTTCGAGGTCTGGGGAATGAGCGGGTCGGTGCACACCTCGGGAGGACTCGATCTCGCCGACGCCGAAGAACGACTCTGGTTCTGGGTGGGCGAGATTGACCGCGCCTGTAATCGATTTCGACCCGACTCGGAGATCTCTCGACTCAACGCCACGCCCGGCCTCCACCACGTCTCGCCCACCCTCTCTCTCGCCCTCAGCGCCGCGGCGAAGGCCTACGACATCAGTTCGAGAGCGTGTGATTCCACGATCTTGTCGAGTCTCGAGGCGTGGGGCTACGACCGTGACTTCGCTCAACTAGCGACGGAGGGCGAGGTGCCCTCTCCAACTCCGGCCCCGGGTTTCGAGCGCGCTCACTTCGACCCCGCCACCTCAACGGTGAGTCTCGAACCCGGTGTTCGCCTGGACCTCGGCGCGAGTGCCAAAGCCCTCCTCGCCGACCTCGTCGTCGCCGACGTCTCGGAGCGTGGAGGGGTGTGCGTCGAAGTGGGTGGAGACGTCGCTCTGGCCGGAGCCGGACCGGAGGGGCCGTGGGTGATTGGCGTGAGCGACTCGCTCACCATCACCGGCCACGAACCCCGGGTCGCCATGACCGCGGGCGCCCTCGCCACCTCCTCGACGAGAGTCCGTTCCTGGACCCGACAGTCGCTCCCGGTCCACCACATCATCGACCCGGCGACTGGACGTCCGGCCGAAGGGCCCTTCGTGAGCGCCACCGTCAGCGCCACCGACTGCGTGAGCGCCAACGCCCTATCCACCGCCGCTCTCATCTGGGGCGAGGATGCACCGTTTCGAATCGCCCAGGGTGGTAGCGCCGCCCGTTTGGTGAAGCGTGACGGCACCCTCGTTCTCGTGGGAGGATGGCCACAAGAGGAGAACTCGTGATTGCCCTCACTACTCCGTATCTCTGGTACGCCACCCGAGCAACCGGTATTGCAGCCATGTTGCTCTTCACCCTCGTCGTCTGCCTCGGCGCGCTGGTCACCACGCGAGCGGGGGGCACCTTTATCGGACGCTTCGAAGTCAACGAGATTCACCGATCCATTTCGTTCAGCGCCATCGTCTTTCTCATTATTCACATCGTGACAACGATCCTCGACGCGTTCGTGTCGACCGGACCGATTTCGGCGGTCGTGCCCTTCACCTCGAGCTACAAGACTCTCCCGGTGTCTCTCGGTACGGTCGCCTTCGACCTGATTGTGGCCGTCTGGATTTCGAGCCTGATGAAGGTCCGCATTAAGAACGTGACCTGGCGATTCATTCACTGGTTCAGTTGGCTCGCGTGGGTCACCTCCCTCCTACACGCCTACACCACCGGTACCGACGCCCGTCACGGAATAGTTTTCGTCGTTCTGATCGCCTCCACGCTCGCGGGTGTCGCCGCGGCGCTCTGGCGAATCTTCGCTCGACCCGCTCGAGCCGCGGGGCGTACCGCACTCTCGCCCCTGGCTCACGCCCCGACCCAATCTCGTAAGTCGAATCCCCCGCACTTTCCCCGCGTTCCCACCGCGCAACGCCCGGTGCGCCCGAGTCAGCGAGGACGCCGATGATTCCTCCGCGCACCCTGCCGAGACTCTTCGCCGGAGCCGGCGAACGTCCGAACAGTCTGACTCAGCATCTCGACATCTTTGGGGGTAACTCCCGAGTGGAGGACCCCTACGCCGAACTCCAAGGGTCGGGTCTCCTCGGCCGGGGTGGAGCGGGGTTCCCTACGGCGAAGAAGGTAGAGCTGCTACGCACTCAGCGGGGCCACCACAAGTTCGTCGTGGTGAACGCTATGGAGGGAGAACCGGCCGCCCACAAGGACTTCCGCCTTCTCTCGACCAATCCCCACCTCGTCCTTGAGGGGGCCGAAGTCCTCGCGCGCCTCATCGGGGCCGACCGGATTGCGATCTGCGTCGCCCGCGACAACCCCACCCTGGTCAACCACGTCGAACGCGCGGTCCACGAACGAGCTCGGCAGAACTCACGGGGTCCGGCTATCGATCTTCACACCCCCCCGTGGCGCTACATCGCTGGGGAGGAGTCGGCTCTCGTGAACTGGCTCGATGGTCGAGAGTCCCTCCCCCAATTTCGGCGCCACAAGCCCAGTATCTTGCACATCGGCCGGGGGGCGGCCCTCGTCGATAACGCGGAGACCTGCGCCAACGTCGCCCTGATCGCCCGCTACGGAGCGCAGTGGTTCCGCAGCCTCGGCACCTCCGGACACCCGGGTTCTACGGTCGTGTCGATCACCGGCGCGGTGGTCCAACCGACCGTCCTCGAAGTGAACGTGGGAACGACCCTCCGGGCCATCCTGGAGTCGGCACGGGCTGACACCTCCCCTCAAGCCGTCCTGCTGGGTGGCTACGGCGGGCTCTGGGTGGGACCAGAGATGCTGGACGCTCCCTACGCCAACGACGCCCTCGGACAAGCCGGTCTCTCGATCGGCGCCGGAATCGTGGTGGCACTCCCCCGTCAAGCCTGCGGACTCGTCGAGTCGCACCGGGTCGTTCGCTGGATGGCCCACGAGAGTGCCCGCCAGTGTGGCCCGTGCGCCTTCGGGCTTCCCGCCATCGCCGACGATCTGGCCCACGTAATTCGGGGCGGACGCGACGGAGTCAGTGCGCGCACTCGACTCGAAGAAAGGTGCGCCAGCGTCGAAGGGCGCGGCGCGTGTCGACACCCGGACGGTGTCATCCGCTTCGTGCGCAGCGCCCTGGCCGTGTTCAGCGCCGACCTCGACCACCACCTAGCGGGGGCCCCGTGCGCGGGAGCCCGCGACCGGCAGCGCTACCTCGCCGTTCCCTCACTAGAAAAAGAGGAGGAGCTCGTATGGGAGTAATACGTCGCCACGGCCAGTTCGTCATCCGCGTCAATCCCATTCTCTGCGACGGATTCGGGCACTGTGCCGAGTTGGCCCCGGAGATCATTCACCTCGACGAGTGGGGCTACCCGGTCATCGACCCCGAGCCGATCCCTCTCGCCGATGTCGGGGCACTCACGTCCGCTCGCTACGCGGAACGCGGGTGCCCCCGTCAGGCGCTCTTTATCGAGCGAATCCCCGAGCCCGGGGCCCGGTGACTTCGCGGTACCCCCTCGCCAGCGAGTAGTGTGGTCAGGCCATGGGATCTCTGATTAAGAAGCGCCGTAAGCGCATGCGCAAGAAGAAGCACAAGAAGATGCTGAAGCGAACTCGCTTCCAGCGTCGCGCTGCCGGTAAGTAGTCCTAACGCCCCTCGGGGGGCGTCGTGTGAGACCTCACCCAGCGGAGTGGACCGTCGGGACTCTTCACGTCTCGATCCCCACTGACGTCACCCACGACGAAGATCGTTGATCCCGAGCCGGCCAGGCGTACGTCGTCGTAGCGCGCTCGAGCCCAGTCCAGCACTCGACCCAATCGGGGTTCGACGGCGCGGGCCGCCACTTCTAAGTCGTTCCCACTACTCTTCGCTGAACGCCAACCTTCATCGAAGGCCTGGTAGACCCGCGGCGTGGGAATGACGAAGTTCGTCAGGAGTAGCGTGACCGTGCGCTCCTCGAACTCGAGGGGCGTGACGATCTCCCCGACCCCCTCGACGAGAGCGCGACCACCCACGAGACAGAACGGAACGTCACCCCCGAGGGTGACGGCGTCACGCGGTTCTCGCCATCGGGCCCACCGCAGAATCGCCGCGGCGTCGGCGCTTCCTCCGCCGAGACCACCTCCCGAGGGGATGACTTTGGTCAGACGAACTCCCGCACGCCGATTCACGAAGTGGAGAGCCCGGGCGACTAAGTTCTCGGATCCCGCGGGCACGTCGGTCCCGCCTCCTTCGACCACGAGAAAGTCTCCTTGTTCATCGAGATCCAACTCGTCGGCGAAGTCGAGGCTGCACATCTCCGATCGCAAGAGGTGAAATCCGTCGGGCCGCTGACCCGTGACCTCGAGGGTCCACGTGAGCTTGGCGGGAGCTCGCAGCCTCACCGACTCGCCGCCAGAGTGGCGAACTCTTCGAGTGAGAGTTCCTCGGGGCGCCTCGTTCCATCAATCCCCGCGCGCTCGAAGACCCCCTCCGTGGCCCAATCTGCGAGGGACCGTCGAAGCATCTTTCGGCGCTGCTGAAACGCCTGACGAACAACGGTAAAGAGTTCGCTTTCCCCGACGAAGGAGAGGTCCACGGCAACGGCGGGCCTCCGTCGCAACTCCACGAGAGCCGACTCCACCTTGGGGCGAGGATAAAAGACCGTGGGCGGGACGCCTCCCACTACTCGAGCCTGAGCAAAGTACGCGATACGAACCGACACCGCTCCGTAGGCCTCGTCACCCGGGCCCGCGGCCATACGCTCGCCCACCTCTCGTTGGACCATCACCAACATCCGCGTGACGTCGGGAACGTCTTCGAGGAGCCTCAGGACGAGGGGGGTCGCCACGTTGTAGGGGAGATTAGCCACGACGATCGCCGGCTGGCCCGCGGTGAGCGGAGAGAAGTCGAACTCCAGAGCGTCTCCGTGATGAACGACGACTCCGTGAGGCTCCACCACCTCACGTAAGACGGGCATCACGTAGCGATCCACCTCCACGACGTCGAGTCGGGCCCCCGTTTCGACGAGGGCGAGCGTGAGTGAACCCAGTCCTGGTCCAATTTCGATGACGTGGTCGCCGACGCCCACGTCCGCCAATCGGGCGATGCGTCGAACGGTGTTGGGATCCACGACGAAGTTCTGTCCGAGCGCGCGCGAGGGCGTAAGGCCGTGCGCCTCTAGGAGTGCCACCACGTCACGTCGGGAGTGGGTCACCAGTTAACGCGAACGGGAATGACGCCCTTAGATAAGGGAGCCAGTTCCGCAAACTGAGTCTGCGAGAGGTCGACGGCGTGATCTCCCGTCGACCCTTCGCGATCCGTGACCACGCAAGAAATGGTGCGACCGTTCGACAGATTGGTCACGGTTACTCGAGTCCCGAAAGGGAGGTACCAGGTAGCGCAACGTCCGGGGATGTAGGAGTACCAGGTAGCGATACCGAGCTTCTCCCTGGTCACCAGGTGACGGGTCGGATGCGCGGACGGGCCGTGGCGCACGACGTGGTGAACGGGTGGTGGCGAACGGTGCCGGCCCACGGGGATCTTCGTCGCGACGTGGTGGGTCGGACGAAGAGTTCCGTGATGGTGTGCGGGAGACTTCGCCGCGACGTGGTGAATCTTGGGCGCGACGGGACGGTGCCTCGTGACCACGGGACGGGTTTTCACCGCTACCGAGGACAAGAGAGCACTCGCCGACGCCGGCGACGAGCTCACGAGCAGCGTGACTGTCGACAGGCGCGGCACACTCGATCCGGGGGCGGGAATCTCTCCGACGACCCGGACCCAGGTGGACGACGCCGCGCCCGGACCTTGGGTCGAGTAGTAGAGCTGGGCCCCGTACATCACCGAGTGCACGGCATTCGGGGAGAGTCCGACGACGTTGGGCATCGGCTCCAACCCTCCGGTGGGGGCCACCGGAGCGGGGGAGGTGGTCACAATCAGAGTGACCGTGGAAAGGAGCGGAACGGTGGTTCCCGCCGCCGGAATCTCTCCAACGACTCGAACCCAGCTCGCGTTACTGGACCCCGGACCTCGGGTCGAGTAGAAGAGCTGGTCCTGGTACATCACCGAATGGACGGCGCTCTGGGAGAAACCCACGACGTTAGGCATGACTTCATAGGCGCCCGAACCGGAGGCCTCCGCCAGAGCCGGCGTGAGGACCGTCACCGCCATCGCGAAAACCGCGACGATGGCTACCAGCATCGGCGAACCCACTCGAGCCCGGCGGTGTTGAGTACTCAGATCTCTACCCTCTTGGTCTCGGGTACCGCCCAGGCGATACCGCTTGCACAACGCTAGGTGGCGCGGCGACGAAAGGCAACTCCGTGGGCGTTATTTCAATAAAACTACTGGTCAATTACTATTTATAGAAGACGTACTTTGACTCTGCCGTGGTCGTCGGAGGCCTTTCAGACGGACTCCGGCTCGGGTGCGCCAGGCCTCGATTACAGCGGTGCGAGACCGAAGAGTCGAGCGGTATTGAATGAGGTCACACGTCGACACTCCTCCACCTCCACCTCTTTCAGATTCGCAACGAACTCGCCGACCACACTCACCCACGCCGGCTCGTTCGGTCGGCCCCGGTGGGGAACGGGCGCGAGGAAGGGTGCGTCAGTCTCGACGTGTAGTCGCTCGAGCGGCACTTGCCGGATCGCGTCGCGCAACTCGTCGGACTTCTTAAAGGTGACGACTCCCGCGACCGAAATGTCGCAGCCCCTCATCAGACAACCCTCCGCGTCCGCGACAGAGCCGGTGAAGCAGTGAATGACGGTCCGCGGGGGTACGCCTTCGGAATCAAAGATGTCGAAGAGATCGTCGAAGGCGTCCCGGGCGTGAATGACCAGAGCCAGGTCGTGTTCAGTGGCGGCGTGGAGTTGTCGCACGAACGCGCGACGTTGGTCGCCTCGCGGGGAGTGTTCGTAGAAATAGTCGAGGCCACACTCCCCTACTCCCACCAGTCGAGGGTGCCCTTCTCGAAGAAGGGACAGGATCTCCTCCACGTCCGACGTCGCCTCGTGAGGGTGCAGACCGACCGTGGCGTAGATTTCCACGTCTCCGGACAACTCGGTGACCGCCAGGGCCTCCCGGGAAGAGACCGCGTCCGTACCGATCACCACGACCCGACCCACCCCGGCCGCGCGGGCTCGAGACAGGGCGTCCGCCGCGTCTCCGGGCGCCTGCCAGTCTCTGAGGTAACGCTCCTGGAGGTGACAGTGAGCGTCCGTCCAGAGACTCACTCCTCGCTCCGGATTCGGGGAAAGAGCGGCTCGCCTTTTTCGAGGACTCGCTGAGCGCGAAACTGACCCCAGGAGAGCGACTCGCTCTGGGGTCGCTCGGTCGGGGAACCGGCGAGGGTGAGTCGTCGCCACATCTCCTCTGCCACGGTCGGCATGGCCGGATACACCAAGACACTGACCAACCGAATCGCCTCGAGGGCGTCGGCCATGACGAGGTCCAACTCCTCACCCGGGACCATCTTCCACGGGGCGTGCCGCTCCAGAAAGGCGTTCGTCGCTCCGATAAGACCCCAGGTCGCTTCGAGGGCTTGAGAGGGTGCGAAACGCTCCCAGGCCGATCGAGCGTCCGCCACCGCACGTTCGGCGGGCTCACGAAGTTCGGAGTCCTCCCGGGGTACGAGCGTCGGCGCATCGCACTTAGCGGCGACGACGGTGCTCACCCGGGCGACGAGGTTCCCGAGATTGTTCGCGAGGTCGGTGTTGTAGCGCGCGGTGATCCCCTCGTGGGAGAACTCCCCGTCGTTACCGAGGGCCGTCTCACGCAAAAGGTAGTAGCGCAGCGGGTCGACCCCGAACTCGTCGGTGAGCACGACCGGTGAGATATCCGTGAGTCGGACTCCTCCCTCGGAGGCCATTGTCTTCGACAGCTTCTGGCCCCCGACGAGCAGCCAGCCGTGAACCTGCACGTGGCTCACGGGTTCGAGTCCCGCGGCCATGCACATAGCGGGCCACCAGACGCAGTGGAATCGAATGATCTCCTTGCCGATCAAATGGTGGGACGAGGGCCACCACTCGGCGACTTCGTCGTCCTCGCGCCCGTAGCCAATAGCCGTGAGGTAGTTAATGAGCGCGTCGTACCACACGTAAAACACGTGACCGGGATCCCACGGCACGGGGACTCCCCAGTCAATCGACGTGCGGGTGATCGAAATATCGCGCAGTCCACTCTTCACGAAGCCGAGCGCTTCGTTGCTCTTCGTGTCGGGCGTCACGAATCCGGGGTGACTTTCGTAGTACTCGAGAAGTCGGTCCTCGAAGGCACTCAGGCGAAAGAACCAGTTCTCCTCACGCATCTCGGTGAGCGGCCGGTGGTGTATCGGACACGCCCCCGCTTCTGAGGCTTCGAGGGTGAAGTAGTCCTCGCAACTCACGCAGTAGAGACCGGAGTAGACATCCTTGTAGAGGTAGCCATTCTCGTAAATTGCGGTGAGGAACTTCTGAACGGTCTCGGTGTGGCGAGGCTCCGTCGTGCGAATGAAGTCGTCGTAGGACACGTTGAGACCGTCCCACGCGTCGCGAAAGCGACGGGACGTTTGATCGGTCCAGGTTTGGGGATCGACACCGTTCTTCGCGGCGGCGTCAGCGACCTTTTGACCGTGTTCGTCCGTCCCGGTCAGGAACTTCGTCTCGTCCCCGCTCAGACGATGCCAGCGCGCGAGGGCGTCCGCATTCACCGTGCAGTAGGCGTGACCCACGTGGGGAGCGTCGTTGACATAGTAAATCGGCGTGGTCAGGTAGAAGCGGCCCATGGTTTCTAGTGTAGGGAGTCACTCCCCCCGTCTCGAAGAGCCAGAGCAAGTTGGTAGAGTTCGCGGTGCCCGACCCCGAGATCTTGACTGAGTTCGGTCACCGCATCGCGGATACTCATACCGCTCTCCAGTAGCTCGCGTAAGGCCCCCTCAACAGTTGAGGTTTCGACGAGCGCCTCGGGGGCTCCCTCGAGGACGACCACCACCTCACCCAGCGTGGTCGAGCCCCGTAGGGCCTCCGCTAGTTCGACGACTGTTCCTCGACGCACCTCCTCGTAGAACTTCGTCAGCTCCCGGGCGAGTGCGACTCGTCGGTCGGGGAATCTCTCGGCGAGTTCACTCAAGGTATCGGCGACTCGCTGGGGCGACTCGTAAAAGACGATGGTTCGGGGCTCGCGCGCCCACTGATCAAATCGGGCCCGGCGTTCTCCGGCCCGGCGAGGCACGAATCCCTCCATCACGAAGCGCTCGGTGTCGAGACCGGACACGCTGAGGGCGGCGATCACGGCCGACGGTCCCGGAATCGTCGACACCTCTCCTCCGGCCAGCGCCACCGCACTCACCACCCGGGACCCCGGGTCACTTATCCCCGGAGTTCCGGCGTCACTGACGAGAGCCACGAGTTGACCGGAGAGCACCCGGTTAACGACCTCGGCCACCTGGGAGGCTTCGTTGTGCTGATGCAGCGCGACGAGACGGCCGCCCCCCTTGATGCCCCGCGCACTCAGGAGTACCCGGGTGTGGCGAGTGTCTTCGCAGAGGATCACGTCGGCCTCTCCCAAACACTGCTCGGCGCGCGCACTCAGGTCCCCGAGATTACCGATAGGGGTCGCCACCACGACTAAGCGACCCCGTTGAACCACCTCATTACTCACGACAACTCCCCGTCGGTGGCTGACCCCTCGAGCCGTCCACTAAGATTGTCCCCTATGTCAAAGCGGACGGTAAAGCGCAAGCTGCGCGCAAAGAAAAAGGCGAATCACGGCAAGAAGCCGAACTGCGGACGGGGCTAAGACTTTCCCCATTCGAGATTCGATTTACGTCGCTCTGGCGGGGAGACCTTCCGGAAACACCCTCCGGCGCATGTACGCCTCCATGATGAACGCCACGAACGGGACGAACCCGGCGGCCACCATCACCACGAGGTAAAGAAAACTGAGCCGGGCCTTCATCACGAAGAAGAACGACGCAATCATGTAGATCGGGAAGAGAATCACCCCGTGGGCCACCCCGTCGATTCTCACCAAGAGCGAAATATGATGCCATGCCGACGCACTGATCTGGTGCAACGCCAGAGTCGCGAAGAGCGACAGCAGGGTCGAACCGGTGATGAAGGACATGAGTCGATAACGGCGAAATGCGCGCTCGAGTTCCATCAAGCTCCTTTGTGTGGGGGATCAGCGAGTCCCGCTAGGTAGTCGTTATAGGCCGAGAGGGTGTCGTCTTCGGGTTCAAACACGGCGTCCACGGCCCGAGCCGTCGCCGCTTCGTGACGCATGCGTTCTTCGAAGTCCCGTCGAGCGGCTTCCTCATCCTCGGTGGGTTTCTCCACGTGAAGGAGCCCCCACCACCCAAATACTCCGAGCACCGCGAAGACGGGCCACTCGATTGCGTAAAGGTAACTCAACGCGTTTCCCGAGGCTGCTCGGCCCACCTGCCACCAGGCCGCCGTCACGCACATCACCAGCCACAGCACCAGGGAAAAATGCATCCCCCAGGCCCGTAGCGACAGGTAGCGCTCTCTCACCGGCCCGAGCCTAGCGGCCCGCTACCCACCCGGGGCATCTAGAGTGGACCGGTGCCCACCTCCATGGTGATGAATTCGGCCGCGTTCTCTTGGCACCATCTCGGTGAGTGGAACCTCGGGTGGTTACCCAATAGCCTGCTCCTCGTCGCGGCCCTCGCCTACGGTATCGGAGTCGCGGGAGTCCCGGAGTGGCCGAAGACCCGGGTGGGGTGGTTCATCGGCGGACTGGTGACAACTTTTCTCGCCACTGAATCGGTCATTGGCTCTTTCGACATGAGTTACTTCTCGATTCACATGATCCAACATCTGATGTTGATCATGGTGGCGGCCCCGTTCTTCGCGCTGAGCGCCCCTCTCGACCTCGCCCAACGAGCCGGTCCCGCGTGGGTCGCCCGAGCGTTGGACTCGCTGGTCGGCCGAGTCCTGCTCCACCCCCTCTCGGGATTCGTCATTTACCTAGTCCTCATCCCAGTGACCCACCTCACGGGGCTGACGAACACGATGATGACGCACCCGTGGGTTCACCACCTCGAGCAGATCGCCTTCCTTGTTTCTGGCTACCTCTTCTTCCGAGTCGCCTTCGGTCGAGAGTCGGGGCGTACGCTTCACCCGGGTCTGCGACTGGTCTACGTCATGGCGGCAGTTCCGGTCGACACCTTCACCGGTCTCGCCATCGTGATGAGTACCCACCAGCCCATTCCGAGTTACGCGCAGATGGCGCCGACCGGGACAAGTGCGGCGTGGCAACTGGGGAACGTCCACCTCGGCGGAGCCATCATGTGGATCGGTGGCGACGCCCTGATGCTCCTGGCCTGTATTCCCATCGTGCTGATCTGGGTGCGCTGGGAGACGCTGCGGACTCGAGAACTCGACGCCGAACTCGACGCGCTCGGGCTCTAGGTCTAGGTCTAGAGCAGTCCCGCCTCAATGGCGAGCTCTTCGAGGTCACTCTCCGGGCGTGCCCCCAGGTGGGCAATGATTTCCCCGGCGCAGAGAGATCCCAACCGAGCGGCCTCCACCGGTTCGGCCCCTTCGGCGAGACCGTAGAGAAATCCCGCGGCGAACATATCCCCCGCCCCGTTTTGGTCGACCACGTGCTCCACGTCCTCGGCGGGCACGTGGGACGCCTCCCCATCACTCACGATGGTGGCGCCGTGGGGACCCCGGGTGATGGCCGCGACTATCCCTAACTCGTCCAGGTACTCGACTGCCGACTCCACGTCCGGAGTCTGAAAGAGTTCACAGATCTCGTCCGCGTTACCCAGCAGAACATCGACATCCTCACTGACCAACCGCATGAAATCGTTTCGGTGCCGACTCACGCAGAACATGTCGGACAAAGACAGGGCCACCACCGAATCGTTCTCGTGGGCACATTCAGCGACCCGGCCCACGGCAGCCTTGGCCGGGGGAAGGTCGAAGAGGTAGCCCTCGATGTAGGTAATTTCGGCGCGAGCAATGAGGTCCGTTCGGATGTCTTCGACCCGTAACTGGTTCGACGCCCCGAGGTACGTCGCCATCGTTCGCTGAGCGTCGTCAGAAATAAAGACGTGACAGCGCCCCGTGGGGCCCTCGTCGACCCGGGCGATGGCCAAATCGAGTTCCACTCCGAGCGAGCGCAAATCGTGAGCGAATCGTTCTCCGAACTCGTCGTCGGCCACCTTGCCGATGTACCCACACGTCCCGCCGAGGGCGGCGACTCCCGCGATGGAGTTGGCGACCGACCCCCCCGACATCTGGACTGTCGGTCCCATCGCGTCGTAGAAACGCTCCAGATCCTCCACTCCGATCAGGTTCATCGCCCCCTTTTCGAGTCCGAGCAGGCGAAAGACCTCCTGGGAGTCCCGCGCGATGATGTCGAGGAGTGCGTTACCGATGCCGGTGACCGCCAGGCGTGGGAGATCTCCGGCTCGGCGCAGCGTGATGGGAGTGGGCGTAATCGTCACTCGGCGAGCCTAGAAGAAATAGCAATAGGGTTAGAAACTGTGACTACGACCACTAATCCCTACCGCCTCGCTCGAACTGTCGTTCCTCGGGCCTACCGCATCCACCTGACACCCGACCTGGAGGCCTTTACCTTCTCGGGTCGCGTCGAGATCGACGTCGAGGTGAACGAACCCACGAACGTGGTGACCCTGCACGCGCTCGAACTCAGTATTGACACCGTGCGCCTCACCAGCGGCTCACTCAGGCTCACCTCCACGGGGCACACTCTGGACGAGACCTACCAAACGGCGACCCTCGATTTCGATGGGGTCTGTCCCACCGGACCGGCCACCCTCGAGATTGAGTTCACCGGAGTCTTGAACGACCTCCTCGTCGGCTTCTACCGATCGAGTTACACCGACCCGGACGGCGTCACCCACACCATCGCCACCACTCAGTTCGAGCACTCCGACGCCCGTCGGGCCTTCCCCTGCTTCGACGAGCCCTCCCTCAAGGCCACCTTCGAAGTCCACCTCACGGTCCCCGAGGACCTGGCGGCGTACTCGAACTCCCCCGAGGTCGGTTCACGGAACCTTGGTAACGGCTGGCGAACTGTGGACTTCTCACCCACCATGGTGATGTCGACCTACCTCGTCGCTTTCGTCGTCGGAGCCTTCGAGGAGACTCCGGCCCTGGACGTCGACGGTGTCCCCCTGCGTATTATCTACCCGCGCGGCAAGGGACATCTGACCGCCCTCGCCCTCGAGGCCGGAGCCCACGCCCTGCGCTTCTTCTCCGACTACTTCGCGATTCCCTACCCCGGCGAGAAGCTCGACATGGTGGCGATCCCCGACTTCGCCTTCGGCGCCATGGAGAACCTGGGTTGCGTGACCTACCGTGAGACGGCCCTGCTCGTCGATCCCGAGAGCGCCTCGATGGTCGAGGTGAAGCAAGTCGCCGAAGTCGTGGGCCACGAAATCGCCCACATGTGGTTCGGTGACCTCGTCACCATGGAGTGGTGGGAGGGCATCTGGCTCAACGAGGCCTTCGCCACCTTTATGGAGGTGCTCTGCACCGATCACTTCCGCCCGAGTTGGAAGATGTGGCTCGGATTCGGGATTGACCGCGACGCCGCGATGCAGATCGACGGTCTGCACTCGACTCGTCCCATCGAGTACGAGGTCATCTCACCGGAGGACACCCGCGGGATGTTCGACCTGTTGACCTACGAAAAGGGTGGTTCGGTCCTTCGGATGCTGGAGCAGTACCTCTCGTCCGAGGTCTTCCGGAACGGAATCCGGGTCTACCTACGCCGTCACAGCTACGCCAATACCGTGACGACCGATCTCTGGGACGCCCTCGAAGAGGTCTCCGGAGAACCGGTTCGCGAGATGATGGACTCCTGGATTCTCCAGGGAGGCCACCCTCTCGTCACGCTGGCTCATGGTCAACTCACCCAGCAGCCCTTCGCCTACGGCCCCTCGTCGGGTGAGTCGGCGATTGGTCACACGTGGCTCGTCCCGGTGATGACTCGCTCCCTCGACGCACCCGGTGTCCTTCGTCACCTGCTCCAGAGTGAGCCCCTGGCGCTGGACCAGGCCGGTCCGGTCATCGTGAACGCGGGGGGTTCCGGGGTCTACCGTTCTCGCTACGGTTCTGCGGAGTTGGCGAACGTCTCGTCACGCCTCGACGAGCTCGACGAGCTCGAACGCGCGACCCTCGTCGCCGACACGTGGGCCGCCACTCTCGCGGGACAGTCCTCGTGGCCCGACTTCGTGGGACTTCTCGAAGGACTCGGAGTTCGCGAAGAGCCCAACCTCTGGACCCTCGCCGCCGTTGGCTTCGACATGGCGTCGCGGGCGCTGAGTCCCGCTCAGCAACCCGCTCTCGTCGAGCAGGTCAACGCGGTCTTCGGCCCCCTCTACGATCACTACGGTTTCGACCCGATCGAGGGTGAGAGTGAACTCGCGCCACAGGTTCGAGCCACGACCGTCACCATGCTCGGGACACTCGGTGAGCGCACCGATATCCGCGACGAGGCGGTTCGCCGTTTCGAAGCGAACGAACTCCACGGCGACCTCGCCCGAGCGATTCTGCGCGTCGTCGCTGGTCAGGATCGTCCCGGGGACTACGGCACCTTCCTCGAGCGTTACACCGCGGCCACCACTCCCCAAGAGCAGGTCCGTTACCTGTACACCCTCGGTGAGTTCTCGGACGAGGCGACCGCTCTCGACGCGGCCCGACGCTGCTTCGACGAGTTCCGTAACCAGGACGGGCCCATCGTGCTCGGACTCATGACCATGAACGCCCACACCGGACCGGCGGTCTGGCGCTACGTCACGAGTCGCTGGGACGAGGCGCTGGAGAAGTTCCCTCCGTCGACTCAGAAACGACTGGCCCTCGGGGTTAACACCTTCATTGCCGACGCCCCCTTCGCCGAAGAGGTGGCCGCGTTCCACCAGAGTCACCCGCTCGCCGGAGACCAACGTGGAGTGGAGCAGCAGATCGAGCGCATGAGAGTGGGTCTGCGCTTCGCCGACTCTCTCCGTCGACACTTTTAGGGTCACTCGTGGGGCAGCTCGCGGGAGTCTTTCTCCTGATTTTCTTTCTGGAGTTGCCCGATAAGACCATGATCGCGACCATCGTGATGAGTTCGCGCGCTCGCCCCGCCGCCGTGGCGCTCGGGGCGAGCGCCGGATTCGTCGTTCAGATGGGGCTGGCGGTTGCGGCGGGGGGACTACTCACGCTCATTCCCGCCCGAGTACGAGACATCCTGGTGGGTGCCATGTTTCTCGGCGGAGCTCTCTACCTCTTCTTCGTTGGTGAAAAAGAAGAGGAGGAAGAGGGACGCCGAGAGGGGGCGAAGGAGCGATCGCAGAGCTTCACTCGCGAGGCCCTCACGGCGGCGGGAGTGATTTTCGTGGGCGAGTTCGGAGACTTGACCCAAATCCAGGCGGCGACGTTCGCCGCGCGGCTGAACGACCCACTCGGAGTCTTCGCGGCGTGCTCGCTGGCTCTCGTCTTGGTGGCTTACTTAGGATCGTTCTTCGGCCGAACTCTGAGTCAACGGATCTCCTTGTCGAAGATCCGCTTCGGCGGAGGAGTCGTGTTCGCGCTACTCGGGCTCTACACGCTGGTGCGAGCGATCTCTCAATGACGAGCGAGGAGCGCCTCGTCCTCGCCGAATCAATTCCGGGCTTCATGCCCGTCGACGAGGGGCGTCTGCTCTACGACCTCGCGCGCTCTTTTCCTCCGGGGGCGACTCTCCTCGAGATCGGTGCGTGGTGCGGACGCTCCAGCGTCTTTCTGGGTGCCGGAGCCGCCGAGAGTGGTGGAGTGGTGTTCTCACTCGACCACCACCACGGTTCCGAAGAAAACCAGGAAGGGTGGGAGTACTTCGATCCGGACCTGGTTGACCCCTTCGACGGTCGTCTCAATACCCTTCCCCACTGGCAACGCACCATTGCCCGCGCCCAACTAGAAGAGGTCGTCGTCGGCGTGGTGGGCGAGTCGACACTCGTGGGATCTCGTCTCGCTCTCTCCTTCGACCTGGTATTTATCGACGGTGGTCACGGCAGTGATCCCGCGTGGGCCGACTACCGAACCTGGGCGAGCCGCGTCAAGCCGGGCGGTCTACTCGCTCTTCACGACGTCTTCGAAAATCCCGCCGAGGGGGGACGTCCCCCCTACGAGATCTTTCTCTTCGCCCAGCGCGACGGGTTTACTCCCCGACACCACTGCGGCAGCCTCCAGGTTCTAGAGCGAGAGGTCTAGTCCCACTCGAAAGCAACGTCGCACCGGCGACAACTCGCTCAGTGCGTCGTTCGAGAGCACCACCGCAGCCGCGCTGTAGGTCGTGCACTCGTTAGTCGGGAAGCTCACCGAGCCCGGCTCCACGAGTCCCGTGAGATAGGACCCGTCGAGACGTCGGTGACGTCGAGTGCCGCCGAGCAGAGTCCGGGCCTCCTCCACGTCGCCGACGAGCGTCCAGGCGAGGGCGCACTCGGCGGTCTCGGCGGCCGTCACCCAATCACTCGATGAGACGCAGCGCACTCCTTCACCCTCGATGACAAAGCGTGTCCGACCCGCGTTCAAGCGAGCCCGACCCGACTCCGGACTAAGGGCCCCCACGAGCACCGGGTAGTACCAGTCCATGGCGAACTCGTCCTTCGCGGCGAAAGCTTCACTCGGACCCCGAAGGGCGTGACGTAAGTTGGCCGCACCGACTCGCCAGTGATCTCGCCGGTGACCGAGGCTCTCGGCGAGCGCCACGCCGCACTCCAGGGAGTGAAGAAGTGAAGAACAGCCGGTCAAGAGGGCGTCGGACTCCGCGCGACCCCGCGAGTCGAGAGACCACCGAATGGCCCCGTCGGGTCGCTGCAGCGAGAGAGCGAAATCGAGGGCCCGGTCCACCATCGGCCACCACCGCGCGGTGGCCGAGCGGTCCTCGCTCACCACTGCGAAGAGAAAGACTCCGACCGCCACGTAGGCGCTCACGTTGGTGTCGAGACGAGGGTTCTCCACCGCGTCGCCGCGGTAGTAGTTGAACCACGCCCCCTCTCCCAGTTGGTGGCGCGCCATCCATTCGTAGGCCCGACTCGCCGAGTCGAGGTCTCCGAGCACGCTCAGCGCCATCGCCGCTTCGACGTGGTTCCAGGGGTCCCCGTGGCCCCCGACGAACCAGGGAATAAATCCTGACGACTCCTGCTGCGCGCGTAAGAAGTCGCCAGTCTGGGCCAACTCCGACGACGTGAGGACGGCCCCACTCACGTGATCGGGGGCTTCTCGGCGTAGAGCACCCACGACTTGCCGAGCACCGGATTGAGGAGAGTCTCCGCGTACCGGGTGGTTCGTGGTCGCTTCATGATGTCCCACACCAGCATTCGGTGGTAGGCGCGTACGAGGAGATGATCCTCCCGAGACACCCCCACGAGACACTTCAGCCACCAGTAGGGCGTGTGCAGGGCGTGGGAGTGATGACGAGCCACCGGCAAAAGACCGGCGGAGCGAACGCGACCGTCGAGGGCGGAACGGCGGTAAATCCGAATGTGTCCCCCCTCGACCTCGTGATAAGCGTCCGAGAGCGCCCAGTTCACCAACTCGGGGAACCACCGGGGCACCGTCAGGGCGACTCGACCACCGGGCCGAGTCACGCGGGCAATTTCGTTCAGCACTCGCTGATCATCACGAACGTGCTCCAGCATCTCGGAGCAGATGACTCGATCAAAGACGTGGTCGGGGAACGGGAGTGCCGTCGCATCCGCTCGCACCGACGCCGTCACCGTGCGGGAGTCGATTTCGGCCGCGTCGCGCATGGCCTGAAACATGGCGTGGGTCGAGCGAACCTCTTCTTCACTCGCGTCGAGAGCGACAACGTGCGCACCGCGGCGAGCCACCTCGAAGGCGTGGCGACCAAATCCGCAACCGAGGTCCAGTACCCACTCCCCCGGTCTCACCCCCACCTCGTCCATACGGACCGTCAGCACTCCGATGTCTCCCACTCGGATTCACCCAGGAGGGCTCGATACAGGTGCACCGTTTCGCGAGCGGTCACCTCCCACGTGTAGCGATCGAGAACACGTTGACGTCCTCCTTCACCCAGTCGACGTCGAAGGTCCGGATCATCCAGCATGGTGGTGATGGCCCCGACCAGAGCCGCCGAGTCGTTGGGTTCAACGAGGAGGGCCGTGACGCCGTGCTCACCCACGACCTCCGGTATCGCTCCCCCGGTCGTGGCCACGAGTGGAGTGGCGCAGGCCATCGCTTCAATCGCCGGCAGCGAGAAACCCTCGTAGAGACTCGGTACCACGGCGATCTCGGACTGGGCGTAGTGAACCGCCATCTCCTCGTCGCTCACTCCCGCAATCGTCGTCACCACGTCGCGGAGCCCCAGTTCCTCAATAACCTGGTCGACTCGTCCGCCTGGTTCGGGGCGCCCAATCAACACCAGCTCTATAGGTCGAGTCGCCCGAACCGTCGCCACCGCGTGAAGGAGGGGAACGAGTCCCTTCATCGGTGCGTCGGAACTGGACGTCACCATCAGTCGACCGGGACGGCGCGCCACCTCGGGGCGGGGTCGAAAGATCTCGTGATCAACACCGACGGGGACCACGTGAACTCGTTCGCGGGGCACCCCCATCTCTCGCTCGATGTCACGACGCGAACTCTCCGAGACAGTCACCACCGGTCCGAGAGCACGCAGTACCCGAATTTGGGTCTTCACGAAGCCGTACCAGCGGCGGATTCCGTAGCGTTGGAGACGACTGGTCGCGTGTTCGAGAGCGATCCGTCGGTCCACGGTAATAGGGTGGTGAAGGGTCTCGAGAATCGGCCACCCCTCCCGGCGGAGCGCGGCGATTCCCGGAGCGATGCACTGGTCGTCGTGGATGAGATCGAACTCTTCACGGCGACCTCGTAGAGAACGCCGAACTCTCATCGCGAAGGTTCGCGGTTCGGGAAAACTGCCGAGCCTTACGCCCAGTGCCTCGATCAGATCCGGCCAATGTCGAATCTCGAAGGGGGCGGGAGTTCGAAACGGGTCCGGCTGACGATAGAGGTCGAGACCAGGGATCGGGGTAAAACCCACGCCCTCGTCGAGAACGGGCCAGGGAGGTCCGGCGAACACTTCGACTCGGTGACCCATACGAACGAGTTCTCGCGTGAGGTAGCGGGTATAGATCCCCTGTCCACCCACCGTCGGGTTACCCCGGTAGACGAGAAAGGCGATACTGAGTCCCCCACTGCGCGCCGGACGGGCCGCGACCGGCTCGGGAACCTCCAAAGATCGCGAACGCACCCACGATGCCCGAGTGCGCACCCCGACTCTTCCCATGTGTTCGCCCGCACTTTCCTTCCTCGCCCGACGTCACGAGGTGACTCACTGTACGGGCAGTGACTCCAGGCTATCGGTGGCCGTCGTGAGCATGAGATGACCGACTCCCTCTCGCCACTGCACCCCGCTCAGGGCCCCAAAGGACGGATGATAGAAGAGGGCCTGGGCGAACACCGTGGAGAGATGGTGGATCACGAAGGTATTCACCATCGTGTCCGGGGCGATCCAGCCCTTCTCGATGGCTTCGTGAAGCACGGACGAGATCTGTTCGAGGAACGTCGACTGAAGTCGACGCATGTCGAGCAACTCGGGACGAAGTCGGCGATACACCATGATCTGGGGAGCCACGCGGTGCACCTCATCGTTGAGCTCTCGCGACCACGAGAAGGTTACGTACTCCTCGAGTCCTTCGCGGAACATCTCGAATCGGTCAAGGTCGATAGCCTCCGTCATCTTGATGATCGCCGGATCGAACAACTGGATGAATCGTTCGAGCAGTTGCCCAATCGCCAGGATGATTAAGTCGTCGAGTGATCGAAAGTGGTAATAGATCGTGGGAACCGATACCTCGGCCCGCTTCGAAAGATCGTTCACCCTAACGTCGGCGACGTCTATCTCTCTCAACATGTCCGCCATCACCCGAATAAGGTGAGCCTTCGTCTCGGCCGCGGACCTCTCCACTTTCATTCAGGGCTTCTCCCGGGCATTAACCACTCTCGCCCCGCGGGCCGAGTCGTGTGAGCACAAAACTTACGTCACAAGAATGTAGTAAATCCTGAGAGGTGTTGACGCCTTAGTAACACTTAGGCTCTCAGGAAACGTCAGAGGGACCGGTAACGGGGAACGTACCCACCGGTACCCATCGCCATCGACTCGAAGGGATCGGCCGATTCGTCCACCCCACCGAGTACCTCGGTGACCCAGGACAGGCGATCCTTCAAGATCCTCGTCACGCCCCCTTGGAGAGTGTCGGTCGAGATAGCGCAACTCGAACACGCACCGGCGAGCTGAACCTCCACCACTCCCGTTTCGACGTCGCAACGCACCAGAACGAGGTCACCGCCGTCGGCTTGGACTGCGGGACGCATCATCTCTATCAACTCTCCGAGAGCGTCGAGACGGCTCCGTCGTTCTTCGTCGCTGAGTGTCATGTCTCTAGTCTGCCGGGAATAACCCAGAACGTGACCTAACTAACGCGCCGCGTACTCGGCCGCAGCCTCGTCAAAACTCCGCAGTGCTCTCGGACCCCAGACCGTGCCGGGGCCACCATTCATCAAGATAGCCACACCCATCGCCTCGGCCACCATCTCTCGAGAGATCCCGGCCCGAGCCGCGCCCCGGGTGTGAGAGACCACGCAGCCGTCGCACTGACGGGTCACCGCGACCATTAGTGCCAGAAGTTCCTTCGTGCCCGTGCTGAGTTCGCCCGGCGCCATCGCCGCCCGCGACATCTCGGCGTAGCCCTTCATGACGTCGGGAATCAAGTCCCGTAAAGCGAGGGCCGGTCCCCGCAACTCTTCTCGGACTTCGTGGGCGTGCTGCATAGACCTACCTCCTCGGCCGTCCTGGCCGTAGCATAGGCCCGTGTCGAGCATCGAGGAACGACTAGAACGTAACCGGGCCTACCTCGCGGGGCATGGCCACCGGGAACTACCCACCTCCCCGAGCCTCCATCTCGCGGTCCTCACCTGTATGGACTCGCGACTCGATCTCTTCGGGGCGCTCGGCCTCGATCTCGGACAATGTCACCTCATTCGCAACGCCGGGGGAATCGCGACCGACGACGCGATTCGTTCACTTCTGCTCAGCCAACGACTCCTCGGGACTCGCTCCATCATGGTGATTCACCACACGCGGTGCGGCCTCGAGTCCTTCGACGAGGACGAACTACAGGGTGAACTCGAGGCCGAGTTTGGACGACGCGCTCCATTTCGCCTCGGGGCGTACCGTGACGTCGACGACGACGTTCGAGTGACGATGGTGGCCCTCCGGGAGAGTCGGTACCTGCTCGGCAACGACATTCGCGGCTTCGTTTTCGACGTCGATGACGGGGGGCTCCGCGAAGTGTTCGACGACTCCGTGTAACGAACTCGGCGGTGGCGACATGGTCTGAGTAGTTCTCAAAGGAGCCCTATGTCCCTCCGTCGTTACCTTCGACCCCTGGTCCTCACCGTGCTCGTGACCCTCTTAGGCGTACCGGGAATGAGCGCAGCCGGTGCGGCGGCGAAGGGCGTGTCGGGAGCGGCCTACGTCTGCGCGCGCGTACCGGCCACCGTCACACCGGGTCACGGTTTCAGCGTGAGTACACACCTCGCCCAGACCCTGATTCACTTCGACGCCCCAGCGTCCGTGACCGTGCCCACCCCCTACGGAGGTGTCCCGGGTAACGGAGTGCTTCACGTGAACTTCGTCGGCGAGAGTCTCTCTCCGGAGACTCTCCATCTCCCCTCGAGTCTCTCGGGTTCCGCACTCACCAGCCTGTGTCTGCTCCCGAGCTCGTTCGCTCCGGCAATCCTCGTCGAGACCTACTCCGGAGGCGCGCACTGCTGCGTTGAGTCGGTGCTCTACGCGAAGGACTCTGCGAAGAGCGCGTATCGGATCTCACTCCTCGAGGCGATAAGTACCACCGCGAAGGTGGTGGGAGGGAGCCGTATCCCCTACGACCCGAACCAGGGACTGACGTTGCGGACACTCCAAGGAAGGACAGTTCTTCTCGGAGGTGACGGTAACTTCCCTTACACCTTCGGATGCTACGCCTGCACTCCCTCACCCCTCGTCATCTCGGCCCTCGTTGGATCGCGGGTTCTGAACGTCAGTTC
>JABEUS010000005.1 GCA_013044285.1 Acidimicrobiaceae bacterium
CTTCATCTCGGTGCACGCCCTCGACGTGGCCGACATCCAGGTGCCCGCCGAAGCCTCCCCCGCCTTCTTCGGCTTCAACCTGAACTTCCACACGCTGGCTCGAGCCACGATCGTCGCGCGGGCCGAGATTAAGGAGTCCGTTTTCCCCGGATCGTTTCAACGGCTTGGAGAGACCCCACGTCGAGACCGAAGGTCTCGTGAGGGCACTCGAATCATCGGAATCGTCCCCCGGCCCCACGAGAAAAGTCTCCAGGTCTTCGGGACGTTCAACGCCGTGACGCGAGGCCTCGGATAAATTCTTGTTCGTGAGCGCACTTCGTCGAGTCCTGGTGGGGCTCGTCGGTGTCCTGATTGGGGGAATGGCCGGAACACTTGTTCGTGACCTCGGTCAACAGATTGGCTACCACGCCGACGCGGTGAGTCCCTGGGGTCGAGTCATGTGGGCCCTCATCGTCATCAACACCCTCGGAGTCTGGGTGGCGGTGCACCTGCTCGCGGGACGACTGCGTCACCACGACCCCGACGATCCGTGGCGCTTGCTGCTTATTACTGGGCTCCTCGGAGGTTTCACCTCCTACTCCAGTTTGGTGGCGAACATCCACGCGGTCTGGGGCGCCAGCGTGGGAGCCGCCCTCACCGAGATTCTGGTGAGTGGGCTCCTTGGTATTGGGGCCGGCTGGTGGGCCATGCGGAGCTACCGATGAACACCGTTGACCTGGGGTGGATAGTTATCGCCGGAGGCGTCGGCGCCCTCGTGCGCTACGGCGCCGAGAAGGGATCAGCAACCTTCATTCACCACAGTCGTCACTGGGCGACCATGGTCGTCAACATCCTGGGATGCTTCATCAGCGGAATACTCACGGTCTACCTCGCCGCTCATAACTCTCTGATTGACCACCACCTCAGCGTGTTCACGACGGGGTTCTGTGGGGGTCTGACCACCTACTCCTCCGCCGTCGCCTTTCCCCAAATCCAGTGGCACCGGGGGCATCACAACGCGGCCCTGCTCAATCTCCTGGGCACTCCCGTCCTCTGTGCCGCGGCGTACATGGCGTCACTCCAGATTCACTAGGAGAGATTCCCCCCTCGTCTGATTTGCCGGGCTCCGCCCGCGTGACCGCGATGAAAGAGTTAACACCTCGGTCCCAGGACAAGTCGATTCAAGACGAGGTGGAGAGAACCCCCCGATGGCATTGCGGCTCTCGTCTAGCGCGGAGGACCTGGTTCGGGCTGTAGGGCGTCGATGCGCCGCCATTGACGTTGCCGGCGATTACGTCGGATGACTCATTGGAAACCTTGAATTTTGGTCAAGGTCACAGCAAAAAGTACGGCGCCCTATACACCCGGTCGGAGCACCAGTCCCGTTTGTTCAAGTTGTCGATTCTCGCTCGCGGATCCCAATAGACACGCCACCGAGAGTTTCGGCGAAAGATTTTGGGGCTCGGCGCTCTCAGTTAAGAGCGCCGTTCAGCCTCAAATGACGCGGACGTTCTGCGCCTCTTCGCCCTTCTTGCCGGGAGCAGCGTCGAACTCGACTCGCTGCCCCTCTTCGAGACTCTTGTAACCATCTCCCTGGATGTTGGAGAAATGTACGAAGACGTCATCACCCTGCTCGCGCGAAATAAAGCCGAAGCCCTTGTCTGCGTTAAAAAACTTCACTATACCTTGTGCCACGAATTCTCGATTCTGAGGGCGAAAGACCGACCATTTCCGTCTTCTCGCTAATTAAATCATACTCGCCAGCGTCGTAAGGGTCTATGAAATCAATCGAGCACTCAAAAAATCTTCCAGAACGAACATCTGATTCCTTCTTGGATTCAATCTGATTAGTCCAAATTGGCGACTACCGACCTTATTGAACACGGCCCCCCCGGCTGCGAAACGTTCACCTTGGGCGTCGCCCCGTATTTCGACAAGTTCAATGAAGGTCTCAATGATGACTCCGAGTCATGGTTTCGTTGGTCAACGAGGAGCGTGTTCGTGACGAACGCAATAAATTCGCCCCCCCCCCTTGCGGTCACAGAGAACTACGCTGACAACCGTCAGACCACCGCGGCCTGAAGGAACTAAGCGGACGAGTCATGACAGAACCCAGTCCGAATGATTTCGTCATTGGGGACGCAAGGTGTTCATCGTGCCAACGAACTTCCAAGTGAACTCTCGGTGGGCCCCACCCTCGTTGCCGTCGTCGAGAGAACACGCCCTCCGGTGCGCCACCTCCGCAGAAGCTCCTCAATCGACGGCGCCTCGTCAAGGGACACCGCTACCACGAGTGCGCTCTACGGAGATGGGCCGGTAGTGGGATCGCGAGCCCGGTGTCGAGTGGAAATCGTGAGTCGTGTTGTCACCACGCATCTAGGCGCCAGTCCGTATTCGGGCCCTTCTAGTCACCGGCGGAACACCGGGCCGGTCGACGGAGATCCAGCATGTTGAAGATTGCGATTATCGCCCATAAGAAAAAAACTCTCGGCGGTGGGCTTCGTGAACTACGCCAAGTACTGAAGGACCGTGGCTATACCAATCCCCCGTGGTCCGAAGTGGAACGTAGTCGACAGATCCCGGCGCTGGCGCGCAAAGCGGTCAAGAGCGGAGCGGACGTTGTGTTCATCTGGGGTGGAGACGGCTCGGTGCAACGATGTGTCGACGCGATCTCCGGCAAAGAGGTGAGCCTCGCGATACTGCCGGCGGGTACCGCAAATCTACTCGCCACCAATCTAAAGATTCCGGTCGATCTAGTCAGTGCGGTCGACATCGGTCTCGAGGGTGAAAGACGCCGCTTGGACGTTGGAGTTCTGAACGGAGAGAGATTCGCCGTCATGGCGGGTGTGGGGTTCGACGCCCTGATGTTGCGCTACGCCGACGACAACCTCAAGGAACATTTCGGACGTCTCGCCTACGTGGTCAGCAGCACACACGCGACGAGAATGAGTTCGCGCGAGATCCGGATTACCGTCGACAAGCGAGCGTGGTTTAAGGGACAAGCGACGTGTGTGCTACTTGGCCAAATGAGTTCACTCTCGGGGGGAGTGAGGGTCTTTCCCAACTCGCGCCCCGACGACGGTCTGCTCGAGATCGGAGTCGTCACCGCGGAGAACCCGATGCAGTGGGCCCGGCTCCTCGCCCGACTGGCCGTGGGCCATGCTGAGAGGTCGCCCCTGGCCCAGATGACCCAGGGTCAGCGAATTGATATCACACTGAGCCGCCCCACGGTCTACGAATTGGATGGTAGCGACCGAAAGGCAACCACACACCTCCGGGCGACAATAGAGCGCCGATCTCTCGTAGTCTGCGTTCCTCGAGAAGAAGTGCCGTGAGCACCGCTTCGGTGGTACCGGAAACTCGAGGATTGACTGGCGACGACTTGCGACGCACCCTACGCACCGTCGGCCTCAGACGACTCCTCGTCGACTCCTTTCGTCGCCTCAGTCTTTCTGACGGATTCAGCCACGCTCGATCCCTCGCCTACGTCACCTCACTCGTCGTCATCCAAGGGGTGATCGCGGCAGTCGGGCTCGCCCGAGTCCTTCACTCGAGCGGGGTCAGCAACGCCGTCGACGCCACATTGCGTCAGGCCATTCCCGGGCCCGCAGGTCGCGTGCTCACCACCGCGGTCCTCCAGGCCCATCAAGTGGCTGCGGACCATCGTTACCTGGCGCTCATAGTTGGCGGAGTTGGCGCCCTCATTACCGCCACGTCCGGTCTCGGACAACTCGAGAGGGGTCTCAACCGTCTCTACGGGATTGAACAGGATCGAACGGTAGTAAGGAAGTATTTCAGAGCGCTCATTCTCACCTTGAGTGTGGGCGTCCTCATTACGATCGCCTTCGTGAGTTTGGCGTTCGGCCAAGAACTTTTTTCACTCTCCGGCAAAAGCACTGTGGCGAGAACATGGGCCGTGGTGCACTGGCCCCTGGGGCTCATTCTGATTGCCTTAGCGGTGACGCTCCTCTTCCTTTGGTCGCCCCGGAGACAACAACCACATTTTTCTTGGCTCCTCATTGGATCGGGGATTTCGGTCGTCTTATGGGGACTCTGCACGATAGGCCTGGGCGTGTTCTTTCGCGCGAGCTCCACCTTCGGTGAGACGTACGGCCCGCTGGCCGGAATCGTCGCGCTCTTGTTATGGAGCCTGCTCTCGAATGTGGCACTGCTCTACGGCGCGGCGGTTGCGGCACAACTCGAAGCGGTACGGGCCGGACAACATTCGCCACAAGACGACTCCAAGGTGCAGAGATCCGACTCCTCCGACGCGGTTCGCTGAGGTCGTGACGTGGTTGACGAATTCATCTCGGTGGACGCGACGACACTCCCCCGCGCCGGCACTCGGCGACGAGCTTCACTCTCGCCAGCGACCTCGTATCTACGAACTCGAACTGGGTCAAAAGTGACGACGCGTGAGAAAACCGAGTAAAGCCCGACGAGATTCGGGCGACGAGGATGAAAGTTCTCACGCTCATCACTCGTGGCGCCAGTCCTTAGGGGCAATTGGACCCGGCCTCATCTCCGGCGCGTGTGACGACGACCCGTCGGGAATCGCCACCTACGCGCAAGCCGGCTCCCGATTCGGCCTGTCGCTTCTCTGGAGCGCGCTCTTCACGTTTCCGATCATCGCGGCGATCCAAGAGATCTGCGACCGGACGGCGCTCGCGACCGGCTCGGGTATCGGAGAACTAGCTCTGAAGCGCTTCCACCGAGCAGGGCGCTGGATGGTGGGAGCAATACTTTTGGTCCTCTTTATCGCCAATACCCTCAACATCGCCGCAGACTTAGTCGCGATTGGTTCTGGTATGAACCTCCAGAGGGCCGGACCCACCTGGATATGGGCGTCGCTGTCGGGTGTGGGGATATCCATGCTGATAGTCAGAGGCTCCTTTGACCGCATTCAGCAGATCTTCAAGGTGCTCGCGGGAACTCTCATCGTCTACATTGTCGTCCTCATCAGCGTCACGCACGATTGGTCGACGATTCTCCACAATGCCGTCATTCCCCACCTTGAACTGAACAAGTCCTACATCTCGCTTCTGGTGGCCCTGCTGGGCACGACGATTTCTCCCTAGATCTTCTTCTGGCAGAGTGCGAACCGTCTCGAAGAGATGCGGAGCGAACCCGAGGGAGGCTCGCGCGCTATCTCGCTAAAGAGAAGAGAGAGAAGTCAAGCGCGATTTAAGCAGCGCACGAGCCGCCTCGATATTTTTTCCGGAATGGCGTTTTCGAACCTCGTGATGTTCGCCATTATTGGGACAACCGGGCAAACACTCCACGTGCACGGCATTACCACTATTCAAAGTGCCGCCCAGGCGGCGAGTTCCCTCACACCTATTGCGGGCAGTCTGGCCGGCGTGATCTTCGCCGTCGGGTTCATCGGTAGTGGGCTACTGGCGGTCCCCGTTCTCGCAGCCTCGGGCTCGATTGGCTTGTCCGGTCTCCTCGGAAAGGAGTGGGGATTCTCGCGCAAGGTCCGCGAGGCTCCCCTCTTCTACGTTTTGGTCGGTCTGGGGACACTGGGCGGAACCGCTCTCAGTCTCGTACACGTTAATCCGATCAAACTTCTCGTCTTCGTCGCCGTCATCAACGGTCTCATTGCGGCACCCTTACTCATTGTTGTACTCGTCATCTCCAATGACCGGACAATCATGGGTGAATACGTCAACGGGCACTGGGCCAACATCCTGGGCTGGTTCACCGTCGTCCTGATGGGCGCGGCGACTATCGCTCTATTCGCGACTGGCAGAGTTTCGTTTTAGCGGCCCGGCTCGGCTGTTCGGCGAACGACGTTTGCTTCCGGCAGATCGTCACCACACACATGAATCGGTGAGTCCCTGTGCGTGCACGTTCCGACCGCGACGCCACTCTCGGCGCCGTGGACCGGAGTCCGGCGATCCACCGATGTAGGCGAGCCCCAGGGTACCCCTAGCGCCGTGATTCAGCGGGGTGGCGATCTGGGTGACCCCGTGCGGAGGTAGTGATCCAGATCACTCGGGGAACTACCGGGGGGGCCCGGGACATCGTCGGAGGACGACAGATGTTTAGTACTCCGACGGTGCCGTCGCTCGAAGACTCGCCGAGACTCTTCAATCTTCCAATTACTTCTTGAACGCGTCCTTGACTTTTTCTCCGGCCTGCTTGAGATTTCCCTTCATC